>NZ_JAWQRR010000016.1:0-387048 GCF_033446045.1 Plantactinospora sp. KLBMP9567 | reverse complement strand
TCACCTGGCGCCATGCCCGCCGGCTGGCGGCGCAGGCCGGCCGGGACGATACCAACGAGACCGCGGTGGCCCGGGTCCTCGACGAGCTGCTCACCCGGGCGCAGGCCGGCCCGGTGCTGGACAAGGCGAGTGCCCGGGTCGCGGCGCGGACCCGGGTGGCCGCCGCCGCGCACCGGCCCCCGCCCGTCGAGGAATCCGAGGCACAGGCTGACGAGGACGACGAGTTGGACGGGCAGACCAGTACGACCGTGGTCCCGATGGGGATCTTCGACGCCCGCGTCGAGGCCGAGAGGTGGCCGTATTGACCGCCATCCTGCCCCGCCCGCGCGCCGGGGACCCCGACGACGCTGAGCCGTCGACGGAGAATCCGTTGACCACCAAGGAGGGATGGCGGCGGTTCGTGGACGCCGAACCGAACCCACCGGCCCTGCTGGCCGAGGCGGCGTTGGCGGGGCTGAGCGCGGGCCGGCGGGTCGGGTATGACGAGGCGCGAATGGAGTACCACGCCGATTTGCCGTTGGTGAACACGCCGGTCATCCGGCAGGTCATCGCGACGAGCCGGTTGCTGATCCAGCTCAACCGCAACCAGATCTCCGCCCGCCGGGGCGTGATCATCAGCGGAGCGTCGGGCACCGGGAAGACCACGGCGCTGAGCCAGCTCGGCCGGGCGCATGACCTCGCCGCCCGCCGGCGGCACCCGCAGGATCGGCACCGGTTGCCGGTCGTCTACATCACGGTCCCTCCGGCGGCGACACCACGAATGGTGGCGGTGGAGTTTTCCCGGTTCTTCGGCCTGCCGGCACCTCGTTCGGCGAACCTCACCGACGTGACCAACGCGGTCTGCGCCACCGCCGCCCGCACCCACGTCGATCTGGTGCTGGTCGACGAGATACACAACATCAGCCTCGCCACCCGGGCCGGCGCGGAGGTGTCGGACACGCTGAAGTACTTCGCGGAGCGGCTGCCGGCCACGTTCGTCTACGCCGGCCTGGACGTCGACGAGATCGGCCTGTTCGCCGGCACCCGGGGCCGGCAGATCGCCGGCCGGTTCACCCTCATCCCCGCGCGGCCGTTCGACTACGGCACCACCGAGCAGCGTGAGACCTGGCGCGGTCTGGTCTCGACCATGGAGGCCAGCCTGCGGTTACACCGCCACCAGCCCGGCACTTTGACCGGGCTGGACGAATACCTGTTCGCCCGCACCAGCGGCATGATCGGCAGCCTGTCGCACCTGGTGCGCGGCGCGGCGGTCCTGGCCATCCAGGACGGCACCGAACAGATCACGAAAGACCTGCTCGACCTGATACCCGTCGACCACGCCGCGCAACGCGCCCACGTCCAGAGACCGGGACGGCGCGGCAAGGCGAAGAAGTGAGCGACTGGCGGCGGTTGCCGATCCCGCTGGCGCCTGCGCGGAACGAAACCCTCACCTCCTGGCTGCGTCGTCTCGATCTAGTGCACGGACTGTCCAGCAGCACGCTGGCCCAGCACGTCGGCATCCAACGGCGCCTCAGGCACGTCGACGCCGCCGCTGCCGCGCTGCGCCGGCTTGCGGCCATCACCGGCTACCAGCCCGTTGGACTGGCCTGGGCGCTGCCCGAGCTGCGGGTTCCGCCGCCGGCGTGGCGCAGCCTGCGTCACCTGGCCCAACGTGCCTGTCCCCGCTGCACCGCTCGGCATGAGGGCGGCCAGGTGCGGCGGCTGTTCGCCCACGACGAGTACCTGTGCACCCGGCACGGCTACCGGGTCGGCCCGCCGGACGGGATCCACGACGAGCCGCCCCTCCTGCTCGGCGCGCGGCTGCCGGAGTTGGGCGCCGCACAACACCGACTGCGGCGCACCACCCGCCGGCACGGTTGGACGATCACCTTCGACGCCACCGTCTCGGCAACCCGTATCTGCCTGGACCTGCGGTTCAGCGCACCACACCACCCCCTCTGGCGACGATGGGAGCAGCGTCTCGACCTGCTCATGCCAGACGGCTACCGGCGGTCGCTGTTCATGGCCGCGATCTTCCCGGAAGTCACCGCGCTCGCCGCAGTGATCGCCTCACCCACCAGACGAACCGTGACCGCGCAACAACGGTCGGTGGAATACCGGCCCTTCCTCGACGCCTGCGCGCACGCACTGAACTCCCGAGATGAGGCCGACGCCCTCACAGACACGATTATGAACTGGGCAAACACGCGGACGGCGCGTTCCCGGATGGAGCCGGCCGCGATCTACCCCGACACAATCCACCACCACGACGGCAGCCCTCGCGTCACCGAGAAGCAGGTCTTAGCCGAGGAACGCATCGCGCACCGCTTCGCCCGGGACCGACGCGCACCCCGCGCCTTCAGCCCAGTAGCGCCGCTGCCCTACGCCCACCGGCCAGCACCAGCCGCCACCGGGAGGCCGACCTGATCCCGAAAGTCCATGAACGCGGCCCCATCCACGGGCTCGGCCCGCTACTGCGCTACCTGTTCGGCCCCGGCGAGAACAACCACCGCGGCGGCAAGATGTCCGAGGAGGCGTACGCCATCACAGCCGGCATCGATGCCTCAGAGGATCCGGGATAACATGTTGCGATCACCTCGCCTCGGCCTGCTTCGTGAGCCCGACTTCCGGCGGTTCTTCGGTGCGACGGTGGCCGGGCAGCTCGCCGACCGGGTCGTGTTCCTCGCGCTCCCTCTGGTGGCGATCGTCTGGCTGGACGCAGACGAGTTTGATGTCGGCGTCCTGACCGCGATGACGACGGCCGGGTCGCTGCTGATCGGGCTCCCGGCGGGCGCATGGGTCGACCGCTGGCGCAAGCAACGGGTCATGGTCAACAGCGATCTGCTCCGGGCGGGGTTGCTGCTGCTAGTGCCGCTGGCGTGGTGGGTGGACGCGCTGACGATCTGGGTGCTGTTCGCGGTCGCGCTCGCTCACGGCCTGCTGACCGTGCTGTTCGACGTCGGCTACACCAGCTACCTGCCGGCACTGGTCGGCCGCGATCACCTGGTCGAGGGCAACGCGAAGATCGCCGCAGTGCGCTCCGCCGCCAGCATCAGCGGCCCGGGCGTGGCCGGGCCGCTGGTCGCCTGGCTGGGCGCGCCGCTGACGCTGGTCGTCAGCGCCGCCGGGATGCTGCTGTCCGCGCTGGGCGTGCTGCGAATCCGCACGCCGGAGAAACGGCCACCGGCAGGCGCCCCCCAGCACCTGGGTCGTGAGGTCGGGGAAGGACTACGGTTCGTGCTCGGCCACCCCCTGCTGCGGCCAATACTGCTCACGGACGGCCTGTTCAGCCTCTTCCTCGTCACCTACCAGACGATGCTGCTGGTATACCTGGCCAGGCACCTCGGCCTGAGCGCGTTCGATATCGGCCTTGTGCTGTCCGTGATGGCGTGCGGTGGGCTCGGCGGCGCGTTGCTGGCCCGCCGCGTGATCGCCCGGATCGGCCCTGGCCCGGTCGTCTGGCTGGCTCCGCTGTGCACGGCGCCGGCCGCCGCGCTGATGCCGGCCGCCGGGCCCGGCTGGCCACTCGGGCTTGCCGGGGCCGGACTGGCCCTAGTCTCCGCAGGAGGCGTGGTCCGCCTGATCGCGCAGGCCGGCCTGCAACAGACCGCGACGCCGGACCGACTGCTCGGCAGAATGAGCGCCACCGTCCGCTTCGTCCAGTGGGGCAGCATGCCGATCGCGGGCCTACTCGGCGGCGCACTCGGCGGCCTACTCGGCGCGTCCGTCGTGCTGTGGATCGGCGCGGCGGGAATGACCGCCGCGTTCCTGCCCGCGCTGCTCTCACCACTGAGGAGCACACGCAAAATGCCGGTCATGGCGACAGAGGCCGCCACAGTATGACAACCATCGAAGTCTCACATTCCCACCCAAGGGTCAGCGGGTATTCAGGACAGCTCGAACTACAAGATCCACCGAATCCGCATGGTAAGTCTGACCAACTCCGAGGCGGATAGGTCAGAACCACTCCTCGAGACGCTGATCAGGCGGCCGACCGTTCGCAGCCTTCAAATGGATCGGACACTGTCCTTGTCCTGTCCAGGTGAAGATGGCGGAGTCCAGGTCAACGTGGCGGATGATCTGGCGGCGTCCAGATTTAGTTGGCGTGTCATGGGCGTCGATGGGTCTCCGATCCCGCTACCCGAGAGATCTTGTGGCCTGCTTGTGGTGTTGTCGGAGTGGTCACCGGTCACAGTGTCGGCGACTCGACGCCGAGACGCACGCTCGGTGCGCGACGAAAGTCGGTATCGACATCAGTTCGATTGTGGGGCTGCGATCGGCGGGCCGACCGGAGGGTCGGTGGCAACGTTCATCGCCGCGGCGAGGATGGTCAGGATCGGGATCACCGCTTGGGGTGCGAGGTCGTACTCGCCACGCCGCCTCTGCGTAATCAGCCCCGCCCCTTGCAGCTCCCGCAGGTGATGGTAGAGCTGGCCGCTGGTCGCGTCCCCCTGGTTCGCGCCGAGTGCCTCCTGGAGGTCGACGTTGGTGCGGCACCCCTCGCGCAGCAGTGCCCTGAGCAACGCCAGCCGCGGCAAGCTGCCGAGGGACTCCAGGATGCCGGCCGCAGGACCCCAGTCGGCCGACAACAGCTCGGCGAGCGGCATCTGCCTGGCCCAGAGCAGTTCCCTGCCAGCCACATACCCCGCATAACCCACCGTCCCGGGCAGGGACTGCTCCTCAGCGTCGCGGCGCCAGGCATGCAGCACTCCCGTCAGCTGGTTCGCACCTCGCGCGGGGCGCTCCGGCGCAGCTCCGCTCTCGGCCCGGCTCTCCAAGCGGGCGATCCGTCGCTCAAGTTCATCGAGTCTGTTGCCGTTCATCCCGTCCTCCTACGCTGCTCCGTAACTACGGAGCAGCGTAGGGCATCGCAGGATGAAGCTGCAACGCAGTCAGGGAACGTCTGAAGCAGTCCTCCCGCGACGAACGGTGTTCATCCGTCGCGGTGGTGATGGAAGCACGAACAAAGCGTGGGGCGACGTTCTTCAAATCGGCCGGACGCTACCGACACACCAAACGTCTCTATTCGGCCATGAGCGGACATCGAACCGATTAAAGGGGCACGTCGATTGTCGGTGGCCGCTCTTGGTTACCCAAGCTAGAGATCGGCTTCTTCTGGAGCGAGCCCATACCAAGTTCAGAAGGTCGGCGCGCACCTCCGCCGCCAAGATCCACCGAATCCGCCAACCAAACCTGGACACCTCAGCGGTCGAGCGTCCGAAACTACATGGCGGAGCCCATCTCAACGCCTACCCCACTCGTCACCATCACCTGGACGGGACAGTCCTGTCCAATATCGGCGAAGGTTGCGAATGTCAGACTTACCTTGTGAGTGATCTTGCGTTATCCGGACCTACCTTGCGAATGGGCGGCGTGTCTCGTTCGGCCCCAGCAGAGTTGGCGGACTCTCAGAGGTCAGTGTGTGGAGCCCACAGTCGATCGACAGGCGCCTGTCCTCGATCATCTACAGCGGCCTGGCGCCCGGTCCCTAAGCAGGCAGCAGGCGTTAACGGTCACTTGAAGGCGTCGAACGCTCCGCCTTGCTGCCGACACACGCGGCGCAGCCGCGGGCACGCCTTCTCGATACGGCGACCGGGGCGAGCAACACTGCCGCGACAATCGTGGCCACGATCGTCCACTCGATCGCCGCAGAGCGCAGTTCGGTGTTGGTCAAGTCGGCAGACGAGTTCTCCGACGTGTACGACGCCACGAACCCAAGCCCCATGCAAATCACGAACAAACTCCAAAGCCCCAACACCGCGACGATCAGCCCTGTGCCCCTCCTGCTCACCGATTCCCTGTTCCCCATCCCGACATTCTGTGCCCACCGCGACACCGCCGTCATCCCGGTGCCCCTGGCGAACCCGCGTTACGCCTCGGCCGGCGGTGACCGAGAGATGCCGCGCGTCGGATGGTCAAACCCACCGGCGATCCCGACGTTGACGACGCCATGCGGACGGGCATCCAGACCCGATTCAAAGACATCGTCACCGAACAGCGCGTCAAGAAGGAGCTACTCGCCGAGCTCACCCGCGAAGAGCGGGCCAACGCTCCGGCGGACCTAGACCTACTCGACCTGCTACCCCAAGGCCACATCAACCTGGACCGCCTACCTGAAGACCAACAACGTCGGATCTACGACGCCTTCCACCTCGAACTGCGCTATAACGCCCACCGGCACGACGTGACAATCCGGGTCAGCATCACCGGCGAGACGGCACCCGTCCTTGCTGCCACCATCGAGACGATCATGAGCGAGCACCCACAAACGCAGAAAACGGGGTCCGAGGCAGACGCCTCAGACCCCGTTGAAGTTGTCGCGGATGCTCTGCGTGCCCCCGGCAGGATTCGAACCTGCGACACACGGTTTAGGAAACCGTTGCTCTATCCCCTGAGCTACGAGGGCGTCATGATCCAGGCTAGCTGGCGGCGGCTGTCAGCGTACCGCAGGGAGCCGCAGGGGTGGTCAGCGCTCGCATCGCCACCAGCGGATCACACACCGACCGCACGCGACCAGGCCTTCGCCGGCCGACCGTCACCGACGAGCATGACCGCTCAACGTTACCCACCGTTGATCACCGCGCCGGAGCACACAACGCGCACACGCACGAAGATCATCGATACCGAGACGGGCGGGTTCGGATCGCGGGCCGGAACGCCTGGCAACTCCGCGCCGGCCATCCATCGGTGGCGAGCCGAAGCAGGTTCAGGAGTCAGAGACCTGGATGGCGTTCAGCTCGCCGACGCGGGCGGTCCAGCGTCCGGCGTCGGCGCGACCCCGGCAGATCGCCCTCAAGCAACATGATGAGTTACTCATCAACGCGCAGCAGAGCACACGGTGGACACGATCAGGTCCACCACACTAACCATCGGTCAACCGAAGTGGACCCCATCCTTCGACCGCAAGCAGCGAGTGAGTTTGGGAGGGTCACAACAGCCTGGCGAACGACACGGTAGGGCAACTCGCCGCTGCCGCCGTTGTGTCCGCCCTGCGCCGGACCGCATATGGCCTGCGGGCAGGTGTGCGGGCCGGGCTGGTTCGAGCCGCGCCGGGTCCGCGCTGCCCATGCGGCAAGGGGTGGGCCGGACCTGCTGGACTTTCTCAGCGAGGAGCCGGGAAGACTGCCAGGTTCGTCGCTGTGCGCCTGGCGACCGCCGCACGATCAACCCCCGTGTGGTCCTACCGGTTTTGTCCGTTCCCGCAACACCTGGCGTGTGTTGCTCCAGGTGGTGAGCTCATTGGCGAATGATGTCGTTGTCGACGTCATGGTGGCTCCACCACGTCGGCCGGTGTTTGCGCAGCACCCCTCCGACGCGCGTCAACAAGAGCCAGTTGCCGTTCAGAACGAGCGCAGCATCCTCCGCCCGTTCAGTCAGCACCCGGGCCACGGCTGTCAACATGTTCGGGGTTCCCTTGTCGGTTAGATCATCTTTGCTCATGTGGAAGTCGATGTCGGCATAAATGTCCGGTTCCCATATCCACTGAGAGCCGTCGTCGTCTTCGGCGTCGTAGTAGCCGTGGCTGCCGGAGATGATGTCGACAACGTATCCGTACTCATCGGAGAGAGGCCCGGTGAGCATTCGCTTGCCGGACATAGTCGACGTTTCGGTGGCATCCGGGGCGACGAGTTCCGCTATCTGTTCCAGGGGGATGTCACCCGCCAAGGTCAATCGGTAGTCGATAGACATATGCGAATCCTTCTCTCAGTTGGGTTTGACGATCTGCACGACCGCACCGCTCCGAGTAACCGCCACCAGTTCCTTCAACCCGTCGACAGGCCAGTCGTCGAACTGCTTCTGCAGGGCGCGGAGGTCACCGCGCCAGTCCTCGAGATTCAGCGCCACGCGCTGCGTTTTCTGGCGGTTGCGTCCATGGGAGTGGTGTACGACATGCCTGGTAGCGGGCGTGTCGTGGAGTAGAAGACGGCCATCGTGAAGATCCTTTGAGACGGCTAAGTCAAGATCAAAGGAGAGCACCACGATGGCCGTACCCGAGCCTACCGACCCCGCTGGCTTCCTCCGTGAGCACCTCGCGTCCGGGTCGCCGGACCTGCTGCGTGACATGGTGAAGACGTTCGCGGAGGCGTTGATGTCCGCCGAGGCGGATGCGATCTGCGGCGCCCCGTACGGGCAGCGCAGCGTTGAGCGCGTCAACTCCCGCAACGGCTACCGGACCCGGGAGTGGGACACCCGCGCCGGCACCATGGAACTCGCGATCCCGAAGCTACGACAGGGCTCGTACTTCCCCGACTGGCTGCTGACCCACCGGCGGCGGGCCGAACAGGCCCTCGTCTCGGTCGTCGCCACCTCCTACCTGCTCGGCGTCTCGACCCGACGAGTGGAGAAGCTGGTCGAACAACTCGGCGTCAAGCAACTGTCGAAATCGCAGGTCTCGGAGATGGCCGCGCACCTGGACGCCCAGGTCGAGGCATTCCGGAATCGTCCCCTCGACGCCGCCCACTACACGTTCGTCTGGGCCGACGCCCTGACGGTCAAGGTCCGCGAAGCCGGCCGGACAGTGAACGTCCACGCCCTGGTCGCGGTCGGTGTCAACGCCGACGGCGGCCGGGAGGTCCTCGGCCTGGACATCGCATCCGACGAGGACGGCGCCGGCTGGCTGGCGTTCCTACGCTCGTTGACGGCTCGGGGCCTGTCCGGGGTCAAACTCGTCATCTCCGATGCCCACCGCGGCCTCGTCGCCGCGATCGGCGCCGCGCTACCCGGCGCCGGATGGCAACGCTGCCGCACCCACTACCTGCGCAACCTGCTGACCAAGGTCCCCAAGACAGCACAGCCGTGGGTGGCCACCCTGGTCCGCACCATCTTCGACCAGCCCGACGCGGCCTCGGTCCGGGACCAGTACACGAGGGTGGTCGAGACGATCGAGCAGCGGTTCCCCGCTGCCGCCGAGCACCTCGACACCGCCCGGGACGACCTCCTCGCCTTCACCGCCTACCCACGCCAGATCTGGCGGCAGATCTGGTCGAACAACCCCCAAGAGCGGCTGAACAAGGAGATCCGCCGCCGCACAGACGTTGTCGGGATCTTCCCCAACCGGGCCGCGATCATCCGCCTCGTCGGCGCCGTACTGGCCGAACAGACCGACGAGTGGACCGAGACCCGCCGCTACATGGGCTTGGAACTACTCAACCGCGCCCGCCTGGCCAGCATCGACGCCGACCAACCCGACGACGCCCACAACCAACCCATGCCCATCGCCGCTTAAGATCAACACCGGATCTTCCGACGGTCGTCTTCTACACCACGACCATGGACGTGACCCACATCCTCGGCAGATCAGGATGGCCGATCACCTCGCGACCCGCTTCCTCCATGGCCGTCTTTCGCGCTCAGCTTGGCCATCTGTCGCGCTCAGTCACAGGGATGATCAACGAGTACCACCGAGCACCCTCATCCGATCTCCAAAGCACCAGGTCACGGCCATCGAACGAGTTTTGGCGCGGCAGGGGCCGCGCTCACGCCCGTGGCGATCTTGTTCAACCCGGGGGTCGGCCCGGCCGGGTTCAAGCGGATGAGGATCTTGTTCAACTTGGTCGAGGATCCTGTAAACCGGTCACCGATCGCGTCGGCGCTCCACGCGCTTCAGTGATGCAGAGGCCGGTGCCTCCTGTTGGTTCCAGTGAGGTTGATCCGCTTCTCACTGAGCCTTTTCCAACCTGATCTGGCAGCACAGGGGCGGTGTGCGTAGCCCGGTGATCGATGAGGGCGAGGCTCCAGGTAAGACAGCAAATCTGTGACCCGATGCCCCGACCGGGAGCCTCGCCTGTGCTGTCTTACCCGTCCACGATCTCGTTGTCCAGCCGGACCTTGAACCACTTGGCCGACCGCATCCGTAGCCACCGCAACCAGCGCCGATCCAGGTGGCGGCGCCTCGACGCGGGACGGCAGGCACTGCTCGCCCTGGCTCACCTGCGTAACGGTGACACCTACACCCGCCTCGCTGCCGGGTTCGCCATGGGCGTGAGCACCGCATGGCGATACGTGCAGGAAGCGATAGCCCTTCTCGCGGCGGCCGCCGATGACCTGGCCACCGCCATGGACCGGATCCGCCGACTGGCGTACGCGATCCTGGACGGCACCCTGATCCCGATTGACCGGGTCGCCGACCAGAAGCCGTACTACTCCGGGAAACACAAGCACCACGGCATGAACGTGCAGGTCATCGCCGATGCCGCCGGCCGCCTCATCTGGGCTTCGCCGGCGCTACCCGGCTCAGTCCATGACCTGACCGCAGCCCGAACCCACGGCATCATCGACGCGCTGAGCAACGCGAACGCGATGACCTTCGCCGACAAGGGCTACCAGGGCGCCCACGGCAGCGTGCGCACCCCGTTCAAGCGACGCCGCTTCCGGCCAAAGCTGTCACGCAGGCAGAAGGCCGTGAACCGGGCTCACGCGAAGATCCGCGCCCGCGGCGAACGCGCGATCGCCACCCTCAAGACCTGGAAGATCTTGATCAAGCTGCGCTGCTGCCCACACCGAGCCACCGCTATCGTCCAAGCCATCCTCGTCCTGCACCACGTCGAAGCCAACCGCTACGCACGATGAAAATGGCTGACTGAGTTCGGCTGGGCCACCGGCGAGAACATCGAGGCGTCGGGCGACTACGACCTGTAGTGCCACCGTGGATGGTGGGCCGGGTCGACCCGGCCCACCATCCACGGTGGTCGCGCCGGCATCGACGGCGCTGTTGACATCCCCGAAACACTGACCATATTTTATGAAAACATCGGGTCTCTCGATGGTCAAAGTACCGGCCGCCGCATGTCCGGATCCGGAAGGCCCGTGAAAGGCCCGATGAATCTGGCAGGAAGGGAACGATCATGTTCGCATCATCCCGCCGTGACTTCCTCCGCCTCACCGGCGCGACCGGAGCCGGTCTCGCCCTGGCCGGGGCCAGCCCTGCGGCGCACGCCGCTTCGGCCCGGCCCGCCGAGCCCGCCCTGGTGTCCGAGGCCGACGCGACCGCGCTCTGGTGGCGCACGCCGGCTCGGGAGGACCAGATCATCCGGGAGGGCCTGCCGATCGGCAACGGCCGCCTCGGCGCGCTGGTCTCCGGGGATCCGATCGACGACGCCCTCTATCTCACCGACGGCTCGTTCTGGACCGGCGGACGCAACGACACGCTGACCAGTGACGGGCAGCTGCCGTACGACGCGAACGGGTTCGGCAGCTTCGGGGTGCTCGGGCAGGTGCGGGTCGCGCTGACCGGGCAGGAGGCGTACACGGACTATCGCCGCCGGCTGGACCTCAGCAACGGAGTGGTGTCGGCGAGCTACCAGGTCGGCGGGGCGCGCTACCGGCGGGAGGTCTACGCCAGCCACCCGGACGACGTGGTCGTGCTGCGGCTCACCCAGACCGGCGGGGGCCGCCACTCCGGCGCGGTGTCGCTCGTGGGCACGCACGGCGAGACCACGACCGCGAGCGGCGGCCAGGCCGGCTTCGCCGGCACGCTCGTCAACGGGCTGACGTACGGGGCGGCCGTCACCGTGGTCGGTACCGGGGGACGGGTCCGCGCCGACGGCGGCAAGGTCGCCTTCGACGGCTGCCGGGAAGTGCTGGTGGTCGTCTGCGCGGGCACGAACTACTCGCCCGATGCGGCGAAGGACTTCCGCGACCCGGCGATCGATCCGCTCGCGCTCGCTCGTACAAAAGTCGCCGCCGCCGCCCGGGTTTCCGGCGCACGGCTTCTCGCCACGCACGTAGCCGACTACCGCCGGCTGTATGACCGGATGACGATCGACCTCGGCACCTCGTCGGCGGTGCAGCGCGCGCTCGACTCCTGGTCGCGGATTGCCGTCCGGCACACCGACCCGACCACGGTGGACCCGGAACTCGAGGCGGCGTACGTGCAGTACGGCCGCTACCTGACGATCACCGGTTCGCGCGACGGGCTGCCGATGAACCTCCAAGGGCTGTGGATCCACAACAACACCCCGGACTGGTTCGCCGACTACCACACCGACATCAACGTGCAGATGAACTACTGGCTGGCCGACCCGGCAGGGCTCGGCGAGTGCGCGGATGCGCTGGCCGACTACTGCGTGTCCCAGCTGCCGGTGTGGACCGACGTGACCGGGCGGCTGTTCAACCACCCGAGCAACCGCTTCCGCAACAGCAGCGGGAAGGTGGCCGGCTGGGCGGTAGCGTTTTCCACCAACATCTACGGAGGCAGCGGCTGGGTCTGGCACCCGTCCGGCAACGCGTGGCTGTGCAACTCGCTGTGGCGGCACTACGAGTACAGCCAGGACCGGGCGTACCTGGAGAAGATCTATCCGGTGCTCAAGGGCGCCGCCGAGTTCTGGCAGGCGCGGCTGATCACGGCCACGGTCGACGGGCACGAGGTGCTGATCGATGACACGGCCTGGTCGCCGGAGCACGGACCGGACGCCAAGGGCACGACGTACGCCCAGGAACTGGCCTGGGACCTGTTCCAACAGACGCAGGTCGCGACCGCCGTGCTCGGCCGGGACGCGGAGTTCGCGGCCGTGCTCAAGGACCTGCAGTCCCGGCTCTACCTGCCGCGGGTCAGCCCCAAGACCGGTTGGCTCGAGGAGTGGATGAGCCCCGAAAATCTCGGTGAGACCACGCACCGGCACTTGTCGCCGCTGATCGGCTTCTACCCCGGCGACCGGATCGCCGCCGACACGAGTTCGGCTGAGCTGCTCGACGGCGTACGCAATCTGCTGCTGGCTCGGGGAATGGACAGTTACGGGTGGGCGTGCGCGTGGCGGTCGCTGTGCTGGTCGCGGCTCAAGGACGCGGAGCGGGCGTACCAGCTCTACCTCACGGTGCTGCGGCCGTCGATGAACAACGGCAACGGCACCGCGGCGAACCTCTTCGACATGTACAGCCAGGGCAGCTACACGATCTTCCAGATCGACGCCAACCTCGGCGGTGCCGCCGCAGCCCTGGAAATGCTGCTCTACTCCCGGCCCGGCGTGATCGAATTGCTGCCCGCGCTGCCCCTCGCCTGGGCCGCCCGCGGCTCGGTCACCGGCGTCGGCGCACGCGGCGGCTTCGAGGTCGACCTCACCTGGCGCGACGGGAAGGCGACCCGGGCAGTGATCCACAGCATTGGCGGCACCACGACCGAGGTCCGCGCGGGTACCTGGCGGCGCCGCATCACGCTACGGCCAGGCGAAACGGTGACGCTCACGCCGGGACGCTGACCACCCGAAGGACCGCGAGAAGGCGACGCCACCGATCGTCACGGAACCGACGGGGCGCCGACCCTCCGCTGGTTCGTTGTGGGCGGCAGCCAGCAAAGGCAGAACGGGTGACCAGCGGGATCGCCGTGGACCTGGACGCCCCGACCCGCAGCGCGATCGTCGGCCGCCTTCGACAAGCGCGGCCCCAGCGCGTTCGCCTGCTCGTGCGCGGCGTCGAAGTCATCGACGTAGAGGTCGAGATGGACTTGCTGTGGAAGTGCCGTCAGGCCAATCGGGCGGAACAAGGACTTCGCTGAACGAGCGCGCCGAGGACGATGCTGACTGGTAGACGAGGTTTCCGATGACCGCAGGGGTGACGACGACCGGGCCGACGGAGGTGGTCAGGATAGCCCTGCGGGTCTTGCTCGTGCTGATGCCGTTTGACCCCATGCTGCCAGTCGAGGCGGCGTGGTGTTGCCAGCGCGTATGCCGTTTTCGGTACGCCGACGATATGGTCCGGTTCGTAGGGTAAGGCATGCAGATACGACCAGCGCGCAGCGCCGACGCCGAAGCCATCTACGAGTTGCTCGACCAGTTGGGCTATCCCCAGGATGGTCAGGCGACGACGGTGGCCCGGATCCAGACCTGGGTCGACGATCCGGCAGCGCGGCCTACGTGGCTGACGCCCAGGGCGATCTCCACGGTGTCATCGCCGTCCATATCTGTCCGTTCTTCGAACGCGACGGTGCCTGGGGCCGAATCGTAGCCCTGGTCGTCTCCGACCGAGTACGCGGACGAGGTGTCGGCTCCCGAGTTGTTGCGGCCGCCGAATACTTCGCCGCCAGCCACGGATGCCTCCGGATGGAAGTCACCAGCGGAGACCGACGGCCAGACGCGCACAAGTTCTACCAGCGCCGGGGGTATGCCGACCAAGCAGGAAATCGTTCCGCTTCCTGCGGACCTACCCGCCTCCAACAACAAGCAAGATCTACTCCTGCCAGAAATTTGACTCAAGACATCACCACACAGGCGATCGCCTCGGGGATCATCTGCAGCCCGGCGGTAGGAGGTGGACGGGTCCGGGCTGGGGATATGCCGACGGTGCTGGTCACTGCTGCATCCTTGGATCGTGGGTAGGGTCGGCGTACATGGGCGGGCAGCCGTGATCGATGGCTTCGGGGCGCAGTTCGTAGTGCCAGGGTTCGTTGCTGTAGATCTGGCAGAGCCCGTACTCGGCGCCGTGCTTGGACAGCCACGCCGTGGCGTCGGAGTGTCCGATGTCGATCGCGTGCCCCGACACGTGAGGAGACGTGTCGGGGGTGGCGACCCATCGGGCGGCTTCCTTTTCTGAGCCGTACTTCGCGACCGCCCCATGGAGTAGGTGTTCTTGGTACTCCGGTGAGCGCCAGCCGCCGTTGACGTAGAACTGGACCCCGTCGTCTGCGGCATCAGTCGCAGCCTGGCGCAGGGCACCGAGCAGATCGGGGTCGAGGTTGGTCACGGCCGGAATTTCGTCATCGAAGACCGTCACGCCATCAGGGACGGCGCCGTGTGCCTCGCCGAGTGCATCGAGGCGGTCGGATGCGGCCGAGTGGGACGAGGACGCGAGCGATCTGGTGCGGCGGGCTGCTGCTCGTGCCGGTTCGCTGTAGGTCATGCCTGCAGTCAAGGCAGCCTGATGTTGTCAGCACGTACGTGGATTTTGATATGCCGACGATATGCTACGGCTCGTAGCATCGACTGTATGCGTGTGTTGGTCGTCGAGGATGAGCCCTATCTGGCAGAGGCAATCCGTGATGGGCTGCGCCTGGAAGCGATCGCGGCGGACATCGCCGGTGACGGTGACACCGCTCTGGAGTTGTTGAGCATCAACGCCTACGACATCGCCGTTCTCGACCGCGACATTCCCAGGCCCTCCGGTGACGAGATCGCCGAACGCATCGTCGCTTCCGGCAGCGGCATGCCGATTCTGATGCTTACCGCTGCCGACCGTCTCGATGACAAGGCCTCCGGGTTCGAGCTCGGCGCCGACGACTACCTCACGAAGCCGTTCGAGCTCCGAGAACTCGTGCTCAGGCTCAGAGCGCTCGACCGCAGGCGCCCGCACAACAGGCCGCCTGTGCGGGAGCTCGCAGGTCTGCGTCTGGATCCGTTCCGCCGAGAGGTCTACCGCGACGGTCGGTACGTCGCGCTGACCAGGAAGCAGTTCGCCGTACTCGAGGTCCTCGTCGCGGCCGAAGGCGGTGTCGTCAGCGCCGAAGAACTCTTAGAGCGAGCGTGGGACGAGAATGCCGACCCCTTCACCAATGCCGTGCGCATTACTGTCTCGGCATTGCGTAAACGTCTCGGCGAACCCGGGATCATCGCCACCGTGGCCGGCGTCGGCTACCGCATCGACACAGCATCCGGCGTCGAGCGTGACGGAGGGGACCGTGGATAGGGCGCCTGGTTTGAGCGTTCGACTCAAACTCACCCTCAGCTACGCGGGGTTCCTCATGCTTGCAGGGGCCTTGCTGCTCGCCGCGGTGTGGGTGTTCCTGCTGCGTTACGTACCCGAGGCGATCTACACCCGCGGCGGGATTCGAACCCTCAAGCTCGACCTGGTGCACGCCTTCTTCCCGAAGGCTGCCGCAGTGCTGGCCTTCCTGCTGATGTTCGGCCTTCTGGGAGGATGGATCCTCGCCGGCCGGATGCTCGCCCCCCTGACTCGCATCACAAATGCCACACGTCAGGCCGCCAACGGATCACTCTCCCACCGGATCCAGTTGGAAGGCCGCAAAGACGAGTTCCGCGAACTCGCCGACGCCTTCGATACCATGCTCGCGCGGCTCGAAGCACACGTCGCCGAGCAGCAGAGGTTCGCAGCCAACGCCTCGCATGAGCTGCGCACCCCGCTGGCGATCACGCAGACACTTCTCGACGTGGCCCGCAACGACCTGGACCGCGACACCGGCGAACTTGTCGACCGACTCCACTTCGTCAACACCCGAGCGATCCACCTCATTGAGGCATTGCTCCTACTCAGCCGCGCCGACCAGCGGTCCTTCACACGAGAACACGTCGACCTGTCTCTCGTAGCGGAAGAGGCCACTGAAACGCTTCTCCCGCTCGCAGAAAAACGCGGTCTCACCATCGAGACCTCCGGCGACTTCGCCCCCACCATCGGCTCCCATGCGCTCCTGCTGCAGGTGACCACGAACCTCGTGCACAACGCGATTGTCCACAACCTGCCTGAACACGGCACCGTGTGGGTCACGACCAGCGTTCACCCCAGGACCGTGGTGCTCACCGTCGAGAACACCGGCGAGAGGCTCTCCCCACAGCTGGTTTCCACGATTGTCGAGCCGTTTCAGCGTGGCACTGGACGGATACGCGACGGCCACCTAGGTGTCGGCCTCGGCCTGGCGATCGTCAAGAGCATCACCCTTGCCCACGACGGAACCCTCACCCTCACCCCCCGTCGTGATGGGGGGCTCTGCGTCACGGTGCGACTACCCGCAGCGCCACCGCACATCGGCAGATGACGATCAGCGGAATTGCCGCACGGGATAGTCAAGTCCTGTGGATCAGCGTGTCATGCGGGGTGAGTGTCACTGTGTGCTGATCGGTCGGGTCGTTGTATAAGCTGCTATCAGTACCTTCAGTGCCTTGCCGATCTCTTTTGCCGGCTCGGCTATCGGAAAATCAAAATAGGTGTCCGGATAAGGTTCGTCTTTCAGTGTGTAATGCCACCACTCGCAATTGTATGAGCTGAAGCCGCAGGCTTCCATGATGGAACAAAGAGTTTGACGGTTTCTCGCCTCGGCTTGCGTGATTCCTTCTGCTCCATGATGTGAGATTGAATCCATCAGATCGTGTCCACCGCCCATTGGAGCAAGCTCACCGGTAGCCAGGTAATAGAGCGTCAAGTCAACCGTACTGCCCCGGCTGTGGCCCGACTTGGTCGCCACATATCCTTTCTCGAACATCTCGACTCTGTCGATGTTCGGATAGTGCCGCGGCTTCGTCCGGCCATCCTCCGGCTGTCTTGACCACCGCAGGAAACAATCTACGGCCCGTTGCGGCCGGTAACCATCCCAAAGAAGCAAGCCGAGGCCGAGGGATTCGGCCTTTTCTCTCGCTTTTTCCAGGGCCGAGCACAAAGCCCTTGTGCCGACAATTCGATTTGCCAGGTAACCGTCCACCGGTTTGCCGGTAAAGTTATCCCACGTGGCGTACTTGGCATCCCAACGTATTCCGGGTACCAGCTCGTCCACATAGACAAAGTCATCCTTCATCGGACTTTTCCTGTCAATGTCAACGACACCACCCGGTCGATCACTTCGGCAAGCGGCAACCCTGCGGCTGCCATCATTCTCGGATAACGACTGTAGGAGGTCATGCCAGGCAAAGTGTTAACCTCGTTGAGGACTACCCTTCCATCTTCCTTGAGGAACATGTCCACCCGCGACAGTCCCCTGCATCCCAGGGCGCGGTATACGGCCATGGCTGTCTCTTGAACGAGTGAGCGTGACTCTGCCGAAATATCCGCAGGAACGATTGCCGTTGAGTTTTCGGAACCGCCTTCAGGCTCACTTTCCTGATGGATTCTGAAGAAGCCATGAGACAGAGCAATTCGATCTACCTCGCCTGCGATCAAATCCAGATCGTTCCCCAATACCGCACATCCGACCTCGCTGCCGACGACAGCCTCCTCGATCAACACCTTCGAGTCGTACTGTCTTGCGGCTTCCACCGCACTCAGTAATTCTTCCTTTCGAGACACCTTGCTGACGCCGAAAGATGAACCCGAACGGGCCGGCTTCACAAAGACGGGATAGGTTAGCCGGTCGGGGTCGGCATTCTCGTTCGCCGTGACAGTCCAAAAATCCGGTGTAGCAATTCCCGCACTTCTGGCGACGATGTAGGCGAGGGATTTGTCCATACACAGAGCAGAACTTTGGACATCGCAGCCGGCGTAGGGGATGCCGGAGAGTTCCAACAAACCCTGCATCGCACCGTCCTCGCCGAGTTTGCCGTGCAGAACGGGCAGCACCAGGTCCAGACTGATCGTCTCGTATTGCCCGTGCCCCAGAACAAGCAACCCGTGTACGCTTCTGTCCGGTGACAGCACGGCCGGACGGCAACTGCCGTTTTCCCAATCTGCGTCAGGGTCGTCACAAAGCTTCCAGGCACCGCTCTTCGTAATCCCAATGTAGAACGGTTCGTACTTTTCGGTGTCGAGGTTCCTTGCGACCTCCCGCGCGGATTTGACGGAGATGGGGTGCTCCTCGGAACAGCCCCCGAATATGATCCCGATTTTCAACCTATCCATGCTGATTCCCGCTCTCGAATTTCAGGCAATTTATGATGGAGTTTTCAACAGTGTCGCTCAGGGCGTGCTCTGTGTAGTAGGCGGTGTGCGGGGTAATAAGTACGTTCGACAGCTCTTGCAGTCGCAACAACGATTTGCTCTCAATGGCCTTGTTTCTGCAGTCGGCGTAGAAAATTCCTTCCTCCCCTTCGAGGACATCCAACGCCGCACCGCCCAATCCGCCGCTCTCCAGCGCCGAAATAAGAGCCTCGGTGTCAACAAGTGACCCGCGTCCAGTATTGATAATGAAGGCGCCGTGCTTCAGATGCGCGAGACGTTGACGATTAAGGAGATGATGTGTGTCCGCGTTGAGCGGTGTATGGAGCGTTACGATGTCGCTCCGCTGCAGCAATTCATCGAGGGGAAGGTAATCGGCAGAGGTCTTGGGGTGGCTGTCATAGGCAAATATTCGGCTGCCAAAGCCCCGCAGCCTGTCCATGACCGCTGCGCCAATGCGCCCGGTTCCAATCACCCCGATGGTGAGGTCGCGGAGCTCTTTCCCGCGTACATCATTGAGCCTGTAATCATGGATGTCTGCGCGGCGGATGATGGATTTTGCATTCCGCACCGCCATCAGGATCAGCATCAGTGTGTAGTCAGCCACGCTGTCGGGCGAATAGGCGACATTTCCAACGGAGATGCCGACGCTCTCCGCATATCTTGCATCGATATGATCGTATCCAATGCTCCTGGTGGAGATATACGCTACGCCGACACGCCTAAGTGCCAGAATAGTGGCGTTTGTGATCTGCGTTTTATGGCCGACGCTGATGCATCGGTTTCCGAATGCCAGTTCGATATTGGCTTCGGATACGGCCGCCTCCGTGAGGGTCGGCATTATGCCAAAGCGAGGTGCCATCTCTCGGAACAAAACTGCCTCGTCCTGCCCGCATCCATAAATCGTGATTCCCACTGTTGGGACGGTCGAGGAGGACGAGGGCGCCGGCGATCGGGTGCGGCGGGCCGCTGCTCGCGCTGGTTCGCTGTAGGTCACGCCTCCAGTCAAGGCGGCGCGGCGTTGCGAACACGTATGCGCTTTCCGATATGCCGACGATATGCTACCGGCGGGTAATATACCGGGGCATGCCCATGTCGGCCGTCGAAACGAACCCTCGATTCACAGACCCGCACCCTTGGCACCCGGAACATCGGCCGAACGGCGTCTGGCGGGTGAGACGGCCAAACGATCAGCGCGAGCTGGGACGAGGTCACACCGGGTCAGCGCCGCAGGTCAGGCTCGTCCTTCGATCCGTGACAGGCGGTGCCGATGATGTCGACCAGCCCGGTACGTACCGGCGCGAACTGCTGATCAGGCTGCACGAGCCGGAGCCGGTGCGATCGGCCGAGACCAAATTGCTACGGCGTGCCCTGTCGCCGCTGGACGAGGGCGGCGTGCAGCCGGTCGTAGCTCGGGGCCAGTCCGCGGAGTGCGGCTGCCGACGCGCGTCGGTCCACGCCTCCACCGCGTCGTACACCCGCAGGATCAGCGGAAAGTCCTCGCAGCCCGCCGGCACCGGCAGGTACGCCTCGGTGTGCGCGGGCACCACGCGGATGTGCAGGTCGTCGACCGGTTCGATGCTTCCGTCGTACTGGACCGCCACCTCGACGAGCCCTTCGCTGTCCGGGGTGACGAGGTCCTGGAAGGAGACCAGGGTCGCGCCGCCGTTGCCCGATCCCGAGGCCCGCAGGTGCGCGCGGATGCCGTGCCCGGCCGTCCGGATCAGATCGTCCAGCGCGGTGATGTCGACGTGGCGGCTCCGGCAGAGGACCTTCGTCGCCGGTACGTTCCGCAGCGCGACGGCGTCGACGAGTACGTCGTCCTCGCCGTACCACTGCATCGCCTCCACCGTTGCCGTCCGTTCGTCGAGCAGCGTGCGCTGGGTGCGCAACCGCCCGCGCAGCTCGATCGCCCGAGCCTCCGGAGTGAGGCCGGCGAGCTGGCCGATCCGGGCCAGTGGCAGCCCGGGCCGGCACAACCGGGCGATCAGCCGGGCCCGAGGCAACTGGTCCGGGCTGTAGTAGCGGTAGCCGGTGGCCGGGTCGACGCTCGCTGGCCGGAGCAGATCCTGTTCGGCGTAGCGGCGCAGGGCCTTCGGCGACAACCGCCCGGCCGCGCCGAACTCGCCGGCCCGTAGGTACTTCCGCTGCACGCCCTGAAGTCTCTGGGGCGAGGTCAAGCCGCAGTCTCCGGTCTGCTCGCGAGCGAAGCGGATCCGGCCGAGTGTCGCCACGGCCCGGACCGCGCGCCGGTAGGTCGACGGCACCCGTATACCGTTGCCGCTGAGCGACGGACGATCTGACGTGATCCCGGGGGCCGGGATTCCGGAAAAGGCCGGTCCGGACGCACACCCTCCGGCGGGAGGGATCCGACCGGCGGGACGGATTCGGGACGGTCCGGCGGGACGGATCCGGCCGGTGGACGGATCCGGGATGCGGTAGGGATCCGGGATGGTTCGGCGGGAGGGGTCCGGGATGCGGCTGTCCGTGGGGTGCGCGATGTGGACGCACAAGTCCTGGCAGGGGCGGTTCCTGGCGCATCCGCTGCCGGCCTCCGAGCGGCTGCGCTCCTACGCGAGCTGGTGCGACGCGGTGGAGGGGAACACCACCTTCTACGCGACTCCGACCCGGGAGACCGTGGCGTCCTGGGCGCAGCAGACCGACCCGGGCTTCCGCTTCGTGATCAAGATACCCAAGCTCATCACGCACGAACACCGGCTCACCGACGTCGACGAGCCGCTCCGGATCTTCCTGGACGCGATCGAGCCGCTCGGCCCCCGGGCGCACACCCTCTGGATCCAGTTGCCGGGGTCGTTCGCCCCCGACGACGTCGCCGTGCTCGCCCGCTTCCTGCGCCGGCTGCCCGCCTCCCACCGGTATGCCGTCGAGGTCCGCGACCCCGCGTTCTTCGCCGACCCGCGCGCGACGCGGCTGCTGGAAGGGGTACTCGCCGACGCGGCCGCCGAGTGGATTCCGTTTGACACCACCGCGTTCTTCCAGGCTCCGCCGAGCAGTGACGCGGAACGGGACGCCTGGACCAAGAAGCCCCGGATGCCGCTCCGGACGGTCGCGCTGACCGACCGGCCGATCGTCCGGTACCTCGGTCGCGACGATCCCGCCCGGACCGTCGAGGGCTGGCGGCACTGGGTCGACGTCACCGTCGGCTGGCTGCGCGAGGGCCGCTCGCCGACGGTCTTCGTGCACACTCCGGACAACGCCGACGCGCCGATGCTCGCCCGCCGCTTCCACGACGAGGTCCGGGCCCGGGTACCCGGACTCGATGCGCTGCCGGAGCCGATCCCGGCCGAGCCGCTGACCCTCTTCTGATCCGCGCGACGCGGCGCGGGAGCCGCAGGGGTCAACCGGTTCCCCGCCGGCCTCACCGCCGGACGGCTGCTCAGGCACGGGCAGTGGGCGCTGATGCGCGACCCCATCCCGCTGCCCGACGGCAGCGGCGAGCCGGCCGGCGGGCGTGACCCTGCCGGTCGACGGCGCGGAGACCTGTGAACGAGTCCGTACGCTGTCGTCCCCGTCCGGGCCTGGCCTATCCGCCGGTGTGGTACGCGGCGATCTCGGTCAGCGTCGGGGTGTACTGCTCCGTCGCGATCTGCCCGGTGAGCGCCACCCGGAGCCGGGAGGTCGTGACGCTGCCGAAGCCGGTCACGGCCAGGTCGTGCCCGATACCGTCGGTACGGCTGGCGAATGTCACCCAGCCGCCGGTCCCGACGTCCCAGCGTTGGAGTTCGAACGTCTGGACCCTCGGATTGGTGCCGGAGTCGGTGTACTCGTCCAGGTACACCTCGTCAAAGGTGGTGTCCGCGCCGAAGTCGATGTCGAGCGTGATCGGGTACGTGGCATCGTCGGCTGCCGCCCAGCGGGTTGCCGGGTCCCCGTCGGTCAGGTTCACCGCACCCAGCGTGCCGTTCGCGCCGGGGTGGGTGGAGCTCGCGGTGGCCGGCCTGTCGAGGGCGAGGTTGGTCCGGTCGTCGCCCGGCTCGTCCTCGATCGGGTTGTCGTCGACCGGGTTGGTGACCTTCCTACCGATCCGGTTCTCCGCGATTCCGATCTCCGGCGCGTCGCCGTAGTAGATGTGCGTGCCGAGGAAGTCCTCGGTACCCAGGTGCGGGTTGTACCGACCGGCGTCGATGAGCGGCGAGTCCTTGCGGAGCGCGAAGTGTGCCGCGGCCGCCCGGATCCGACCCACGCCCACCCCGGTGACGTACTCCGCCGGGTCACCCACGAACCTCGGATCGACCCGTGGCCCGGCCGGGTCGGCCGGCTCCTGGCCGGAGTGGGTGCCGCTCGCCTCGTAGTAGGCGTTGTTCGAGAAGACCGCGTGGCGTAGCGCGCCGGTCCGGCGGTACCACGGCGTCGACTCCGTCGTCGAGGTGTTGTAGAAGATGTTGTTCAGGAAGTAGACGGTGCTCAGGAACGTCTCGTCGTGGACGTAGTCGAGGTCCGCGCCGTCGTACACGAAGGTGTTGTTCGTGAAGTAGGTCGGCGAGTAGTTCGTCGACAGCATGTTCTTCACGAGTACGCCATTGTCGTTGACGCTCAGGTTGTAGCGGGCGACCGAGTTGGAACTGTTGCCCATGTACGCCATCCAGCCCGCCGCGTTGTCATGCGAGTAGTTGAACTGGTAAGTGACGTTGAAGTTCGTGTACTCCAGGTCCCAGGGGGTGCCGTCGAACTCGTTGTTCGGGCCGCCGTAGACCTCGTTGAACTGCATGACCGAGTCGGCGCCGGCCCACAGGTAGAGCCCGCAGGAAACCGCGTCGTAGCGCTGGAGGTATCCGTTGACCTCGTTGTACTCGACCGTCATGGCCTTGGTGTTGGCGAGCTGGATCGCGCCCTGGCCGACGCTCTCGGCGTAGTTGTGTCCGATGTAGACGTCCCGACTGTACAGGTCGCGGGTACGCACCCAGAGCTGCTCCCAGCCCTCGTGGAACTTCCCGCTCTCGTCGTACTGGCCGGCGTCGGCACCGTCGGCGTTGAACCAGTTGAACGCGAACTGTACGGCGTGCAGTTCGACGTTGGAAAAGGTGTTGTCCTCGATCCGTACGCCCTTGAAGTAGTAGCCGCCGGTGCCGTACTCCCGGTAACCGCGGTCGCCGAAGACCTGGAAGTTGACGCCGCCGTAGTGGATCCTCTGCCAGGTGCTCGGGCCGTCGAGGTGGTGGACGTACACGTCGGAAATGCGGAAGTGGTCCATGATGCTGTCCGCGCCGGTTGGCAGGAGGTCGGCGTTGATCGAGACCATGATGCCGTCGCGGACGTACGACCCGGTGGTGATGTCGGTCGCGAAGTCGTCGTCGTTGGACAGCTCGACGTTGTTGATTTCGAAGTACTGCTGGTTGCGCAGCACGATGGCACCGGTCAGTCCGACCGTCGCCGGGTTCTTCGTGCCGTCGGCCCGGAACGGGCTCGGCACGTTGCCGTTCGTCGCGATGTACGGCCGGCCGGCACGTCGGTCGCCGTACGCCGAGATCGTGATCGGCCGGCCCGCGCTGCCCGAGCCCTTCGGCCACAGTTGCTCGTCATGCCACTGCTCGCCGGCCTTGAGCAGGATGCGGTCGCCGGGCCGGAACGTCGTCGCGTTCGCCTTGGCCAGGCTGCGCCAGGCGGTCTTCGGCGACGTTCCGGCTGCGTCGTCGCGACCGTGGGTGGCGTCGACGAAGTAGTCCGTGCCGCCGGTCCGGTTCGGCGTGTTTCCCGGCCAGTTCGGTGTGGCGGGGGTGCGGTCCGGGGCCGCGGCGGCGGGCCCGGCAGGAACGAGCGATCCGGTGAGCAGCGCCGCGAGCAGGACGGTGAGGCCGCGACGGAGCGTCCGCGCGGCGGGCCGCTGGCAGGTCGACGCCACCGCGTCGGCCGGGGGTGGTGCGGTACCGTCAGGTTTCATTGCTTCACATCCTCTGGGTTGATGGAGCCGATCGCCGCGGTGTCGACCTCGATGTCGCTGTCGTCGACCTGCCGCTGGAGGAACTGGTCGAACTTCTGCTCGACGAGGGACTGCCGGATCCGCCGGGAGTACTCGGCGAACGCCCCGGCCTCGTCGACGGTCCTGCCGTCGAGCTCGTAGTAGGTGACCTGGCCCGGCGCCGGAACCGGGGCGGAGATCTGGCCCGGTGCGAGCTTGCCGAGCACCGCCACGAGGTCCTGGTCGTGGGCGTTCGGTCCGGTCGGGGCGGCACCGCCGAAGGTGGCGGTCGTCAGCCTGGCACCGGGCTCCCGCCTCGCGACTTCCGCCAGCCGGTCCGCGGCGTCCACCCGCCGCTGGAGGCCGGCCGCGTAGTCCGGCGCGGCGCCGTCGGGTACCGGCACGACGAGCTTCGAGTACGTGTACGTGGTCGCGTTGGCGCTCCAGGCGTCCCGGTCGGCGTCGAACGCGCGCCGCACGTCGGCGTCGGTGACCCGGAGCGGGTCGCCCGGAGCCGCGCTGAGTCGTTTCGTCAGGCTCGTCCTGAGTTCGGTGAGCCGGTGCGAGTAGTACTCCTCGGCCGAGAACTCCGCGACGCCGTAGACCGTCTCGCCGGCGGTGACGGCCTTGGCACGCCGTTCGTTCTCGTCGGCCAGCTCGGCGAGGAAGTCCGCATGGTCGACGGAGTCGACCAGGCCCTGCTCCTTCGCCAGGATGAGCGTGGTCTTGTCTCGCCAGATCTCGTCGAGTGCCCGGGTCGCGAGCTGCTGGAGCGCCGTTCTGTCGCCGGCCTTCGCGGTCCAGTCGATCGCGCCCCGCAGGTGGTACTCGTTGCGTAGCTCGTTCTGCACCGTCGGCGCGAGCCGCCGCATGTGGAAGAGCAGCTCGTCGCGGGTCACGGTGTGCCCGTCGATCGCGGCGACCCCGTCGGTGCGGTGGGCGAGCGCCACACCGGTGACCACCAGCGCGGCGACGACGCCCCAGATGCCGACGAACAGGACGACGGCCCGGCGCGACGGCCTGCTCGCGGTGCCCTTCACGAGTCCGCCCCGATCACGGCGGCGTGGGCGACGACGGGTGTGTCCCGGGTTTGGGGTATCTCGACCACGACGGTGTCGACCTCGGCCGGCGGGAACGTCAGGATGCGCTGGTAGCCCACCGCGTTCGCCTCGGCGAGTGTGGTCCACCGGCCATGCCGGCGGCCCCGGACGACGACATGCTCGATGCGCTGCCCCTGCGTGATGTCCTCGCCCACCACGACCGCCTCGACCGGGCGGAGCCCGCCGAACGCGAGTGTCACCCGGGGCAGGGGATCCCGATCGTCCGGTCGCCACGGCGTACGCCCCCGGCCGGGCCACGCCGTCGCGACGTCGCCCGGGGTCCCGGACGACACCGTCGCGGTCGTCTCGACGCGCCGCGCCCGGAAGTTCTCGATGCGCCGCCCGAGCCGCGCCAGCACCGCCACGTCGGTGTCCCGGATCCGCCCGTCCCGGGCCGGCGGGACGTTGAGCAGGAAGCAGGAGTTGCCGCCGACGGCGCGCAGGTAGATGGTGAACAGCTCGTCCACGGAGCGGACCGCCGCGTCCTCGGCCGGGTGGTGGAACCAGCCGGGACGGATCGAGGTGTTCACCTCGGCCGGGTACCAGACCAGATCGTCGGAGTGCCCCGCCAGGGCGGCGCGGCTGCCGAGGTCGCGGTCGTCGCTGCGGACGAGCTGGGCGAAGGTGCCGTCGTCCGCCTGCTGCGAGCGGTCCGCGATCCGTTCGGCGTCCCGCAGCGCCCGCGGTACGACGCTCCACTCGTCGGGTCGGGTGTCTCCGGCCTCGTTACCGCACCAGCGGACGTCGGGGCCGCACACGGTGATGACCGCGTCCGGCTGCAGTTCCCGGACCACCGCGTAGTACCGCTCCCAGTCGTACACCTGGCGCTTGCCGTTCGGGCCCTCGCCGTTCGCGCCGTCCAGCCACACCGAGAACACCGGCCCGTACCGGGTGAGCAGCTCGGTGAGCTGGGCGACGTAGAAGTCGTCGTACGCGGTGCCGGAGCCGTAGGACGCCTCGGTGCGGTCCCAGGGCGACAGGTAGATCCCGAACCGCAGGCCGTGCCGGCGGGCCGCGTCGGCGACCTCCGCGACCACGTCGCCCCGGCCGTCGCGCCAGGGTGACGAGGCGACCGTGTACGTCGTGACGTCGCTCGGCCACAGGCAGAAGCCGTCGTGGTGCTTGCAGGTGAGGATCACGCCGGTCATCCCGGCGCTCTTGAGCGCCGTGACCCACTGGTCGGCGTCGAGCCCGGCCGGGTCGAAGGCGGCCGGGTCGTCGTGCCCCTCGCCCCACTCCCGGTTCGTCATCGTGTTCATGCCGAAGTGGATGAACCCGTAGAACTCCATCGCCTGCCACCCGAGCTGGCGCTCGCTCGGCCGGATCGCGGCCAACTCCGGCCCGGACGGCGGGGCCGCGGTCACCGGAACCGCCGGTTGTACGAGCCGAGCACGGCCAGCAGCCCGGCCAACGCCAGGAGCATGATCGCGAGACTGCCCCAGCCGACCGTCGGCCGTGCGGTGACGACGACCGCGACGCAGACGACCACGACGAGCGTCCGGGCGACGACGAGCAGCGTGCCGCGCGTCGATTCCTTCATCACGTTTCCTTCCCGGGAGGTTGCCACACGGGGCCGGTCAGCCCTTCACGCCGCCGGATGCCATTCCCTCGATGAGCCGACGCTGGATCAGCGCGTAGACGACGAGTACGGGGACGATGACCAGGACCATGCCGGCGTAGAGGCGCCCGTAGTCGGCCGCCGCCTTCTGCGCGGTCATCAGGTTGAGCAGGCCGACCTGGAGCGTCTTGCCGTCGCCGGGGAGCAGCGTGAGCGCGATGATGAAGTCGTTCCAGTAGGCCAGGAAGTTGAACAGGACCACGGTGGTGACCGCCGGGCGGGCCATCGGCAGCATCACCCTGGTCATGATCCGGAAGCGGGACGCCCCGTCCAGGGCGGCGGCCTCCTCGTAGTCGGTCGGGATCGACCGGAAGTACGCGGCGAGCAGGTAGATGGTGAACGGGATCGACGTGGCCGCGTAGACGAGCGAGAGGACCCCGGGGTTGTCGATGAAGAAGCCGCCGGGGAGTGCGTCGGCCAGCGCGCGGTCCCAGCCGACGAGCATGAGGAAGATCGGCACGACGATGTAGTTGACGTTGACGAACAACCCGGCCAGCAGCGCGACCTCCACGACGCCACGGCCACGGAACTCGTACCGGGCGATGACGTAGGCCGCCGGGACGGAGACCGCGAGGACGAACGCCAGTCCGAGCAGTGTGACGAGGACCGAGGTGAGGAAGTACTGCCCCATCCGCGCGGTGACGAACGCGTCCACGTAGTTCTGGACGTGCAGGCCCGACGGCAACGCCCAGGGGCTGCCGTAGAACTCGCTCTTGCGTTTGAACGAGGCGAACAGCACCCAGGCGATCGGCACCGCGATGGCGAGGGCGATCGCGATGACGAGGACGTAGGTCAGGACCCGGCCGCTACCGGGCCGCCTGTCGCGGGTCCGGGGCACGTTGACTGTGGTCATGGTGGCTGTCCTCAGAACTGGAGGGGCTCGCGTCGGGTCGCGCGGCTCACCAGGAGCGACACGAGGAACGAGAAGGCGAAGATGACGACCCCGATGGCCATGCCGTACCCGTACGACGAGTTCGTGTACGCCTGCTGGTACATGTAACTCAGCAGCACCTCGGAGGAGCCGTCGGGCCCGCCGCCGGTCATCGCGTGCACGAGGACGAAGCTGAGGTTGACGGCGCTCATGACGAAGAACGTCAGCGTCGTGCGGAGGTTCTGCCAGATGAGCGGCAGCGTGACGGCGAAGAACTGCCGGCCGGCGGAGGCGCCGTCGAGCCCGGACGCCTCGTAGAGCTCCTCCGGGATGCCCGCCATGCTCGACATGTAGAGGACCATGTAGTAGCCGAGTGACTGCCAGACCATCGCGATCGCGACGGACCAGAGCACGATCCCCTGGTTGCCGAGCCAGACCTGCTGCAGGCCGTCGAGCGCCAGCAGCCGGAGCGTGCCGTTGAGTAGACCGTTCTCCTGGTCGTAGACGGCGGAGAAGATCGCCGCGATCACGACCACCGAGAGCACGTTCGGGATGTAGAGGACGAACCGGTAGAGGTTCCGCCCGCGCAGCCGCTGCCGGGTCATGATCGCGGCGAGGAACAGGCCCATGCCCATCGTCACGATGGTCACGACGACCAGCAGCGCGACCGTGTTCTGGAACGCGCGCACGAACTGCTCGTCGTCGAGGAGCCGGCCGAAGTTGTCGAGCCCCACGAAGCGCATGTCCGGGGAGAACCCGCTCCAGGTGTAGAGGGACATCCGGAACACGTTCACGGTCGGCACGACCATGAACACCGCGAAGAGCACCAGCGCCGGCAGCAGGCAGGCGAGTACGAAACCGACGTCGCCGCGTCGGCGGGCCGGGCTCCGGACACCGCGTCGGGCGCGTCCGACGGACGGCGCTGGTACGGATGTGCGGTCCGTCGAGCCTGAAGGTGGGGTGGAGATGGTCGTCACCGTGCCGGTCCTTGGATCGCTCGGGGAGGTCGGGGATGAACAGCGGCGCCTCTGCCGGTTCGGAGCGGCGCCGGCGGCGGCTCGGTCGGAACTCCGCCGCCGCCGGGCACGTCAGCCGCCCGCCTGGCGCAGCTTCTCGCTGGCCTCGTTCAGCGCGGCCTGCCACTGGTCCTCGGTCTTGTCTCCGCTGATGATGCTGTTGGCCGTGTCGAAGAGCGTGCCCTTGATGTCGACACCCGGGACCGGCGCGGTGCTGGCGAACCCGCCGACGAGTGCGGCGACCGCCGGGTCCTCGTAGACCTTGTAGAACTCGGCGTTCTCCCCGGACAGGCTGCTCGCGATGCCCTCGATCGGCTGGATCGCGTTCGACTTGGCGAAGATCTTCGCCGCCTCGTCGGAGTAGAGGTAGGCGATGAAGTCCTTCGCCGCGTCCTTGTGTTTGGCTGCGCTGGGGATCCAGACCGACTCGACCGACGTCGTGATGTAACGCTTGCCGCCCGGGGTGACCGCCGGCAGCGGCGTCAGACCCCACTGGAAGCCGTCGGCGCGCGGGGCGTCCTTCATCTCACCGACGATCCAGGTGCCGTTCGGCATGAACAGGGCCTTGTTGTCGAGGATCGACTGCTGGTTCTTGGTGAAGTCCTGCTCGTTGGCGTACCCGACGGTGGTCGGCGCGGCATAGCTCAGCAGCCGGGTGGTGATGTCGAGAACCTGCCGGGCCTGCGGGGTCTGCCAGACGCCCTGCTTGTACGTCATGACGTCGGTGTAGAACTGCTCCCCGCCGACGTCGGCGAGCAGCGCGAAGAAGAACGAGTCGAGGTACCCGGCGGTCGGGTAGGTGAACAGCGGGATCCCCTGCGCCCTGGCCGTGTCGCCGAGCGCGAACATCGCGTCCCAGGTCGTCGGGACCTGCCAGCCCCGCTGCGTGAACAGGCCCTTGTTGTAGAAGAGCCCGGTCGGCGCGTAGTACATCGGCAGCAGGTATGTCTGGTCCGTACCGTAGGGGTTGGTGTTGAGGTTGCCGATAATGCCCTCGGTGAGCTTGTCCCCGACGGTCCTGTCCTCGCCGGGGACCTTCGTCTTCAGGATCGGCGTGAGGTCCTCGATGGCCTTGTCCTTGATGAGGGTCTCGGTGAGGGCGGCCTTACGGCCCTGGCCGAGCACCACGACGTCCGGGAACCGCCCCGCCTTCATGTTCGGGGAGATCTCGTCCTCGATGCTCTTCGAGATCTGTAGTTGCACGTCGACGTCCGGGTGCGCGGTCTTGTACGCCTCGATGACCTCGGTGTACATGTCCCGGCCGTAGCCGCCTTCGAGGGCGGCGACGCTGAGCGTCGCCGTGCCGGAGTCCGGGCCGTCGCCGTCTGCCGAGCAGCCGGCGAGCAGTCCGAGCACCGTGACCGCGGCGCCCGCCAGGACGATTGATCTCCTCATGTTTATCGGGTCCTTCCCGTGGACGTCTGCCCACCTGGGTGCGAGCGGAGGAACGAGTTCCGGCCGTCCGGATCGGGGGTCGGGCCGCGCTGACGCCACGCCGCTGGGTGGCGTTCTGAAGCATTCGGCCGATCCGGACCTTGTTACGGTGGCACCGATAACATGCCAGCGCAAGAGGCAGCTCAGCAGGAGCGCGGCGGCGCGGTCGAGGCGCGTACCGACAGTGACGGAGGGACGACGGACTGGTCGTCGCCGGCCTCGTCGCCCTTCAGTAGCAGGGCGACGGCCGCCACCCCGGAACGGTAGAAGTCCTGTCGCACGGTGGTCAGTGGCGGGGAACAGTAGGCCGCCAGGGCGATGTCGTCGACGCTCACGATGGAGACGTCGCCGGGCACCGACCGGCCGCGCTCGCGCAGGGCGCGGATCACCCCGAAGGCCATCTCGTCGCTGGCGGCGAAGACCGCGGTCACGTCCGGGATCATCGCGAGGATCTGCCCCTGCTGGTATCCGGAGTCGGGCGACCAGTCCCCCTCCAGCGGAGGCGGCGCCTCGATCCCGGCCGCGGCCAGGCACTCCTGCCAGCCCTGTCGCCGCCGGCGTGCCTCGATCCACTCGTCCGGGCCGGAAACGTGCCAGACCTGGCGGTGTCCGAGGTCGAGCAGGTGCTGGGTGGCGATGCGGCCCGCCTCCCGCTGGTCGATCCCGAGTACCCGGGCGCTCGCCGTGCGGGAGCCGTCGAGCGTGACGGTGGGGATGTCCCGGGTGATGTCCTCCATCTTCTGCGTCACGGAGATGAGCGGCACCGCGATGACGATGCCGTCCACGCCCTGGTCGGCGAGCTTGGACAGCGAACGCTCCATCAGGCCGGTGTCGAGCCTGGCGATGGTCGCGATACTCACCGCGTACCCGGTCTCACCCGCGGCCGCCTCGACGCCGGCGGTCACGGCCGAACGCGAGTAGTAGCCGCCGGACTGCAACAGCACGAGCCCGATGGTGTGGCTGCGCCCGGAGGAGAGTTCCCGGGCGGCGTTGTTGAACCGGTAGCCGAGCCGCTCCACGGCGGCGAGCACTCGCCGCCTGGTCTCGGGGTTGACGTTCGGCGAGTCGCGGAGCGCGCGGGAAACCGTCTGCGCCGACACCCCGGCGGTCCGGGCCACGTCGGCCATGCTCGGCTGCCTCGTGGTCCGCGCGGTGCCCTCGGTCATGGTGCTCCTCTCCCGCGGCCGGACCGCGAAACGTCCGCTGGATCATATCCGTCTTTGTTGCATATGGCATCGATAACATAGGCTCGCGCCGTGATCCATCTGCCCGCGCCGGATATCCCTCCGGCCCCGACGACGACCACGACCGACGCGGCGGCGACGACCACGACCGACGCGGCGGCGGCCGACGCCGCGACCGCCGCACTCGACTGGCGCGGACGCCGCCTGTACCGGCGCGGCGTCCCCCACCGCATCCTGTCCGGGGCGCTGCACTATTTCCGCGTCCACCCCGAACTCTGGCGGGACCGGATCCGACGGCTCGCCGACCTCGGGCTCAACACGGTCGACACCTACGTCGCGTGGAACTTCCATCAACCCCGGGCCGACGAGGCGGCGCGCTTCGACGGCTGGCGGGACATCGAACGGTTCATCCGCACGGTGGGCGAGGAGGGCCTCGACGTCGTCGTCCGGCCCGGCCCCTACATCTGCGCGGAGTGGTCGAACGGCGGCCTGCCGAGCTGGCTCACCGGCCGCGACATCGCGATCCGCAGTTCCGATCCGGCATTCACCTCCGCCGTCGGCCGCTGGTTCGACGAATTGGTCCCGCGCATCGCCGCCCTACAGACCGCCGAGGGCGGACCCGTCGTGGCGGTGCAGGTGGAGAACGAGTTCGGCAGCTACGGCGACGACCACGCCTACCTGCGCTGGAACCGCGATGCCCTGACCACCCGGGGCATCCGGGAGCTGTTGTTCACCGCCGACGGCCCCACCGAGCTCATGCTGGACGGCGGCACCCTGCCCGGAACCCTGACGGCCGTCACCCTGGGCTCGAAGCCCGCCGCAGCCCGGCAACTCCTCGCGGTACGGCGACCGGACGAGCCGTTCGTCGTCGCCGAGTTCTGGAACGGCTGGTTCGACCACTGGGGCGAGCGACACCACGTCCGCGGGGTCGAGAGCGTCGTGTCCACACTTGACGGGATCATCGCCGACGGCGGCGGCGTGAGTATCTACATGGCCCACGGTGGGACCAACTTCGGGCTCTGGGCCGGTGCCAACGAGGACCAGGGCCGGTTGCAGCCCACCGTGACCAGCTACGACTCGGACGCGCCGGTCGCCGAGGACGGCACGCTCACCGCCAAGTTCTTCGCCGTGCGTGCGGCACTCGGCGCGCGAGGACCCGTACGGATGCCCGTACGGATGCCGACCCTACCGCCGGCACGCGTACCGCTCGTCCACCGCGCCGACCTGCTCGCCGGCCTCCGCGCCGTACCGGCAGCCACCTCGTCCGGCCCTCGTCCGGCCTCGTTCGAGCAACTCGGGCTCGACGCGGGGATGGTCCTGCACACGGCGTACCCCCGTATCCCGGCGGGCGAACACGGGCTCGTACTCACCGACGTACGCGACCGGGCCCTGGTCTTCGGCGACGGCACGGTTCTCGGAGTCGCCGAACCCGCCGCCCCGGCACTGCCGGTACGGGGTACCGGTGACGTCGTACGCCTGGAGGTCCTGGTCGAGAACCTCGGCCGGGTGAACTACGGTCCGGGCATCGGCCGGCACAAGGGCCTGCTCGGTCCCGTCCTCGTCGACCGGCGGATCGTGCAGGGCTGGGACAGCACGCCGATAGCGCTGCAGGAGTGGTCCGCCGCGGAGTTGGCCCGCGCCGTCGCCGCCGGCCCGGCGACCACGCGCGCCGGCTTCGCCGTGGCGGTGGTACACGTCGACACACCTGCGGACACCTTCCTCGCCCTGCCCGGATCAGGCCGTGGCCTGGTCTGGGTCAACGGCTTTCTGCTCGGCCGCTACTGGGAGATCGGGCCGCAGGTGACGCTCTACTGTCCGGCACCGCTGTTGCAGGTGGGAGAGAACACCGTGACGGTCCTCGAACTCGACCGGCTCGGCGGAATCCTGGAGCTGCGGGACCGCCCCGAGCTGGGACCACTGGAGGAGTACGTCGAGGAGTTCGGCTGACCCACCGCCACCGCCGGCCGCTACTCGTGGCGCTCCATGACCAGGCGGGCCCGGGCACCCGAACTCGACGCGCTGCCGGAGCCGATCCCGGCCGAGCCGCCGACCCTCTGCTGATCCGCGCGACGGCCTGCCTGCCGAGGCGGCGCGGTCAGCGGACCCGGACCCACTCGCTGGGGCCGTTGCCGAAGAACCGCATCGTGTCACCGGTGCAGATGTATTCGGTCGGCTCCAGCAGCAGCGACAGCGGCACACTGGCGTTACGGCTGCTGCCACGGTAGAGCACGATGGTCCCCTTGGCCCGTACGCCGCTGACGTACTCGACGCCGTTGCGGTGGTAGACGTTGGCCGAGGCGGTGCCCCGGGTCCGCTCCCGCCATTTGACTCCACGGTAGGTCGCGGTCTTGTCCGTGGTCTTGTTGAAGTTCAGCGTCACCTTGCCGTCCGCCGTGTAGGTCTGTACGGTCCCGGCCCCGCCGCTGAACTGGATGCTCTGATTGTCGATCTTCTTGTCCGACTGGCCGCCGAGACTGCGCCAGGTGCCGACCATGCAGGCGTCCACCCCGGCGGCGGTCACCGTCGGCGTGACGGACGGGCGCGGCGACCCGCTGGCGCCGGGTGTCGCCGAGGCGCTGGCCGGGGCGGCACCGGCCGAGTCCTCCGTACCCCGAACCGGGTCGCCGCCCCCGGCGACGGCGGCCGCGACGGTGGCCGTGACCAGGACGGCGGCGACCGCCACGGCCGCACCCGCGACCTGCACCCGCCGGGACCGGGACAGCGCCGCCCACCGGCCGAACCGCCTACCCGGCGTACCGGCGCCCGCTGCGGCGGTCGCGGGCCCGGCGGTCGGCAGCTCCGCCGTCGCCCCGACCGTGGCGGGACCGCCGGAGCCGACCGGGATCCGCAGGCTCCCCTCGGCGACCACCAGTTCCGGCTGCTCCACGACGCTCGGGGCGATGTCCAGCGCCCGGTGCAGCGCGGTGGCGACCGCCGGCATCCGGCTGGACCCGCCGGAGAGGAAGACCGCCGCCACCGCAGACTCTCCGTCGTCCAGCCGGCCGAGCAGGGTGCGGGTGGTCGTGACGGTACGCGCGACGACCGGGGCGGCCAGCTCCTCCAGCTCCTCCCGGCCGAGCGGCATGTCCACATCGAAGAGTGGTACGTGGATCAGCGTCGCGGTGGTCCGGGTCAGCATCTCCTTGCCGGACCGCGCGTTCGCCCAGAGCTGCTGGCTGGCCCGCCGGTCGGAGGTGGTGTCCGGGCTGGTCAGCCGGGCCCACAGGCGTTCGTCCCGGCTGCCGATCGCGGTACCGATCCGCGCCACGATGGCGGCGTCGATGTCGAGCCCGCCGCAGTCGGCGAGCCCCTCGGTCGCCAGCACCTCGAACCCGTCGGGGTTGCGGCGTACCACGGTCACGTCGAAGGTTCCGGCGCCGAAGTCGTAGACCACCGCGCACCGCCCGACCGGCAGGTCCCGGCCGGCCACCTCGACGAAGAAGTTCGCTGCGGCGACCGGCTCGGCGACCAGGCGTACGGTCGGCAACACCTTGTTGGCCGCGGCCAGCAGGGTGCCGCGACGGTGCGTACCCCAGGCGGCCGGATAGGTCAGCACCGCCTCGGTGACCGGCTCGGTGGTGATCAGGCGTACCTCGCTGGCCACCCGGCGCAGTGGCGCGGCGAACAGCTCCTCGACCGACATCTCCCGGCCTCCGAGCAGCACCGTGCCCTCGTCGACGCAGCGCTTCGGATAGGGCTCGTAGGACTGTGGCAGCGAGAGCGCGGTGTGCAGCGCGTCCTGGCCGACCAGCAGCCGCTCGCCGGTGTCGGCGCAGACCGCCGAGCGCAGCAGCGGCGACCCGTCGAAGAGCAGCGGCCGGGGTTCCCGGTCCGGCAGGGCCAGCACCGCGACCGTGTTGTAGGTGCCGAAGTCGATGCCGAGTCTCGCGCCCGCGCCACGCACAGCCAACACGGTACGGGAGCCGTACCCCGCCATGGTCGCCCGTTCGGTCGCTTCCTCGCCGGAGCCGACAGCGCGGGCCCGGCCGGGGATCCGGCCGGGTCCGCGGGTGCGGTGTCGGTGGCGGTGGGTCAGGCGGTCGGCTGCCCCTCGCCCGAACCCAGGGTCGGGGTGGCCGAGCTGCCGGAGGTGACGGCGATCCGGCGGGCCCCGCCGACGCCGTCGGCGTAGGCGCCGGCGACCCGGACCTGGAGTACGCCCGCCTCGTACGAGGCGGTGACCGCGTCCGCCGGTTTCCTCCCGACGACGGTTCCACCGGTCGCGGCCGGTCAGAGCCAGCCGCTGTCGGCGGCGATCCGGTACGCCTCCGTCCGGCTGGCGGCCCCGAGCTTGCCGACGGCGGCAGCCAGGTGGTTGCGTACCGTGCCCTGCGACAGGGAGGTACGCCGGGCGATGGCCGAGACGGTCGCGTCGGTACCGGCCAGCCGGAGTACCTCCAACTCGCGCGGGGTCAGCGGGCACTCGGGCGCGATCAGCGCCTCGGCCGCCAGCGTCGGGTCGACGTACCGTGCGCCGCCGTGCACCCGCCGGACGACGTCGGCCAGTGCGCTGCCCGGGGCGCCCTTGGCCAGGAAGCCCCGGGCGCCGGTGGTGAGTGCCCGGCGCAGGTGCGCGGGCCGGCCACGACCGGTCAGGATGACCACCGCGCAGGACGGCAGCGCCCTGGCCAGTTCGGCGGCGACGCCCAGCCCGTCCAGTGCCGGCATCTCCAGGTCGACCACCGCGACGTCCGGCCGGTGCGCCAGCGCCGCCTGCACCGCCGACCGGCCGTCGCCGGCCTGCGCCACCACCTCTACGTCGGGTTCCAGGTCGAGCAGGGCGGCGATCGCCACCCGGATCAGCTCCTCGTCGTCGGCGAGCAGTACCCGGATCATGCCCGCCCCCGCTCCGCCGCGTCGGGTGTGTCCGGGGCCGGCACGACGGCCTCGACCGTGAAGACGCCGTCGCGGTGCTCGGTCCGGAGCGTCCCGTCGGCGTCGGCCAGCCGGTCGGCGAGGCCGCGCAGCCCCGAGCTGTGCCGGTCGGGCGCGGCCGGCCCCGCCCCGTCGTTGGCGACGGTCAGCCGGAACCGGTCGGCGTACCATCCGACCTCGATCCTGCACCAGGTGGCCCGGCTGTGCCGCAGCAGGTTGGTGCTCGCCTCGCGCAACACCGGAGCCAGTTGGGCCGCGACCTCCGCCGGTACCTCACCGGTCGGCTGCTCGACCGTGCAGCGTACGCCGGAGGAGCGGAGTACCTCGGCGGTTGCCGCCAGTTGTTCGCGCAGGTCGACCGCGCGGTAGCCGTGCACCGCCTCGCGTACCTCGGCCAGGGCCGAGACGGCCAGCCGCTGCACCTCGGCCGCCTCCCGCCCGGCCCGTTCCGGGTCGACCGAGGCGAGCCGGGCCGCGAGTTCGGCCTTCAGCGCGATCACCGAGAGGTGGTGGCCGAGCAGGTCGTGCACGTCCCGGGCGAACCGGAGCCGCTCCTGGGTGGCGGCCAGCCGGGCCTGGGCGCTGCGGCCCTGCTGCGCCTGCACCAGCAGGTCCCAGAACCACACCTGGAACCAGCCGATCCCCGCGACGGAGAGCCCGATGCCGCCGGTGATCAGCAGGTGGTCCGCCACCTCGCCGCCGGTCGACCGGGCTACCACGACCGACACGGCGACGGTCGCGGCCACCACCAGGGTCGCGGTCCGGCGGCCGAGCAGCAGCGGAGCGGTGCCGACGATCGAGGCGCCCAGCCAGGCCCAGGTCGGCCAGTGCCCGCCCGCGACCGGGCCGACCAGCGGTACGGAGGCGACGGCCGTTCCGGCGTACCCGGCCAGTGCCCGGCGCCGGGCCGACGTGGTCAGCCAGGGCGTGAGCAGGACGTACAGCGCCACGATCTGGGCGGTGGCGACGGCGACGATGCCGACCGAGCCGAGCACCGTCCACACCGGATCCGGCTCGCGGGCCAGTCCGATCCCCGGCATCATCAGGGCGGTCAGCAGCGTGCTGACCAGCGCGACCAGGGTGGCGATCCGGGGCCGGCGCAGCCGTGGATCACGCCCCGGCGGGTCGGGAGGGCTCGCCATCCGGCCGATGCTATGTCCCCGGGCCCGATCGATGCCGGCCGCCCGCCTCCGTCCGTGCCGGGGCGGGTGATTCCCGATTCGCGTCGTACCTCACTTGTAGAGAAACGGGTCACGACGGTTGCGCCGACGACGGTGCCTCATCAGCCGCCGTACGGCAGATAGGACTGACCTCAACGCTTGCGGCCAAACCATTTTCCCCCCAGGGGTGTGCGGCGGGGACCGGTAGGTGGGATCGCTAACATCCCCGCGCAAAATATCGTCCCGGATCGCGCCCGGCAACACCCTGGAGCGGTTGACCCCGCTGACTCCTCTGGCTCACGTCGCAACGCTCCGGGCTCGACAGGTACGCCGTGGGAGCGCGTCCATTTGATCATGCTCGACCTCTTGACGATTGTGGTTCCATCGTATTGAGTCAATATCGATCCGAACGGGCAATGCACCCGACGACGGGAAAGGCAGGGGGTGGCATGTCCGTGTCCCGGTTTGCTTTGGCATGCCCCGGAGGATTTCTCCGGACCAATGGCGATCAAATAGTTGACGGCGACGGACAGCCGGTTATCTGGCGGGGGATTGGCCTCGCCGGTTGGCTCAACTTCGAGAACTGGATGACCGGTTTCCCGGCGTACGAGCAGGGCATGCGGACCGCCGTGCGGGACGTGCTCGGCCCGGAGCGGGCGGCGTTCTTCTTCGACCGGTTCCTGGAGCACTTCTTCACCGCCGACGACGCCCGCTTCATCGCCGAGCTCGGCTGCAACGTGGTCCGGATCCCGGTCAACTACCGGCACCTGGAGGACGACCGGCGACCGTTCGAGATCGTGGAGTCCGGCTTCCACCACTTGGACCGGGCCATCGAACTGCTCGCCGCGTGCGGCGTACGCACCATCATCGACCTGCACGCGCTGCCCGGCTGGCAGAACCAGGACTGGCACAGCGACAACCCCACCCACGTGGCCCAGTTCTGGCAGCACCCGCACTTCCAGGACCGGGTCGTACACCTCTGGCGGGAGATCGCCGGCCGTTACCGGGACGAGCCGTGGGTGGCCGCGTACAACCCGGTCAACGAGCCGGCCGACCCGAGCGGGGAGGTGATCGGGCCGTACTCCCGCCGGCTGGTCGAGGCGATCCGCGAGGTCGACCCGGAGCACATCGTGATCCTGGAGGGCAACCGCTACTCCAACGACTTCGACGTGTACGGCGAACCGCTACCCAACGTCGTCTACTCGCACCACGACTACGCGCCGCCCGGCTACGTCCCGGACGGTCGCTACCCCGGGGTGGCGCACCTGACCCACGTCTGGGAGTCCCCGGACGGCATCGGGTACGAGCACGGCATCCTGCTGCCGGACCAGTCCCGCGACCAGTACTTCGACGCGGGCGTGCTGGAGCGGACGTACCTCAAACGCAGCGAGTACATGCTGCGCACCGGCACCCCGGTCTACGTCGGCGAGTTCAACGCGGTCTTCACCGGTGAGTCCGAACGGGACCGGATGCGGCTCGACCTGCTCGCCGACCAGTTCGAGATCTACACCCGGCACCGGGCCAACTGGGCGTTCTGGCCGTACAAGGACATCGGGGTGGCGGCGCCGCTGACAGTGGATCCGGACAGTCCGTGGATGCGCCGGATCCGGCCGGTACTGGAGAAGAAGGCCCGGCTCGGCGTCGACCTGTGGGGCGGCCGGCACGACCAGATCCAGCAGGTGATGCGCCCGCTCAAGGAACTCTTCGCCCGGGAGTTCCCGGACTACCTGCCGTTTCCGTTCGGCAGCGAGTTCCTGATCGGCCGGCTGGTGCCGCAGATCCTCTTCGCCGAGGCGCTGCTGCCGGAGTTCGGCGAGCTGTTCCGGGGCATGGGCGAGTCGGCGATCGACGAGATGATGGCCTCGTTCCGGTTCGACCGGTGCCGGCCGCGCCAGCCGTTGGTCGAGCTGCTGCGCCGGGCCTGCGCCCGGCAGGCGCCGGTGTGAGGCGATGTCGTCGACCACCGGGGCTCCGGCCCTGGCCCGGCCCCGCGACCTGCCCAGGCCGGCGGCGTCCCCGTCCGGGCGCAAGGACACGCTCCGGGCCGAGCTGATCGACACCTTCGAGCTGCGGATGCGGCGGAACCTGTGGCGACCCGGCGACGCCACGCTGCTGCGGGCACTCGGCGGCGCGCGCCGGATCCTCGCCGTCTGTGACCGGCCGGAGCAGGGCCGCCGGCTCGACGCCTACCTCGGCTACTGGCGGGAACGCGGTGCGCTCGACCGGCACCGGACGGTCGACGCCGGCGACCTCGCCGCGCCGGGCAACCCCGATCCGGTACCCGGGGTGGTGCGGGCCGCCGTCGCGACCGGGCTCGGCCGGCGGGACGCCTTCGTCTCCCTCGCCGGGCCGCCGGCAACCGCCACCACCGCACTGGCCGCCGCGATGTACCGCCGGTACGCCCACCTGGTCCGGATGCACGACGAGTTGACGTCGCTGCTGGCCTCGCTGCACTGGAGCGCCCGGGTGGTAGCCGGCGAACCGGGGCTCGCCGCCGAGACGCGGGATCCCGTACTGCTGGTCGACATGGACACCCTGCTCGCCGATCCCACCCCGGTACGCCCGGACGAGGAGTCGGCGATCCGCCACCTCGCCGGCCACGACGACGTACTCGCCGACCAGCTCGACCGGGTCGCGGAGCCGGCCCTGATCCGGCAGGCGGCGCTGGCCGCGGTGGCCCGGCTGCTGCACCGGCACGGCCCCGCCGACGGCCGGATCTGGCCACCACCCCCACCGGTATCCGGCGCACCGCCGGTGCCCTCGGCATCCGCAGTGCCGGTGCAGCCTTCGGTGTCGGGCGTGCCGGTGGCGCCTTCGGTGTCGGGCGCGCGGACGTCGGGGGTGCCGGTGTCGGGCGCGCGGACGTCGGAGGTGCCGGTGTCGGAGTCGGGAACGGGGTGGCCGCCGGCGCCGGCACCGATCCGGGCGCACCGGATCCGGGAGCTGGGCTACCGGGTCGCCTTCACCGCCGGGGTCCTCGCCCCGGACAACCCGGTGCTCTCCGGCTACCTGCCGGCCGGTGCCCGGGTGCTGGCGGTGGTGGACGACTACTCGCCGACCGTCACCGCCGCTGTCCGGGACGCGCTCGCCCGGCGGTACCGGCAGGGTCGGCTCGCCGGCTGCACGGTGCTGCCGGTGCGCAGCTCGCCCCGGGGCAAGACCTACGACGCCGCCGGCCGGCTGCTGCGGCAGGTCCGCCGGCTCGGCCTGGGCCCCGCCGACCGGATCCTGGCGGTCGGCGGCGGGACCGTGCTCGACCTGGTCGGCTACGTCGCGGCCTGCCATCCCGGCGGTACGCCGTACCTGCGCGTCCCGACCACCCTGGTCGGGCTGGTCGACGCGGGGGTCGGGCTGAAGGTCGGCGTCGACCTGGACGGCCGGAAGAACCTGCTCGGGGCGTACCACCCGCCGCTGGCCTGCCTCTGCGACGCCGGGTTCCTGGCGACCCTGCCGGAGGCCGAGTTCCGGTGCGGGCTGGCCGAGATCGTCAAGATCGCACTGGTCCGGGACGCCCGCCTCTTCACCCTGGTCGAGGAGCACCACGCCGTGCTGCGCGACCCCCGCGCCGCCCCGGTACTCGACGAGGTGCTCCGGCGTGCGGTCGCCGCGATGCTGGTCGAGCTGGAGGAGAACCCCTGGGAGCGGCGGCTGCGCCGGCTGGCTGACTTCGGCCACGAGTTCGGGCACGTGCTGGAGGAGCGGTCCGGCTACCGGCTCCGGCACGGCGAGGCGGTGGCGGTCGGGATGGCCCTCTCCTGCCGGCTGGGCGTGACCGCCGGGCGGCTGCCGTACCGCGTCGCCGACCGCGCCGAGACGCTGCTGCGCCGGATCGGGCTGCCGACGTACGACGACTGCTGCGACGCCGCCGAGCTGTGGCGGGCGCTGCGCACCCACGTACTGCCGCACAAGGGCGGTGAACTGCACCTGGCCGTACCGGTCGGGATCGGGGTCGGCGGGTTCGTCGACTCGATCGACGAGATCGGCGCGGCGGACCTGCACCGGGCCTGGTCGGCGCTGCGAACCCGGGCCGGTACGCCGACCCCGACCACCGGAGCCGGCGAGCCGGCGGCGCCGGCCCGGGCGTGGAGCGGCTCGTGACCGGACGCACGGAGCAGGACGGGCAGGCGCACGTGCCGGAGCAGGACGGGTGGCCGGGCGGGACGGTGGGGACGGAGCAGCGGCGGCGGCCGGGTGGCACGGTGGGGACGGTGCAGCGGCGGTGGCCGGGTGGGACGGCGGGGACGGAGCAGGATGGGTGGCCGGATGCTGCCGCGACGGCGGAGCGGGGCGTGGTGGTCGACGTCGGCGGCACCTGGACCCGGTTGGCGCTGGCCGAGGCGGGACGGCTGGTCGGCGAGGTGGTCCGGTTCGCCACCCCGAACCGGCGCGGCCGGCCGGGCGTTCCGCTGGCCGCCGTCCGCGACGAGCTGCTGGACCGGATCGCCGAGGAGGCCGACCGGCTGCACCGGGCCGCCGAGCCCGCCGGCCGGCGGCAGGTCGGAGTCGCCTTCGGTGCGGTGGTCACCGCCGAGGGGGTGGTCCGGGACGCCAGCGTGCTCTGGCAGGCGCAGTCGGCCGGCTACGACGTACGGGCGGCGCTGCGGGCACGGCTGCCGTGGGCCCGGGTGACCGTACTCAACGACGTGGCGGCAGCGGCCTGGCACTACCGGCGGCTCGGCCGGTTCGCCCTGCTTACCGTCAGCACCGGCGTGGCGGTCAAGGTCTTCGACGACCGACTTCCCGGCACCGCCAAGGTGCTCGCCGACCCGGCCGGGCTGGGCGGGGAGATCGGGCACGTGCCGGTGGAGCCGAGCCGGCTCAACGCGGTACCCGGTGGGCCGGCCGGCGCCACCCGGCTCGGCCGGGCCGCCGCCGGCGGGGACCGGGCCGCCCGGGAGCAACTGGCCGGGCTGGACCTGCCGTGGTGCGACTGCGGCGCGGTGGCCGACCTCTGCGCGTACAGCTCAGGGCCGGCGGTGGTGCGGGCGGCGGTCCGGCGGGCCCGGCGGGACCCGGCCGACTTCGCCGGTTCGGTGCTGCACCGGCTGGTCGGCGGCGATCCGGGCCGGATCGACGAGCGGGCGCTCGCCGACGCCGCCCGCACCGGCGACGCGTTCGTCACCGAGCTGCTGCACGCGGCGACCCGGCACCTCGCGGTGGCGCTGTTGCAGGTCTGTGCCCAGCTCGGGCTCTGCTGCGTGGTGGTGGTCGGCGGCTTCGCGCACGGCGTCGGCGCACCCTGGTTCACCGCGCTGCGCGAGTGGCTGGCGAGGCTCTGGGTCGACGCCGGCTGGTTCTCCGGCTGGACGGCCGCCGAGCGGGACGGGCTGCTGCACGTACCCGACGACGCCGGGTCCGCCACCCTGGCCGGGATGGCCGGCTACCTCGCCGCGCGACAGGCCGAGACCCGCGAGGTGGTCAAGCCGGTCGGCGAGTCGCGGCTGGTCCTGACCGCCGGCACCCGGCCGCGCTGCGGTCGCGAGCAACTGCTGCTCAAGCCCAGGTACGCCGGCCTCTGCACCACGGACCTGCAGATCCTGCGCGGTGAACGGGGCCTGGAGCCGGGGGTGCTCGGGCACGAGTGCGTGGCCGAGGTGGTCGAGGTGGGTGCTTCGGTCTCCGGCCCGCGCCCCGGTGACCTGGTGACGCTCAACCCCAACCACCCGACCGACGACTACCTCAAGCTCGGGCACAACGTGCCCGGAGTGTTCCGGGACCTCCTCGTCAGCGACCTCGGTGCGCTGGCCCAGGGGCAGCTCGTCGGGGTACCGCCGGGCTGCGGCCCGGAGTGGGTGCTGCTGGAACCGCTGGCGGCGGTGCTGCGGGCGCACCGGGTACTCGCCGGGGACTGGGCCGGCCGGGACGTCCTCGTCGTCGGTGCCGGCGTACTCGGCCTGCTGCACGTCGCCGTCGCCCGCGCCCGCGGCGCCCGTACGGTGACCGTGGCCGCCCGGACCGACCGGCGGCTCCGAGCAGCCGTCGAGCGTGGCCTGCCGGCCCCGGACGCGGTGCTGCCACTCGCCCCCGGACTCGCCGCCGGGGTCCGCTCGGCCACCTGCGGCCGGGGCGCCGAGCTGGCCGTGCTGGCGGTGGCCGGTGACGGCGGGCCGGCGGCGGCCGAACTGAGCTGGCCGGCGCTGGCGGACGGGGCCGGCCTGCACCTGTTCGGCGGTTTCCGGCCTGGCCGGCTGCTCCGGGTCGGCGGCGATACGGCGCTGGACCCGGGGCCGGTGCGGGCCGGCGGCGGGCGCCGGGTGGTGCGGAACCCGGCCGGTGGCCGGTGCACCGTGGTCGGCTCCCGGGGCGGTCGGCCCGGCGACTTCGCCGCGGCCCGTGAGCTGCTCACCGGCGGCAGCTCCCCGGCCGCCCCCGCGCTCGACCTTGCGCCGCTGGTCAGCCACCTCGTCTCGCTGCCCGCGCTGCCGGGCGTGGCGACCGAACTGCTCGACCACGGTACGGTCGCCGGCGGCCCGGCGCTGCGGGTCGTGGTCGACTTCCGGCTCGACGGCACGGTGGTGGCCCCGGCTCGCCCGGTACCGACCCGACGGGGTACGCCGTGACCGCCCGGCGCTGGGGAGCCGAGCCGAGCGGCGCCGAGCTGTGGGCGTACGTGCGGGCGGCCGCCAGCGGTGAACGGCACGGGCCGGCCGGTACGGTCGCCGCGCTGGCCAGCCTCGCCGGAGTGCCCCGGCTCGGCTGGGTACGCCCGCCCTCCTGGCTCCGGGTCTCCCGGCACACCGCCGAACGGGGCGGCGGTACGCTGCTGCGCGGCTGCCGCCGGGCGGTCTTCGCCGGCACCGGGGGCTGGGCCTTCGGGCTGCGGGCGATCTGCGAGGCGGTGCCGGGGCAGTCCGTGGTCCGGGTGCTGGACTCTCTCGACCCGGCGACGGTGCACCGGACACTCGGCGAGTGGGGCGGGCGGGGAGCCGTCGCCGGGTTCGCGGTCAGCGCCTCCGGGCGTACCCGGGAGACCCGGCTGCTGGCCGCCACTCTCGCGCTGGCCCGGCACCGGACCGGCGGGGCGGCCCCGGCCTGGCTCTGCGAGCGTGGCGGCACCCTCTCGGTGGGCGGCGGGCCCGACCAGGTGGCCCTCTACCACGCCCCGCTCTCGGTGCCGGCGCTGCTCGCGGCGCGGATGCTGAGCTGGCCGCACTTCGACGACGCCTACCGGGCGTTCGCCGGTGCGGCCCGGGCGATCGGCGAGTGGGCCGGCGAGGAGTCCGCCCGGTTGCCGGCGGCCGGCCGCCCCCGGGTGCTGTTCCGGCTGCCCTCCGGCGCCGGCCCGGGACTGCGACTCTGGACGCTCCAGGCCGCCCGGCAGGGTTGGGGCGGCAAGTCCGAGCGGTTCCGGCCGTGGCCGGACGTGGCGGCCGAGCCGGCCTCCGGTGCGCTGACGGTCGACGTCGCGGCGGGCATCTCCGGGCTGTCCCGGCCCGGTGGACCGGCCGGCGCGGTCGCCGCCGCGATGGCCGCCTGTTACGCCGTCGCCGCCCTGGTCGCCTGCGTCGCGGTGCGGCACGGGCTGCGGTTCGCCACCCACGACGCGGTGCAGCACTACAAGCGGCTGCTGCCGCTGACGCCGACCGCCGCCGACCGGCCCGCCGGGGCCGGCGTGGCCAGCGGTGACGAACTGGCCCGGGTACTCGCCGGCTGGCTGGCGCAGCGGCCCGACCTCACCGCCGTGCACGTCGTCGGCTACGGCGCCCGCTCGGCCGGTGCGGTCGGGGCGGAGCGGCTGGCGCAGCGGCTCGGCCGCCCCGTCGAGGTGCACGAGGGCAGCGGCTGGAACCACCACTCCTATCAACTGGTCTGGCACACCCGCTCGGTCGGGGTGGCGGTGTTGCTCGACCCGGCCCGGCCGGTCGGCACCGGTGATCCGGCGCTGGACGGTGCGCTCACGGCCCAACGGCACACCCTGGACGCGATCGCCGGTGCCACCCACCGCTCGCTCGCCCCGCGCAGCCTGCTGCTGGACTGGCACGGCGTACCGGAGCGGGTCCGATGACGTTCCGGATCGGCATCGTCGGCGCCGGGTTCCTGACCCGCCGGGCGCTGCTGCCGGCGATCGCGGCCGCCGACGACCTGCGCCTGGTCGCCGTACTGGACTGCGACGAGGCGGCGCTGCGGGCGGTGGCCGCCGAGGCGCCGGAGATCTGGTCCGGGACGGACGTCCGGGACTTCCTGCGTACGCCGCTGGACGGGGTGCACGTGGCCACGCCCAACCGGCGGCACGCCGAGTACGCCTGCCGGGCGCTGGCCCGGGGCATCCCGACCCTGGTGGAGAAGCCGCTCGCCGACACCGTCGCGGGTGGACAGTGGATCCTGCGCGCCGCGACGGCCTCCGGCGCACCGGCGATGGTCGGCTACATGTCCCGGTACAACGCCTACAACCGGGCGGTGGTCGAGCTGGTCCGCTCCGGGCGGCTCGGCGCGCCCCGGTCGATCTCCGCCTGCCACCTCGGGCACCGGCAGGGGGACTGGCGCAACCGGCGGGCCGAGAGCGGCCTCGGCTGCCTCGGCGACCTGGCCGTCTATCCGCTGCTGACCGCGGTCGACGTCTTCGACGCGGCCCCGACCGCCTGCCGGGCCACCGGCTATCCGGCCGGCGACCGGGAGCAGACCGAGATCTTTGTCGAGGCGACCGTGTGGTTCGGCGAGGAGCGGCGGCTCCAGGTCGAGTCGTCCTTCACCGAGCCGCCGCATACCGGCGTGTCGCGCTACACCGTCGTCTGCGAGCGGGGCCTGCTGGTGGTCCGGAACTCGTGGGCGATGGACTCCGGCGGATCGGTGCTGGTCTGTGACGACGGCGGGCGGCGCTGGCTGCGCCCCGAGCCGGTGGATCCGTACCTCGCCCAGTACCGGGCGTTCGCCGCCAGCGCGGCGGGGCAGCCGGTACCGGCCGAGGTGGGTGTCGCCCGCGGGCTGCGGGACCTGCGGGTGCTGCACGCACTCGAACGAAGCGTCGCCAACGGCGGAGTGCGGTTGGCGTTGACCGGAGGGCAGAACTGATGAAGCTCGTCCTGCACAGCTACACCTTCCGCCGGTACCCCCTGCGGCACGTCTTCGCGGTCGCGGCCCGGCACGGCTGGGACGGCGTCGAGCTGGTGCACTTCCACTTCGATCCGGCCCGGGTCGAGACCGAGGTCGCGGCCGCGGCGGCGCTCGGTCGGCGCTACGGGGTGGGCGTGCACTGCGTCGGCTACACCGGTGACTTCGTCGGCGACGACCCGGCGGCCCGGGCCGCCTCGCTGGCCCTGGTCGAGCGGACCGTCTCCGCCGCGGCCGAGCAGGGGATCGAGCTGGTCAACGGCTGGTCCGGGACGCTGGAACGGGATCCGGACGACTGGCGGGTCAACGGCAGCGCCCTGGCCGAACAGGTGCACTACGAACGGGCCGCCGAGGGCTACCGCCGGCTCGGCGAGTACGCGGCCCGGCACGGCGTACGGGTGGGGGTGGAGGTCTATCCCGGCTCGGTGCACGACACGGTGGCCGGCACCGCGAAGCTGCTGGCGATGGTGGACCATCCGGCCGTGGTCGCCACGGCGGACCCGGGCAACGCCTACGTGGTCAGCCCGGCCGACCGGGATCCGGCCGTGCTCGACCAGCTCGCCGGCCGGCTCGGCTACTTCCACCTGAAGAACCTGCGCCCGGACGGCGGGCGGGCCGACTTCAACGTGGACACCGCCGACGGGGTGCTGGACAACTACGCCTGGATCACCAAGGCGGACTCGCTCGGCGTACCGGCGATCTGCGTCGAGTACTGCGGGGACGGCGATCCGCATCCACCGATCGCCCGGGCCGGCGACTACGTACGCGACTGCCTGGCGCTCCGCGCCGACCTCGCGCGCCGGCACGCGGCAGCCGAGACGGCCGGGGAACTGGCGACCGGGCCGGCGGCACTGGCCGCCGCGGCGGGGTCCGGTCGGTGAGCGCGCCGGAGGCACCCGTCCGGCCGGTGCGCTGGGGGGTGCTCGGCACCGGCTGGATGGCCGGCCGGTTCGTCGAGGACCTGCTGCGGCTGCCGGACGCCGAGGTGGTGGCGGTCGGTTCCCGTACCGGGGAGGCGGCCGAACGGTTCGCCACCCGGTACGCGATCCCGCACGCCCACGGCAGTTGGGCCGGGCTCGCCGCCGACGACCGGGTCGACGTGGTGTACGTGGCGACCCCGCACGCCAGCCACCACGCCGCCACCGCGCTCTGCCTGGACGCCGGGCGGCCGGTGCTCTGCGAGAAGCCGTTCACCCTCAACGCCGGCCAGGCCGTCGACCTGGTGGCCCGGGCCCGTTCCGCCGGCCTCTTCCTGATGGAGGCGATGTGGATGCGCTGCGTACCGGCGATCCGCCGGCTGGTCACCCTGGTCCGGGACGGCGCGGTCGGGGTACCCCGGCTGGTGCAGGCGGACTTCGGCCTGGTGGGACCGGTCGACCCCGGCCACCGGCTGCGGGACCCGGCGCTCGGCGGCGGTGCCCTGCTGGACCTCGGGGTCTATCCGGTGACCCTGGCCCACCTGCTGCTCGGGGTGCCCGACTCGGTCACCGGGCTCGCCACGCTGAGCCCGTACGGCGTCGACGAGACCACCGCGCTGGTGCTGGGCTATCCGGACGGGGCGCTGGCCAGCCTCTCCTGCTCGATCGTCGCCGACACGCCGTGGACGGCCACGGTCTGCGGCAGCGCCGGCCGGATCGAGCTGGACCGGGGGTTCTTCCGGCCCGGCCGGCTGAGGCTGCACTCCGGCGACGACGAGCCGCGGATCGTCGAGGTGCCCTACCAGGGGGAGGGGTTCGTGCACGAGGCGGTCGAGGTGATGCGCTGCCTGCGGGCCGGGCTGACCGAGAGCCCGCTCGCCACCCTGGCCGACACCGTGGCGGTGCTGCGGATCCTGGACGAGGTCCGGGCCCGCACCGGGGTGCGCTACCCGGCCGACGACGACCCGCCGGCGGTGCTGGACCGTCGGCCGGCCGGGGCGGAGGGCTGGCCGTCCAGGTCACGGGAAGACGACCCGGTTGCGCAGGCTCCCGACGATCCGGCCGCAGCGCATCGCGCACCGGGTCACCCAGACGGCCCGGGACGTGCGTGACCGGACCAGGTCGGGCAGGTGGCCGAGGAGCCAGCGCCACTCCCGGGCGGCCGGCCGGACCGAGCGGGGTAGCCCGGCGGCGGCGAAGTCGCGGTACAGCCGGGGGTGGCTCAGGCCGTACGAGTAGTACTGCCGGGCCATCTCCCGGAGCCGGCGACGCAGCCGGTAGTGCACCACCGCGTCCGGCAGCGCCCCGATCGGGTACCCGGCGAGCTGGGCCCGCCAGAAGAAGCTCACCTCGTCCGAGCCGTACCGGTAGGCGGGGTCGAAGCCGCCCAGCTCCTCGAAGACGGCCCGGCGTACCCCGCAGTTTGCGCCGAGCGCGTACGGGAGGAAGTCGAATCCCGACTGGAGGGATCCGGCCGGTTTCTCGGGGCGGGTGGCCAGCGAGACGTCGTCGTTGAGCAGCCGGCGTTCGACGTGGCCGCCGACGGCCGGGAACTCGGCGAGTCCGCGTACCATCTCGGCCACCCACCCGGGCGCGACCACGTCGTCCTGGTCGCAGAAGAGCAGCAGCTCGCCCCGGCTCACCCGGCAGCCCTCGTTGCGGGCATAGCTGGTGCCGGCCCGGGCGCCCGCCCGGTGCAGCCGGAGCCCGGGCAACCGGCCGGCGTTGGCGGCGACCAGTTCGGGCGTACCGTCGGTGGAGCCGTTGTCGACCACGACGAGTTCCCAGCGTCCGGAGTAGGTCTGCCGGGCCAGCGCCGCCAGCTGCGCGCCGATCGTCGCGGCGCCGTTGCGGGCCGGCATGATCACCGAGACCAGCCCGGGGCCGGCCGGCCCGTCCGGATCCGCCACCGTGCCGGGCCCGGCCGCGGTCGTCGGCCGTACGGTCGTCGGCCGTACGGTCATCGGTTGTACGGTCATCGGCCCCTCCGTCCGCTCCGTCCGCTCAGTGGAAAGCGCAGCCGCTCGTCGCCGTCGAGCCAGCGCAACATCGCGGCGGCGAAGTGCCGGTGCCCCTCCCGGAGCGGATGGTCCCAGTCGCCGAACGGCACCCGGCCGAAGACCATCTCCCGGAACGTCTCCTCCGGTCGGGGCGGCAGCGCTCCGAAGACCAGGTCGGCGCGGAGCGCGCGCATCACCGGTACCGCCTCGGCCGGGATCGGGTCGGGCAGGATCTCCCAGGCGAACGCGAACCGGCTCGGTACGCCGCGACCGGTGAGGTGGTGCTCCAGCAGCAGCCAGTCCACGAAGAAGTTGACCGTCTCGCCGGTGGTGCTGAACAGGTGCCGGAGGTACGCCTTCGACGGCTTGTCCCCCTCGGCGGCCTTCCAGTCGGCCACCCGCTGCCAGTGCAACTCGCCGGGGAGCGCCGGGCGTACCCCGAGGTCGGGGCGGACCGGCCCGTCCTCGTTTTCGCTGTCGTGGTATTCGTTGCGGCTCAACGCGGTCCACATGTTGACGAAGAGGAGCTGGTCGTACCCGACCCCGTGCGCCGCCCGGATCGATTCCAGGTGCTGCACCGTGGTCCGGACGGCCCGCCGGTTGGAGCCGCCGTCGCAGGCCAGGTTGACCACGCCGATGCCGAGTTCCCGGCCGAGTACGGCCGGCCAGGCGTCCCGCTCCGGCTCGGCCAGTTCGGCACCCCGGGCGAAGCTGCAGCCGTTCACCACGAGCAGCCGGATCGTGCTCATGCCGCCGACCTCACCCCGTCCGCGCTCGCTGGCCCACCGTCCTGGGAACGCTCCCACATGACGACGAAGGTAAATATATCCAGTGCCGCCGGGGCGGGCAACCGGGGGCGCTGACCCGGCCGATTCGGGGGCCCGCGCCGAGGAAGGCGATGCGCCCGCCCCAGGTCGCAGTCCCCCGGGAGCTGTCGGGGGTCTCGATATCTGCCGCGTCGCCTGGCCGGCGAGGAGCACCGGTCCGAGGTCAGGACTGTGGGTCCGAGCTGACCGGTTCGGCGGGGTGCGGCCGTCCCGGCCGGGGGCGGACCGCTCCGGCGGCGAGCGCGACGAAGAGCGCGAGCAGGGCCGGCAGCGCCAGGGCGCGGGGCAGCCCGATCAATTCGGCGGCGCCGCCGATCACCACCGGCCCGACGAGGAAGCCCAGATAGCCCAGGCCGGCGACCCGGGCCAGCGCCCGGCCGGCCTGGCTCGGGTTCCGGTTACCGGCGGCCGAGAAGACCTGCGGCGCGATGCAGGAGAGGCCGGCGCCGAGACAGCCGAACCCGAGCAGCCCGGCGACCGGGTGGTCGACCAGCAGCGCGCCGCCGAGCCCGACGGCGGCGAGGATCCCGCAGCCGCGTACCAGGACCACCGGCCCGAGGGCGGCGGCCAGCCGGTCGCCGACGAGCCGACCCGCGGTCATCATGATCGAGAAGGCCGCGAACGCGGCCGCGGCGAAGCCCGGGCCGCTGCCCAGGCTGTCCCGAAGGTAGACCGTGCTCCAGTCGGCGGCGGCGCCCTCGCCGACCAGGCAGCAGAACGCCAGTACACCGAGGAACAGCACGCCCGGCGGCTCCCGCCGCTCCCCGGACCGCCGCTCGCCGGCCGGTTCCGGTACGCCGGCGGAAGGCGCGGTGATCGTCGGCGCGGCGGCCGGAGGTGATGGTGCGGCCGGCGGTGTCGCGGCGTGCCCGGCCTGCGGCAGGGCCCAACGGGCGGCCCAGGCGGCGAGACCCAGCGCGACCAGTGCGGTCGTCCAGAAGGTGGTGGTGACATCTGCGTCGGCGCGGGCGAAAAGACCGCCGATTGCCGCACCGAGGAAGCCGCCGATGCTGTAGACCGCGTGGCACGACGAGAGCATCGGGCGGCGCCGCGCCCGCTCCACCTCGACCGCGTTGGCGTTCATCGCGATGTTCAGGGTGCCGTGCACCGTACCGAAGACGAAGAGTGCCCCGGCCAGCGTGGCGAGGTTGACGGCGTAGCCGGGCAGCAGCAGGCAACCGCCCTCGGCGAAGGCGACCGGCAGCATCACCCGGGCGCTGCCGTACCGGTCGACCAGGCGCCCGGTGAGCTGCATCCCGGTGATGGCGCCGGCGGCGAGCCCGAGCAGGCCCACGCTGAGCTGGCCGTCGGTCAGTCCCAGCTCCTCCTTGACCGCAGGGATCCGGGCCGTCCAGGTGCCGATGGCCATCCCGAAGAGCAGGAACAGTAGCGACACCGCGACCCGGCCACGGCGCAGCGCGGCGGGGTCGTCGAGGGACAGCGGCGGCACGGAGACCCCCCAACGGAACCGGAAGGGATCTCAGCCAACACCCGTCACGGTCGCTCGGCAAGCCCCTGCTCGGCGGCCCGGGCCCGCACGAACGCCTCGATGCCGTCCAGCACCCGTTGCAGCCCGAACTCGAACGAGCGGGCCGGGTCGGCCGGCGCACTGTGCTCGGCACCGGCCGCCGCGCCGACCCGGGCCGCCACGGGATACCGCTCGGGATCGAACACCTGCTCCAGCAGTGGTGCGAAGCGCTCCCACCACTCCTGGACGGTCATCCCGGCGCGTTGCTGCACCTGGGCGGCCTCCACTGCGCCGCGTACCGCGCCGTGTACGTAGTCGGCGACCAGGCCGACCAGGAAGTCCATCTCGATGTCGGTCAGGCCGAGCCCGGCGACGGCGGTGAGTTCGCGGTCGTACTTGGCCACCGAGTTGGGGCCGAGCACCGGGAGGCTGGTCGAGACCTGGAGCAGCCAGGGGTGCCGGCGGTAGCGGTCCCAGTTCTCCCGGGCCAGCCGTTCCAGCCGGCTCCGCCAGTCGCCCTGGTCGTCGTCCGGTCGGGCGGTCCGGGCGTGCACGGTATCGAGCATCACGTCGATCAGCTCGGCCTTGCCCGGCACGTAGGTGTAGAGGGACATCGCGGTGACGCCGAGTTCGTCGGCGACCCGTCGCATGGACAGGCCCGCCAGCCCCTCGCGGTCGGCGATTTCGATGGCCGCCCGGACTATCCGGTCCACCGTGAGCTTGGGTTTCGGACCCCGCCGAGGGCGATCGGGTACGCCCCAGAGCAGCTCCATGCTCCGCTTCGGGTCGCCACTGCCGCTGTACTCCGTCGTCACCTCGTCATTCTCCCCGGCCTGAATTCCTTACAACGTACGCCGAAGTCTGCCGGGTTGCCGCAGCCGGTCAGGGGTATCCGACGGCAGGCCCGGAAGTGGCTGCCCAGCACGCCGGAAGAGAACATCGCGCCGGAAGAGGAGATCATGCCCCTCCTACCCGTCGAACCGACCCGACCCGACACCATCGTGCTGATCCACGGCCTGTGGCTGACCTCCCGAAGTTGGGAGCACTGGGCCGACCGGTACCGGAACGCCGGGTTCGAGGTGCTGACGCCGGCCTGGCCCGGCATGGACTCCGACGTCGAGGCGTTGCGCCGCGACTCCGGATCGATCGCGGAGCTGACCTCGGGTCGGATCGTCGACCACTACGAACGGATCATCCGCGACCTGCCCACCCCGCCGATCATCATGGGGCACTCGTTCGGCGGCGCGTTCGCCCAGATGCTGCTGGACCGTGGACTGGGCGCGGCCGCAGTGGCGATCGACCCGGCGGCGGTCAAGGGGGTGGTCCGGCTCCCGCTCTCCACCCTCAGGGCCAGCCTGCCGGTGCTGCGCAACCCGGCGAACCGGCACCGGGCCGTACCGCTGAGCTTGGCCGAGTTCCACTACGCCTTCGCCAACACGATGTCCCGGGCCGACGCGGAGCGGGTCTACCGGCGCTACCACGTACCGGCCGCCGGGCACGTGCTGTTCGAGGCGGCGCTGGCGAACCTGAACCCCCGGGCCGCGCTGCGGGTGGACTTCGGCAACGAGCGCCGGGCACCGCTGCTGCTGATCGCCGGCGGCGCAGACCACGTGGTGCCGCCGTCGGTGACGAAGGCGACCGCCGGGCGGTACCGGAAGTCGAGCGCGGTCACCGGATACAAGGAGTTTCCCGGCCGGCCGCACTACACGGTGGGCCAGCCCGGTTGGGAGGAGGTCGCCGACTACGCGCTCAACTGGGCCGTACAGGCGGCGAAGTCCGGGCAGCCGCAGCCCGGCCGGTAGCGGGCGGACCGGTTCCGGCCGCGCGGCCCGCACCGGTACCGGACGGCGTGGTTCAGGCCGCGCCGCCAGCCGCCGCCGGGCCGCCGACCACCGGTGTCCAGGACCGTACCGCGACCACGCTGACCCCGGGCGTCCGGTAGTAGGGGTCGACGTCGAGGGCCCGCCGTACCGTCGACTCGTCCGCGTCGAAGAGCAGCAGCGCGCCCGAGTCGTCCGCCCACGGCCCGGCCGCCAGCAGAGCGCCGTCGGCGTGCAGTCGGGCCAGGAGTTCCCGGTGGGCCGGCCGGGCGGCCAGCCGGGCCGCGGGGTCGCCGGCGAAGCGCAGTTCCACAACGATCATGTGCAGACCCTACGACCGGCCCGGGGGCCGTCGCAGTAACCGCTGATACCTGACGGTGCGGTTCGGCGCGTCGCGCCGCTATCCGGCCGAGCCGATCGCCACGGCGAGCTTGCCGACGGTACCGCTGTTGTTGAAGTCGGCGAACGCCTGCGGGACCTCGTCCAACAGGTAGGTGCGGGCGATGGACGGGCGCAGCCGGTCGGCGGCGGCCTCGGTGGCGATGTGGTCGAGCACGATCCGGTCCGGGATCGCGTCGACCGCCGTGACGTTCAACGCCCGGTCGCCGAGCTGTTCCGGGTCCACCCCGAGGGTGGAGGAGAACCGGCCGCCGGGGGTGATCAGGTCGGCGATCAGCTCCGGGTCGCCGGCCAGGTGCACCGCGCTGTCCACCCCGTCCGGGGCGAGCTGCCGGACCTGTGCGGCCAGATCGGCCCGGTGGTCCACGGTGTGCGCGGCGCCGAGTTCGTGCAGCAGGTCGGCGGCGGGTCCGGCCTCGGCGGTGGCGATCACCGTCGCGCCCCGCGCGGCGGCGAGCTGGACGGCGTAGTGGCCGACCCCGCCGGTGGCTCCCGAGATCAGCAGCGTCTCGCCGTGCACCGGGGCGACCGCGTCCACGCTGGCCAGTGCGGCGACCCCGGCCAGGCCGAGTACGCCGGCGGCCCGGTAGTCGAGCCCGGCCGGCAGCGGCGCGAGGCCGATCTCCTCCGGCACGACCACGTACTCGCCGAACGAGCCGTCGCCGAGCGCGGGCTTGGTCACCACCCCGAAGACCTTCTCGCCGGGCATGAAGCCGCTGACGCCCCGCCCGACCTCGGTCACGATGCCGGCGAAGTCCCGGCCGAGCACCACCGGGAACTGGTGCTCGATCTCGCCGGCCAGAAAGCCTCCGGCCAGTTTGGCGTCGAAGCCGTTCAGGGAGGAGGCCTGTACCTCGATCTTCACCTCGCCGTCACCGGGCGTCGGCTCCGGCATCTCCCGGACCTCCGGCATCGCCCCAAACGACTCAGACATGACGGCACGCATCTACCGGCCCTCCCCGAACGCTCGCCCGATCCGACATCGGTGCATTCCCGCCGGGCTCCGCTACATGCCTTCCAGCTCGCCGGATGCCCCTATTTCCGGACCGGTCCGGCTCAGTCGAAGAACCGGGCCAGGTGGCTGGGGTCCGGGCCGGGGTCGTCCGGGCCCAGCGGGGTGAGGTCGGCGAAGATCGACGCGCCGTCGCAGCCGGCGTGCAGCGGGTACCACCGGGGCGCGCCGGGATGGCGCTGACAGATGTGCTTGATCGTCTGCACGTCGAGCAGGCGTACGTGGGTCGGGTCGGCGACCGCGTTGACATGCCCCCACCAGGGGCTCATCACGTGCAGTACGCCGCCGGGCCGGAGTACCCGGTGGCACTCGTCGACCAGGGTCAGGAAGTCGATCAGGTGCTCCAGGATGTGCACCGTGAAGATCACGTCGACCGAGTCGCCGGCCAGCGGCAGCGGGCCGGAGAGGTCGGCCTGGGCGTCCACCCCCGGCGCCACCCGCAGGTCGAGGCCGAGGTTGCCGGGGTACTGCTTGGCGGCGCCGCAGCCGAGATCCATCACCACCGGGTCGCGCCCACCCACCCGTACCCGGGACCAGACGGCCAGTACGCCGTCGAGCCGGCCGACGAGCCGCCGGACCAGCGCCAACTCGTCCCGGTCGGCCACCTCGCCGGTCAGGTGCGCCACGCCCCGGTCGAACCGCACCTCCACCGCCGTGCCACGCAGCCGGTCGTCGTGCTTGACGAGGTCGGCGTACGCCATGCCGAGGAACTCGTCGATCGCCCGCAACCGTTCGCCGGAGGGCGCCCTCTGCAGTTGCGCGACCATCACCACCTCCCGGCCGGGGCTACCCGGAATTGGCCGGTCTACGCCTGGCCCGGCCCTGCCTCCGGCGATCGGTGGGCCGAGGGGTCAGCCGGTGGTGGCGCGCCGGCCGGCCCGCAGGTTGCGCAGCCTCGGCCGGGACGCGACCGGGCGGAGTACCCGTTTCAGGTGGTAGCGGTGCAGTTCGGCGCTACCCTGCTGGCTGCCGTCCTCGGTCACCGAGACCAGTTCCCAACCCTGGGCCCCGGCCCGGTTGAGGTGGGCGAGTGCGGTGTCCCCGTACGGGGACACGTCGAGCACGGCACCGTCCGGGCCGTACCAGGTGTAGGCGAGCTCCCAGCCGCTGTCGTCCAACCGGGGCTGGCGCCGGCGCACCAACAGGGCGTACTCCCATCTGAGCATGGGGTGGTTCTTGCCCAGCCGGGCGGCGGAAGAAACAGCCGTCGATGCCGGCGGGGTGCTCAGGACTCGGCGACCCGGCCGGCGTCGACCCGGACGTGCCGGGTGGCCCGGAGCGTCTCCAGCATCCGGCGGTCGTGGGTGACCAGCAGCAGCGTCCCCGGGTACGACTCCAGTGCCGATTCGAGCTGCTCGATCGCCGGCAGGTCGAGGTGGTTGGTGGGCTCGTCCAGGACCAGCAGGTTCACGCCCCGGGCCTGGAGCAGGGCCAGTGCCGCCCGGGTCCGCTCACCCGGCGATAGGGTGTCGGCGGGCCGCAGTACGTGCGCCGCGCGCAGCCCGAACTTGGCCAGCAGGGTCCGCACGTCGGCCGGGTTCAGCTCCGGTACGGCGGCGCCGAAGGCGTCCAGCAGGGGCTGCCCGCCGACGAAGAGCCCCCGGGCCTGGTCGACCTCGCCGACCACCACGCCGGGACCGAGCGAGGCGTGCCCGGTGTCCAGTGGCAGCCGACCCAGCAGGGCCGCCAGCAGAGTCGACTTCCCGGAGCCGTTGGCGCCGGTGATCACCATCCGGTCGGCCCAGTCCACCTGGAGGTCGACCGGGCCGAGGGTGAAGTCGCCGCGCCGGACGACCCCGCCGCGCAGCGCCGCCACCACCGCGCCGGCCCGGGGCGCGGCGGCGATCTCCATCTTGAGTTGCCACTCCTTGCGCGGCTCCTCGACCACGTCCAGCCGCTCGATCAGCCGTTCGGTCTGCCGGGCCTTGGCCGCCTGCTTCTCGGTCGCCTCGGTGCGGAACTTCCGGCCGATCTTGTCGTTGTCGGTCGCCTTCCGCCGGGCGTTCTTGACACCCTTCTCCATCCAGGCCCGCTGGGACCGGGCCCGCGCCTCCAACGCGGCGCGGGTGTCGGCGTACTCCTCGTAGTCGGCGCGGGCGTGCCGGCGGGCCACCTCGCGCTCTTCCAGGTAGGCCGCGTAGCCGCCGCCGTAGTGCCGCACCTGCTGCTGGTGCAGGTCGAGTTCGAGGACCCGGGTCACCGTCCGGGTCAGGAACTCGCGGTCGTGGCTGACCAGCACCGTGCCGGCGCGCAGTCCGGTGACGAACTCCTCCAGCCGGTCCAGCCCAGCCAGGTCGAGATCGTTGGTCGGCTCGTCCAGCAGGAAGATGTCGTAGCGGCTGAGCAGCAGTGACGCCAGCCCGGCCCGGGCCGCCTGGCCGCCGGAGAGCGCCGTCATCGGCTGTGCCAGGTCGACCGCCAGGGCCAGCTCGGCGGCGATCTGGTCGGCCCGCTCGTCCAGGTCGGCGCCGCCGAGGGCGAGCCAGCGCTCCAGCGCGGTCGTGTACCGGTCGTCGGCTCCGGCGACGCCGTCGGTCAGCGCCTCGGTCGCCGCGTCGAGTTCGGCCTGCGCGGCGGTCACCCCGGTCCGCCGGCCGAGGAATCCCCGGACCGTCTCGCCCGGCCGCCGGTCGGGCTCCTGCGGCAGGTGGCCGACGGTCGCCGACGGCGGGTTGAGGGCCAGGGTGCCGTGTTCGAGCGGTTGCAGCCCGGCCAGGGTACGCAGCAGCGTGGACTTGCCCGCGCCGTTGGCTCCGACCACTCCGACCACGTCACCGGGGGCGACGACGAGTTCGAGGTCGGCGAAGAGGACCCGGTCGCCGTGTCCGGCGGCGAGGTCCTTGGTGATCAGTGTGGCGCTCATGAGACCTCAGATCCTATCCGCCCGTCCGGGTGCGGCCGGGCGGTGGAGGAGCAGACTGATCCCTGTGATGACCACGTTGGCGATCGACTGCGGCGGCGGTGGGATCAAGGCATCCGTACTCGACGACGCCGGCACGATGCGCACCCGGCCGCTCCGGGTGCCGACCCCGTACCCGTTGCCGACCGCGCTCTTCGTCAAGACGCTGCTCGCGCTCGCCGGCCGGCTGCCGGCGGCCGACCGGGTCACCGTGGGGATGCCCGGGATGCTCCGGCACGGCGTCGTGGTGGCCACCCCGCACTACGTCACACGGGCTGGACCGCGCACCAAGCCGGACCCGGACCTGGTCGCCGAGTGGTCCGGCTTCGACGTGCGCAGCGCGCTCACCGACGCGTTCGGGCTGCCGACGCTGGTGCTCAACGACGCCGAGGTGCACGGCGCCGGGGTGGTCGCCGGGACCGGCCTGGAACTGGTGCTGACCCTCGGCACCGGGCTGGGCTGCGCGCTCTTCGACGGCGGGCTGCTCGCCCCGCACCTGGAGCTGTCCCAGGCACCGGTCCGGTGGGGGATGAGCTACGACACCTACATCGGCGAGCACGAGCGGCGCCGGCTCGGCGACGCCTTCTGGTCGCGCCGGGTCCGGGGGGTGGTGGACGGGCTGCGCCCGGTCTTCCTCTGGGACCGGCTCTATCTGGGCGGCGGCAACTCCCGGCTGGTCCGCCCGGAGCAGTTGGCCCGGATGGGCGACGACGTGGTGGTGGTGCCGAACAGCGCCGGCATCCTCGGCGGGGTACGCGCCTGGGAGCTGGGCACCCGCCGGGGCTGACCGGACCTCGCTCACCCCGGCGGCGCGGTGGAGGCCGCTGTACCTCGGGCCCGGTGCCGGACCCGCTGGCCGGCATATGTCGGACGAGCGTGATACCGCGGAGTCATCATGATGACTCCGCGGTATCACGGGTAACAGGGAGGTGCCCGCCCAGCGCTCTCCGAATACTGGCCCATTCGGGTACGTACAGCGGCGGACCGTCACATCCTGCCGTCGTGATCTCGTCGATCGGAACAGTCGCGGTACTGGCGGTGTTGTGCCAGCGTCGGGGGGAAGTATCGCGACATGAGGAGGTGGGTCTAGTGGATCTTCTGGCCGAGTACCGGCGGGCGACCATGTACTTCGAGACCGGGGACCCGTCCGGAGCTGCCCGGTTGCTGGAGCCCATCGTCGAGGCCGAGCCCGACAACGCCTCCGTGCGGCAGTTGCTCGCCCGCGCGTACTTCCAGTCGGCGCAGCTCGCCCGGGCCGAGGAGCAGTTGCGTACGCTGGTGCAGCGCGACCCGAGCGACCACTACGCGCACCACGTGCTGGGCCGCACCCTGGAACGGGTCGGCCGCCCGGAGGAGGCCCTGCGGCACCTCCGGATCGCCGCCGCGATGTACGCGGAGAACAACGACTACCGGATCGCCCTGGAGCGGGTCGAGACCCGGGTCGGCGGTCGGCGGTGACCCGTCGCAGCGGCGCGCCGGGCAGCGGCACCGCCCGGCGGCTCCGCCTACGATCGGGTGCCATGGACGCTGCCCGGCCGGTGACCCGCCGATGAAGCTCAAGCTCGACCTGCACGACATCTTCAACCGTGGCCAGGACATCGACCGGGCGCTGCGCGGGATCATGGACGAGGCGGTGGCCAAGAAGGCGACGATGGTCGAGATCATTGCGGGCAAGGGGTCGGGGCAGCTCAAGAAGCGGGTGCTGCGCTTCCTCGACCAGAAGGAGATCAAGCAGCTCTACCACCGGGTCGAGAAGGACTCCAAGAACTTCGGCCGCCTCTTCGTACACTTCCGCTGGAAGTAACGGCGACACGGTCAAGAGGTGCATTCAATCCCATCGCCCTCCCCGTCCGACGCCCCGCGGCAGCCCGTCGAAGCTCTGCGACCTGGTGCACCCGGTGTGGCCGGCACGGTAGGAGCAGCGGAAGGAAACCGTAAGGGGCGGGCGGCAGAGTGAGGTCATCCGCGGGCGGCAACGAGGAGCGCCGGCAGAGACCACAGGGAGCAGAGACCATGCGCAAGATCGTCGAGTCGACCTTCGTTTCGCTGGACGGGATCATTGACGACACCCGCCCGTCCACCGCGTCCCGGGCGCAGCCGCAACACTGGGGCCAGCCGTACTGGGACGCCGCCCACGCCGGCTACGCCCAGAAACTGATGGACTCCGGGGACGCCATGCTGCTGGGCCGGGTGACGTACGAGGGGTTCGCCGAGGCGTGGTCGTCCCGGGCCGGCGACCCGCACGCCGACGTGATGAACGCGATGCCGAAGTACGTCGCCTCGCGCACCCTCACCGAGACCACCTGGAACGCCACCCTGCTGCAGGGTGACGTGGCCGAGGAGGTCGCCAAGCTGAAGGAGCAGCCCGGCCGGAACATTCTGAAGTGGGGCACCGGCGAGCTGGACCGCACGCTGGTGCAGCACGGCCTGGTCGACGAGTTCCACTTCTGGTATTTCCCGGTCGTCGTCGGCGCCGGCAAGCACCTCTTCGAGGGCGCCGGATTCGACACCACCCACCTGAAGCTCGCCGACGTCGAGCGCTTCGACTCCGGCATCGTCGTGCACATCTACGTACCCAAGTAGGCCCGGCGGCCGACGTCAGGCCCGGTCCCCCTCCACCAGGGACCGGGCCTGAGCCGTCGTGAGACCGCCACCATCGGCGAAGAGCGTGTCGAAGTCCGGGCCGGTGGCGGCCCGGACCGCCGCCGTGAGCCGGTCCAGCTCGGCCCGGTCCGGGTCGGAGAGCCGGTAGTCGGAGTTCCGGCGGGCGGCGTCGGCGGCGCCGAGCAGTTGCCCGGCCAGCTCGGCTCGCCCCGCCCGGACCAGCGCGTCGGCCATGCCCGCCAGCGCGGAGGCCGTCTCCGGCCCCGAATCCTGCGTCCAGGCGACGTCGAACGCCTCCCGGTGCCAGGCCAGCGCCACCGCCGGATCGCCGCGCTCTCCGGCCAACAGGCCCAGTTCGATCAGCACCATCGCCAGGTACGGCGGGTGCCCGTCCCCGCCCTGCTGTTGCCGGCCCGTGGCGAGCAGCCAGCGCAGGTGCTGCTCGGCCAGGTCGAGCCGGCCGTCGCGACGGGCGGCGAAGGCCAGCGTGATGGTGGCGAAGACCTCGCCGGAGAGTTGCCCCTGCTCGGCGGAGAACCGCCGCGCCTGCTCGGCGTACTCGATCGCGCGCGGGTGGTCACCGAGCCGCGTCGAGATCCAGCCCAGCCAGCCGAGCCGGCCGGCCACATCGGACCAGAGCCCCAACTCCTCGGCGATCCGCAGGCCCTGCTGGCTCAGCCGGGCCGCCTCGGCCCGGTCGCCGGTCAGGTCGGCGAGGCCGATCAGCCAGTCGGTCGCCTGGAGTACTCCCCAGTCGTCGCCGATCTCGCCGAAGAGTTCGGCGCCGCGCCGGGCGTCGGATTCCAGCGCGGCCCGGTCGGCCCGGATGTGCCCGAGCATCGCCCGGTTGCTCAACACCGCCGCCTCGCCCCACCGGTCGCCGGCGGCCCGGAACGTCTCCAGCGCCCGGGCCAGCAGCTCGCCGGTGGCGGTCAGGTCCCCGAAGTCGATCGTGGACATGGCGAGGAACCATTCCGCCCGGGCCCGGCCGAGCGGCTCCGCCACCTTGTCGTAGCCGCGGAGCACCTCCGCCGCCAGCTCCGGACCGGCCTGACCCTGCCGGATCGCCAGCCCGGCGTGCCACGCTTCGGCGCCGGCCCGGAGCACCTCCGGCACCTCACCGGGTACGCCGAGCGCGCCGGCCAGCGCCCGGCGGGCCTCGGTGAGCCGCCCACGCAGGAACCGGTACCAGACCAGGGCGGTGGCCAGCCGCAACGCCGGCTCGGCCGCACCCGCGCGCCGGAACGTCTCTCCGGCGGCCCGCAGGTTCGCGGCCTCGGCGTCCAGCCGGCGCAGCCACTCCCGCTGCCCGGGACCGCGCAGCTCCGGGTCGGCCCGCTCGGCCAACGCCAGGTAGTGCTCGGCGTGCCGGCGTCGCAGCGGCTCCTCCTCGCCAGCCTCGCGGAGCCGGACCAGGCAGTACGCGGAGACCGACTCCAGCAGCCGGAACCGGGGCCCGTCGCCGGCGGTCGGCGCGGTGGCGCGTACCACCAGCGAACGGTCGACCAGCCCGGCCAGTAGTTCCAGCACCTCACCGGCCGGCGTACGGTCCCGGGCGCAGACCGCCCCGGCGGCGGTCAGCGTGCAGCCGCCGGAGTGCACCGCCAGCCCGCGCAGTACCGCCCGCTCCGGTTCGGTCAGCAGTTGCCAGCTCCAGTCGATCACGGCGGCCAGGGTGCGCTGCCGGGCCGGCGCGTCGCGCGGGCCGGTGGCGAGCAGCCCGAACCGGTCCTGCGGCACCTGCAACCGGGCCGCCAGCTCGGCCACGCCCAGCACCGGTACCCGGGTCGCGGCCAGCTCCAGCGCCAGCGGGATGCCGTCCAACCGCCGGCACACCTCGGACACCTCGGCCACCGTCTCCGGCTCCGGGCCCAGCCCGGCCCGGGCCAGGAACAGCCGTACGGCGGACGACCGGGCCAGCCGGTCCGGGTCGTCGGTGTCGGGGAGGTCCAGAGGCGGCAGCTCCCAGCGGGTCTCGCCACGCAGCCGCAGCGGCTCCCGGCTGGTGGCCAGCACCGCCAGCCCGGGTGCGGCCGGCAGCAGCTCGCCGACCAGCCCGGCCACCGGCTCGACGACGTGCTCGCAGTTGTCCAGCACCAGCAGCATCCGCCGCTCCCGGAGGGCGGTCGCCAGCCGTTCGCCGGGCGATTCCGCGCCGCCGGAACCGTCCGGGATGGAGAGTACGGAGAGGACCGGCTCGGCCGGGTCGCCCGAGCCGTCCCAGGCGGTCAGGTCGACCAGCCAGACGCCGTCCGGGTACGCCTCGACCAGCGCCCGGGCGACCGCGAGCGCCACACTGGTCTTGCCGACCCCGCCCGGCCCGGTCAACGTGACCAGCCGGCCGGCGGCGAGCAACCCGCGTACCCGCTGTACGGCCTGGTCACGTCCGATCAGCTCGGTCACGGGTGCCGGCAGGGCGGTGCCGGCCCGCAGGCGCCGTCGGGCCGGTGCGGGCGGGTCCTCGGCCGGATCCCCGGCCAGGATCGCCCGGTGCAGGGCCCCCAACTCCGGCCCCGGATCCAGGCCCAGCTCGTCGGCGAGGCTGCGCCGTAGCTCCTGGAAGCTGTCGAGTGCCTCGCCCGCCCGGCCGGACCGGTGCAGCGCCCGCATGTGGGCCGCCCGCAGCCGTTCCCGGTACGGATGCCGGGCCACCTGCTCGGCCAGCTCGCCGGCGAGTTCACCGTGCTCGCCCAGCTCCAGCCGCGCCTCCGCGTACGCCTCGACGGCGGTCAGTCGCTGCTCCTCCCAGCGGGCCACGGCGGTACGGGCGAACTCCTCGTCGGCGAAGTCGGCCAGCGCGGTTCCCCGCCACAGCGCGAGCGCGTTGCCGAGCAGCCCGGCCCGGGTACGCGGATCTCCGGCCGCCTGTGCCTGCCCGACCAGCGCCGCGAAGGTACCCGCGTCCACCGTGTCGGGGGTGGTCCGCAGCGCGTATCCCGGAGCCTGCGAGACCACCAGCTCCCGCGCGTCCGGCTCGGCGCCGGCCAGCGCCCGGCGCAACTGCGACACCCGTACGTGCAGCGCGGCGTTGGGGTCGGCGGGCGCCGCCGTCCCCCACAGGTCCTCGACCAGCCGGTCGACCGAGACCGGGTGCCCCTGCGAGATCAACAGGTCGGCCAGGAGGGCCCGGACCTTCCGGCCCGGGATCGTGACCGGCTCGCCACGGTCGGTCCAGACGGCCAGCGGCCCCAACAACCCGAATCGCACCGACCCAGGCTACGGAAGTCGTCTCACCGGTGCGGCGGTGCACCGTGGCGACTTGGAGATCAAGTAGTGGATTGGAGATCAAGTAGTGGAGATGTGGTCCCTGCCGGCCGCCGAACGGCGGTCACGGGCACGGCCGACGGCACGACGAGCCGGCCGGCCCCGGTCGGAGTACCCGGGACCGGCCGGCTCGGACGGGACGTCGGATCAGGAGGAGCAGGTGTTCAGCATCGTCTGCAACGCGCTCTTCTCCGCCGACTGCAACCGGAGACCCCAGTTGTACTTGGTCCGGATCCACATCTTGGCGTACGTGCAGTGGTAGGCGGTGCGGCTCGGCTTCCAGGTCGACGGGTCCTGGTCGCCCTTGGCCTGGTTGACGTTGTCGGTCACCGCGATCAACTGGGGCCCGCCCCGGTCGTTGGCGAACGACTGCCGGCGGCTGGTCGTCCACGAGTTGGCCCCGGAGCGCCACGCCTCGGCGAGCGGGACGATGTGGTCGATGTCGACGTCGGCCGGGTTGGTCCAGGTCGCCCCGTCGTACGGGCTGTACCAGCTTCCCGAGGTCGGGTAGCAGGAGCTGTCCACGCCCACCCCGCTGCCGTCTCGCCGCAGCACCGTCTCCCGGGTGTTGCAGGCGCCGCTGATGGTGATCCAGTGCGGGAACAGGTCGCGGCTGTAGCCGGTCATCGAGCCCTGGGCGGCGACGGTCAGCGCGTTCAGGTTCGACTGGGCGGTTGCCTTGGACGGGATGCCGGGCGGAGTGGCGCCGACCGGGGACGCGACCAGCAGGGACGCGGCGATCGCCGCGATGGCGGCGGTGGCGGTGAGGGTCAGCCGGATACGGCGACGTCGGATGTGCGGCATGGATGCCTCCCGAGGCTCTGGGGGTACGGGAGGGATCAACGTAACTGATCATCGTGACCGGACCGCCACGGTCACGTAACCGGCCATCGACGCGCGCCGTAATCCCGGGCGCCCGATGCCGGGCGGCGGGCCCGTCCGGTCCGGGACGGGCCGCGCCCGGCGCCGATCCTGGTCGGTCAGGCCGGCTGGCTCGTGGTGGGGGTGGGCTGGCGGGGCGTCGCGTTGCTGGTCCCGTTGCTGGAGACCGCCGGAGCCGCGCCGACGCCGAGCACGGTCAGTGCGGCCAGCAGCAGCGCGATCCACTCGTTCGAGTCCAGTCCACCGAGGATCACCGTGGCGAGCACCTGTAGCACGCTCAGCACCACGGCGACGGCGGTCTTGCCCCACCGGTACTGCGGAGTCAGCGGCACCAGGTAGACACCGATCGCGGTCGCGGCGGCGATCGCGATCTGCACCGCCTCGTCCGGCTCGATGCGCTGGTCCCCCGAGAGCGCGCCGTACGCGACCGTGAGCGCCGCCCCGGCGACGGCGGCGAGGGCCTTGCCGTACTTGCGGACCATGTTCATCTCCTTGCGCCTTCCCCGCGACCGATCGACCGGACACAGTACACAACCATCTGTCCTGTCCAGATGCTGTAACAGGGGATCCGCACCTGTCAGTCGGACATCTGCGGTTTTGCGGTCGGATCTCCGGCTGGTACCGCCGGGGACAGCGGCGCCGCCAGGTCGACCGGCCGCGCTGGCCGTACGCCTGGCCCGGGTTCCGCTGTCCCGGCCGGGTCCGGCGGATTATGGCCGACCGACGGGAAGATGTGGTGACCGGCCAGGAACGACCGCTCCCAGATGTCGTCGAGGACACGGCCGTCCTCGTCGCTCACGTCCTGATCGGTCGACGGCACCAGGGCGCTGGTGCTCCAGATGCACCGGGTCACCATGTCCTCGCCGTCCCAGGAGCGCAGCAGCGCGAATCCGGGCCGGACCCGCCGGAACACCTCGGTGAAGAACGGGGTGATCGCGACGATGGGTCCTTCGGTGCTGCCCTCCTCCGGCGACTCGACCAGGATCAGCCGGTCGCCCCGGATGGCCGCCTCGCTCCGGTACCGCTGGTCGCCGCTCGGGTCGGCGTCGGCGATGTTGAGCACGATCGAGCCGGGTGTACCGGTCTGCTCGAAGTGGTAGTCGGTGTGCCGCCAGCGGAACCGGCCGCCCCGCTTCGTCAGGTGGTAGTAGTGCCAGTGTCGCCGGATCGGGGACAGGGCCGCCTCCGTCGAGCGCAGTCGCACGTCGAGCGAGTGGGCGAGCATCTCGCGGACCGCGAGCAACGTGTCGCGGCCGTCGCCCGAGGCGACATAGAGGCTGGTTGCGGCACCGACGATGGCGCCGCCGAACGCGGCGAGCGCGCCGGCGATGATCTGAAAGATCTGCTCCTTGCCGCTGGTCTGGAGATAGACCCCGAATGCGGTGGTGGCGAGGCCGAGCGCGGTGAGGAGCCAGAGTGGAGTACTGCCGAGAGAGCGTCTTCTGCTGGTCACACGACCTCCCGTCGAATGGTCTCGAATCTCCCCTGGCGGGCTGCCGGCAGATGGCGGGGACCGGGGCGCGGGAAACGCGAAGCCGTCGGCGGTGACGGGTGCGACGAACTTTCAGAATAGCTTGGGTGGTCTCGAAGGCTCTCCGGCTCGGAGCCGGGGCCGGGCGTCTCCGGTCAGACCAACCCGCTCAACGCCAGCACCTCGTCGGCACATCCCCAGGAAAGGGCGAGCCCCGAGCCGCCGTGACCGTAGTTGTGGATGAGGGGGTTGCCGTCGACATGATCGCGTTCGATCCGTACGCTCGGCCGGCTCGGTCGCAGCCCGACCAGGATGCGCCGGATCTGGGCGGAGTGGAGCAGCGGCTCGACGGCGGCACAGCGTTCGACGATCGCCGCTGCCCGGACGGGGTCCGGCGTGAGGTCCTCCGAGCCGGGCGTCGCGCTGCCGCCGAGTACGACGTGACTGCCGTGCGGCAGGATGTAGGTCATGTCCTCGTGTTCGGCCCAGTCCTGGAAAAACGTTTCTATTCCGGGATTGTCGACCACCACCAGTTGGCCCCGGGTGGGGAAGACCTGGTCGTCCGGGACCAGATAGCGGGCGCCGAGTCCGGTGCAATTCACCAGTACGTCGGCGGCGCCGACGAGTTCCTTGAAAGAGCCGACAGTGCCGATTTCTATAGTGCCGCCCTGGTCGATCAGGCGCCCGGTGAGGTATTCCAGATAGGCCGGCATGCTCACCAGTGGACTGGTGTAACGCCAGCCGCTGACATAGCCGGGCGGTAGCTGGTCGGCGGGGCAGAGTTCGAAGTCGCTCAGGTCGCGGACGCAGGCCGGCGGCTCCAGTGGAAAGGGCGCCACCTCCAGGCCACGAACGAGCCGGACGCCGGACGACGCGTCCTCGGCGATCTTCTCCAGAGTCAGTCGGGTCTGTTCGCTCCAGTGCAGGACCCGTTCGTCGGTCAACTCGTAGGGCCCCCAACTCGCCCCGGCGGACGCGGAGGTGGTCTCCTGCGGCGGCCGGGCGGCCCGGATCCGGACCGAGAGTCCCGCCTCGGCGAGCCGGACCGCGGTGGACAGTCCGATGACGCCCGCACCGATAACCAGAACGTCGGGTCGTCGGGACATCGCCATTAGGCCATATTAACGGAGGTCTTACCCGTCCAGTGGTCGCCTCCTGCCGGATGCCTGGTTGCGGCGGCGTGGGTCGGCACGTCGACACATCAATATGGATTCGCGGACGCCGGTGCCGGCTGGAAATTGCAGCGGTGAATTACCGTCGGTGGTGGAACTCCCCGTCACTCGACCAGTCGAATTCGCGAAGACCAGGGAGTTCATTCGACCCTGACCTGCGATGGCTACCATCCGTGACCACAGGGATTCGGGCGGTTGCCGGAGTCGGTCGTTCTGGGCCGGCGTGCCGCTGCGCCGGTACGCGCGGGCCGAAGGGGTGCCGGTCGGTGGGCCGCTCGGTCGGCCGATCGGTCCGTCGTCCGGGTTGGACGGAGCCGGGCTGTCCCGCTTCGGTGGGATTTATCGTCGCCATCCGTCGCCCTGCTCCCGGGTAGCCGGTTGACAGCCAAGAAACTCGATGTCAATCTCCCGGTATTCCCGGACTGGGAGCGCTTCCATAGATCTTGGTTCACGCCGTACCACCCCTGCCCGGCGGTGCCGGCCACCGGTCACCGCGCCCACCGGAAGGAATGACGTGCTCAGACCCCGCTCGCCGCATACCGCTCCACTCGCCGCCGCCACGATCGCGGCCCTGGCCGCCACCGTGCTGACCGCACCCGGCGCCGCGTCCGCCGCCGACGAGGCACCGGAACAGATCGTCAACGGCACCTTCGACAACGGCCACGCCCCCTGGTGGGGCACTGCCAACCTCACCCTCGACTCCAGCACCGGGCAGCTCTGCACCGAGGTGCCCGGCGGCACGGTCAACCCCTGGGACGTGATCATCGGCCAGGACAACGTCGCGCTGGTCGCCGGCGAGTCGTACGAGTTCCGGTTCTTTGGCCGGGCCACCCCGAACAAGGTCGGCCGGGCACTGGTGCAGTTGCCGGTCGACCCGTACACCCAGTACCTGTCGGCCAGCCCCGAGTTGAGCGTCTCCGGCAACGAGTACCGCTACACCTTCACTTCCCCGGTCGACCTGCCGAACGCCCAGGTCGCCTTCCAGCTCGGCGGCAGCGCCGAACCCTGGACGGTCTGCCTGGACGACGTCTCGCTGACCGGCGGTGCCGAGCCGGACGTCTACGTCCCGGACACCGGCCCGAGAGTCCGGGTCAACCAGGTCGGCTACCTGCCGAAGGGGCCGAAGAACGCCACCGTGGTCACCGAGGCGACCGATCCGCTGCCGTTCCAGCTCCGCGACGGTGCCGGCCGGCTCGTCAAGCAGGGCCGGACGACGCCGCGCGGCCTGGAGCGCTCCTCCGGGCAGCACGTGCACACCATCGACTTCGGGCACTTCACCCGCCCCGGCACCGGCTACACGCTGACCGCCGACGGGGAGACCAGCCGGCCGTTCGACATCGGCGCCGACTTCTACGAGCAGCTCCGCACCGACGCGCTGAAGTTCTACTACACCCAGCGCAGCGGCACCGAGATCTCCGACGCGCTCCGCCCGGGCTACGGCCGCCCGGCCGGACACGTCGGGGTGGCGCCCAACCAGGGCGACACGGCGGTGCCCTGCCAGCCCGGCGTCTGCGACTACACCCTGGACGTCTCCGGCGGCTGGTACGACGCCGGCGACCACGGCAAGTACGTGGTCAACGGCGGCATCTCGGTGCACCAGCTGATGAGCGAGTACGAGCGCTCGATCCGGGCCGCCACCGGTGAGCCGTGGCGGCTCGGCGACCGGACCCTGGCGCTGCCGGAGAGCGGCAACCGGGTGCCGGACATCCTCGACGAGGCGCGCTGGGAGCAGGAGTTCCTGCTCAGCATGCAGGTGCCGGCCGGAAAGCCGCTGGCCGGGATGGCCCACCACAAGATCCACGACGACTCGTGGACCGGGCTGCCGCTGCTGCCACACCTGGACGACAAGCGGCGCGAACTGCACCCGCCGTCCACCGCCGCCACGCTCAACCTGGCCGCCACCGCCGCACAGGCGGCGCGGGTCTTCCGGCCGTACGACCGGCGGTTCGCCGACCGCAACCTGGCCGCCGCGAAGACGGCCTGGGCGGCCGCGAAGGCCAATCCCGAGCGGTACGCCGACCCGGCCGACGCCAACGGCGGCGGCGCGTACAACGACGCCGACGTGACCGACGAGTTCTACTGGGCCGCCGCCGAGCTGTACCTGAGCACCGGGGCGAAGGAGTACCGCGACTTCGTGCTCGCCTCCCCGCACCACGCCGGCGACGTCTGGCAGGAGCGGGGGATGGACTGGGGCAACACCGCCGCGCTCGGCCGGCTGCAACTGGCCACCATCCCGAACAACCTGCCGGACCGGGCCCGGGTACGCGCCTCGGTCGCCCAGGGCGCGGACCGCTACCTGGCCACCCTCCTGGCGCACCCGTACGGCATCCCGTACAACCCGTCGGACAACCTCTTCGACTGGGGCTCCAACAACCTGATCGTCAACAACGCCATCGTGCTGGCCACCGCGTTCGACCTGACCGGCAAGGACCGCTACCGGGACGGGGTGTTGCAGACGATGGACTACATCCTCGGCCGCAACGCCCTGAACCAGTCGTACGTGACCGGCTACGGCGAGGTGGCGTCGCGAAACCAGCACAGCCGCTGGTACGCCCGCCAGCTCAACCCCGACCTGCCCAACCCGCCCCGGGGGACCCTCTCCGGCGGCCCGAACTCGGCCATCCAGGACCCGGTCGCCCAGCAGAAGCTGCGCGGCTGCGCACCGCAGTTCTGCTACATCGACGACATCGAGTCCTGGGCGACGAACGAGCTGACCATCAACTGGAACGCACCGCTGTCCTGGATCGCCGCCTTCATCGCCGACCAGGACAACGGCGACGCCCGCAACCACCGGCACTGACCGCCCGACGAGATCTGACGGAGGGCCCGGCACACCCGGGCCCTCCGCCCGGCCGGGCGAAGCCCCCGGTCGGCGGATCATCGCCGGCCGGGGGCCGCCCCACCGCACCTGGCCCGTTGTGGGTCGGTGGGTCCTCAACCCGGCCGGCCGGCGCGCACCCGCCGGGTCGACCGGTAGCCGTTCGGGTTTCCCGGCCAGCCCACCGACCGGTCGGCGGTGCCGGGGTCGACCAACGCCGCCGCCTCGCCGGACCGGACCATCCGGTGCCAGCGCAGCCGGCCGCCCAGCAGCGCGGTGACCGCCGACCGGACGACCACCAGAAACATCAACTGCCGGTAGACGAGCTGCTGCAACGGCAGGCTCCAGAGCGGACCCAGCCGCTCACCGTCCAGCCGCAGCGCGTACGCCGCCGTCCCTGCCTGGACCAGCAGCAGGCCGAGCCAGGCGAGCACGAGATGGCTCCACGGCAGGAAGAAGAGCCCGTAGAGCGCGAACGCGTCGACCGCCGGCCCGGCCAGCGGCAGCAGCACCTGGAAGACGGCGAGGTACGGCAGGGCGCGGCGACCCAGCCGCCCACCCGGGCCGCGCTCCACCAGGGCGTGCCGGTGCTTCCACATCGCCTGCATGGTCCCGTAGCACCAGCGGTAGCGCTGCCGCCACAGTTGGCGCAGCGACCCGGGCGCCTCGGTCCAGGCGATGGCCCGCCCCTCGTACCGGACCCGCCAGCCGGCGCGCAGTACCGCCATGGTCAGGTCGGTGTCCTCGGCCAGGGTGTCCGCCGGAACACCGCCCGCGTCCAGCAGGGCCTTCCGGCGGAAGGCACCGATCGCGCCCGGGATGGTGGGCATGCAGCGCAGCACGTCGTACATCCGGCGGTCCAGGTTGAACCCGATGACGTACTCCAGGTGCTGCCAGCGGCCGAGCAGCCGGCGCCGGTTGGCCACCCGGGTGTTGCCGGAGATCGCCCCGACGGAGGGATCGTCGAAGCCCTGCACGAGCCGGTACACCGTGTCGGGCTGGAACACCGTGTCCCCGTCCACCAGCACCAGCAGGTCGGCCCGGGCGTGCCGGATGCCGGTGTTCAACGCCGCCGGCTTGCCGGCGTTGACCTGCCGGACCACTCGTACCCCGGGCAGCCGCATCCGTTCCACCACCCCGGCCGTGTCGTCGGTGGAGCCGTCGTCCACCACGATCACCTCGATCGCCGGGTAGTCGCTGTTCACCAGGGACCACACCGTCGCGCCGACGTTGGCGGCCTCGTTGTACGCCGGCACGATCACCGTCACCGGGGCGTAGAACCGGCCGGCCGGCCGGGACCGGGACCGGGTGCGGATCCGCCGCCGGTGCAGCTCGGCGCAGACCACCCGGACCACCAGCCGGGCCAGGCTGAGCAGCAGCGCCACGGCGAGCAGCCAGCTCATCGCGGTGGCCAGCCAGCCGGCACCGGTGTGGGCGTACCGCAGGGCGGTGCCGCGCAGCCGGTCCCCGGTCGAGGATTCTGATTTCTCATCTCGTGCACTAGAGCGTCGGGCCCGCACCCGGTGTCACATCCGCCGAACCGGAGATCGACTCAGAGCGGGTAGGTCCGGGCCACCGCGACCAGTTCGGAGCTGTGCGATCCGACGATGCCGACGCCGGGCGGGCGCGGGCGGAAGCCGGGCAGTCCGGCGAGGCCGTCGCTGGCATCCATCGCCCGCAGCCGTACCGGGCCGCCCCCGGCCGGGCGGAGCCGCAACTCGATCTCGATCCCCTCGGCCGGCGGGGCGTGGAAGACCACACCGAACGGCTCCCGGCCGTCGACCCGGACCTCCCGGCCGTCGACCCGGGCCGAGACGACGGCGGCGGTCGCCGGGTCGACGTGCAGCGCGGCGAACCGCACCGGGCGCTGTGGGACCAGCCGGACACGCAGCGTACGGACGCCGGATCCGGTGACGTCGGAGAGCGGGTCGAGCCGGGGCGGGGGCAGGGCGGCCGGTTCGGCCGGGCCGGTGCGCAGTTCCTCGTCGCCGAAGACCGGGAAGGTGTCGCCGATCCGGGTCCGGCCGTCGACGTACCGGTCGGTCCAGGGCTGCGGGTCGGCCTCCTCGCTGAGCCAGCGGGCGGTTCCGGTGTCGGCGTCCAGCGCGTACATCAGGTGGGTCGGCACCGGATGCGCGGCGTCGAACCGGTCGACCACCAGGCCGGTTCCGGCGCACAGCACGGCGCCGAGCAGCGCGGCCAGGGCGGGTAGCGCGCCGCGCCGCCGGGCCCGGAGCGCGGCCATCCCGCGCTGGCCGCCGGCCACCGGGTGCAGCAGGTCCACCACGGGCAGCGCGGCCAGCCCGAGCAGCACCGTGAAGAGCGCGCCGACTCCGCCCATCGCCATGCCGAGCGCCGGAAAGAGCAGTACGACGGTGGGGAGCAGCACGAGTACTCCGACCGCCGCGCCGGCGGTCACCGCGACCACCGCCCACGGGCCGTCCCGGCGTACGGCCAGGGCCACCAGTCCGGCCAGCACGCCGGCCAGGGCCGGCAGGGTGGTCAGGTACGCCCCGCCGGGGGCCACGGCGGCGAGCAGCACCCCGAGCACGGCCAGCCAGCCCAGCCCGCCGACGGCGAGTGCCGCCGGCCCGGTACGCCGACGGGTCAGCGCGTACCAGCCGAACAGCACCGCGGCGGCGAGCGCCACCACCGCCAGCCGATACCACAGTGGACGGTACGGGTCGAGCAGCGTCGCGTAGCCCGGCCGGATCGCGGTGATCGCGGCCCAGAGCAGTTGCGCCCCGACCGGGGCGACCACGATCGGCAGCAGCGCCAGCCCGAACCCGACGGCGAGCCGGGGCCACGACGCGCGCCCCCGCCGCCGGACGGCCCAGCCGAGTACGCCGACCCCGGCCAGCGCCAGCAGCGCGAGCGGCAGGGTGAGCCAGCCGGGATACCGGGCCAGCCCGCCGGGCACCGGGAAGTACGTGGCGTCCCCGTCGGCGGCCAGCCGGGTCAGGTCGACCGCGCCGAACTCCCGGGCCAGCCCGAGCGCGTTCGCACCGTGCTGTTGCAGGCTGCCCCGGTCGACGCTGGCCGGAGTGTCCAGCGGGGTGTGGTAGAGCGCCGCGCCGTCGATGTAGGCGGCGTTCAGCCCGGTGAAGCCGTGGTCGAGGAAGGCGGTGAAGTCGGTGTCGTTGGGCAGCAGCCGGTAGACCTCGACCGCGAACGAGGTCCCCACCGGGTACGGCGCGGCCCGGCCGAAGACCTCCACCAGGCCGGCGTTGCGCAGCGAGGTCTCGAACATGATCACCGGGCCGGTGCTGCCCCGCGCCTCCAGGTTGAGCACCACGCCGCCGCCGGCGGCCAGCGGATGGTCGGCGGCGAACGCCGAGGCGCCGCAGAGGCAGGCCTCCTCGGCGTCGGTGAAGACCAGCACGACGTCGTTGCGCGGGCGTTCGCCCGAGGTCAGCGCGCGGGCCACCTCCAGCAGTGCCGAGGTGCCGGCCCCGTCGTCGTTGCCGCCCGGGCCGACCTGCACCGAGTCGTAGTGGGCGACCAGGAAGACCCGGCCGGTGGGGTCGGTGCCGGGAATCCGGGCGACCACGTTGCGTACCCGGGCCAGCGTCGCGCCGCCCGCGCCGCCGCTGAGCTGCCCCGCCTCCTCGGCGACGGTGTCCTGCAGTTCGGGAGTGAGACCGAGACCACGCAGGGTGCTCTCCAGGTGACTGCGTACCCGCTCCGCGGCCGGGCTGCCGGCGGCGTGCGGCTCCGCCGCGACCGTCCGGAGGTGCTGGTACGCCCGCTCCGCGCTGAACTCGTCGGCCGGCGCGTCGAGGCCGGCCGGGCGCGGCGTACCCACGCCGAGCACGGTGACCACACCGACCGCCGCCAGCGCGGCCAGGGCCGCCAGCGCGGCCGGCAACCGGCGCCGGGGTCGGGCCAGCGCCCGATCGGAGGCGGACAGGAGGGTCGTCGCGGAGGGTGTGGCGGGCGGCGGTGGATCGGCGGGGGAGTGGTGGTCAGGGGCGGACACGGGTGCCTCCAGGGGTCGGCAGCGAATGCCATCATCGCGGTTCACCCGTTCCCCGCCCGGCCGGGTCACCCTGCTGGCAGCCGGTCGCATAGCGTGATACGCATGTCCACGTACCGAGTGACCGAACCCGTCGCCGTGCTGCGCGATTTCGTCGCGCGGGTGGCGCCGTACGACCCCGAGCCGGATGCCGTCCCGGTCGGCGTCGTCGATGTCCGGTCCGCCGGGGAGGCCGGGACAGTTCCGCTCACCCCGCACCTGGCCCGGGCCCTGGCCGAGGCGCTGGCCGGCTACCGGGATCCGGCCGACCGGGGCCGCTGCGCGGGGTGCGGTGGCCGGCGGCTGGACGAGAACCTGCACTGCCTCGACTGCGGGCGGCTGCACGGGGTGCTCGGTGAGGTGCTCGCGCACCAGGCGGAACAGGTGCGGCTACGGGACCCGGCCGGCTCGGCGGAAGCTTCGCGGTGACGCCGTGCCGCCGTGTCGGCGCGACCTGTGTTGTGTGGCAGCGTTGGGTGGTACAGGATCGGCGCGGATCGTCGTCGTGGGCGTGGGCCGGACCCGACCGGGCGGGCGCGGGGGCCCGCTGATGGGGCGGTTCGGTCGTGACGGTGAGGGACGGAGCGAGGAGGCGTCGTGACCGGATGGAGGGGGACGAACCGGTGACCGGGTCGTCCGTCGTACCCGCGCCGGCGTACCCGCACGGCGGGCTAGGGCGGCATGCCAAGCTGCCGCCCCGGGAGCGGATGCGGGTGTTGCTGATCGAGGACGATGACGCCGACGCCTTCCTCGTCGGCGAGTTGCTCGCCGAGACGGGCGACGGCATCGACCTGCTCGTCGCGAACAGCCTGAACGCCGCCCGGGTGCAGATCCGCGGTGTCGACTGCGTGCTGCTGGACCTCGGCCTGCCGGACGCGCAGGGCCTGGACGGGCTCCGCCAGGTGCTCGCGATGTCCAGCGGTGCCGCAGTCTGTGTGCTGACCGGCCGCTCGGACGAGCACCTCGGCATCGGCGCGGTCGCCGAGGGCGCCCAGGACTACCTGGTCAAGGGTCAGGTCGACGGGGTGCTGCTGGCTCGGGCCCTGCGCTACGCGGTGGAGCGGAAGCGGGCCGACGAGAACGCCCGGCGGCTGCGTGAGGTGGAACTGCGCCAGGCCGAGTCCGCCCGGTTGGAGCGCGGCCTGCTGCCCCAGCCGTTGATCGACACCGACCTGGTGCAGGTGCATCCCTTCTATCGCCCCGGCCGGCACGAGGCGTTGATCGGCGGCGACTTCTACGACGTGGTGCAGACCAGCCCGGACCGGATCGACCTGATCGTCGGCGACGTCTGCGGGCACGGGGTGGACGAGGCCGCGCTCGGCGTCGAACTCCGGGTCGCCTGGCGGGCGCTGGTGCTCGCCGGAGTGCCCGACGAGCAGGTGCTGCCGGCGCTGGAGCAGGTGCTGATGAGCGAGCGGTCGAAACGGGAGATCTTCGCGACCGTCGCCGCGGTCCGGCTGGACCTGTCCGGCAACCGGGCAACCGTCCGGCTCGCCGGGCATCCGCCGCCGCTGCTGCTCGCCGGGGGCCGGGTGGTGCCGGTGCCGGCGCCGCACGGGCTGTTGCTCGGGGTACGGCCACGGCCGCCGGTCGCCCACGAGCTGCGCTTCGACACCGAGGACTGGTCACTGCTGATGTACACGGACGGGCTCATCGAGGGCCGGGTCGGCGACGGCGACGAGCGGCTGGACGTACCCGGGCTGAGCGGGCTGGTGGCCGATCCGCGGGCCCGTGGGGTGGGCCTGCCGGAGCTGCCCGGCTGGCTGGTCGAGCAGGCCGAGGAGCGCAACGGCGGGCCGTTCTCCGACGACGTGGCGATGCTGCTGGTCAGCCGGGGGGAGGGGCGGTGAGCTCACCGGTCCGGTGGACGCTGCACCGTCGGGTCACCGCGCTGTGCGTGATCGTCGGCGTGGTACTCGGCATGCTGGCGGTCAGCGCCACGGTCGTCGCCACCAGCAACCGGCAACACCTGGACACCCTGCTCACCAAGACCGGCCCGCTGCGCACCGACGGTCAGGCGCTGCTCAGTGCCCTGGTCGACCAGCAGACCGGGGTACGCGGCTACGCCGTCACCGCCAACGACGCCGACCTCGCGCCGTACCGGGAGGGCCTGCAACGCGAGACGGCGCTGATCGCCTCGATGGACGCGCTCCTGCACGACCAGCCGGAGATCCGTCGCGAGCTGCACACGGTGCGGGACCGCGCCGAGCAGTGGCGGGAGGTGGTGGCCGAGCCGGCGATCGAGCTGACCGTGCGGAGCGGGCCGGAGGCCGCACAGGCGTACCTGACCGCTCAGCCCGACGGCCGCTTCACCGAACTGCGCGGCGAGGTGGAGGCGTTGCAGCGGTCGATCCTCGAGCTGCGCAACTCCGTCGCGCAGAACGCGCGGGGGACCGGCAACACCCTGGTGCTGCTGCTGATCCTGGCCGCGGTCGTGGTGGTGCTGGCCGGTCTTGCCCTGCTGACCTCGCTGAACCGGCTGGTGATCGGTCCGGTCACCACGCTGGCCGGCCAGGTGCGGGAGGTGGCCGGCGGGGCGTACCAGCGGGAGATCGAGCAGGTCGGGCCGCCGGAGCTGGCCGCGCTGGCCGGCGACATCGACGGGATGCGCCGCCGGATCGCCGCCGACCTGGACGAGGTGCGGCAGGCCCGGGAACGGATCGAGTGGGTCAACAGCCAACTGGAGAGGCAGGCCGAGGAACTGGTCCGGTCCAACCGTGACCTGGAGCAGTTCGCCTACGTCGCCTCGCACGACCTCCAGGAGCCGCTGCGCAAGGTGGCCAGTTTCTGCCAGCTTCTGCAACGCCGGTACGCGGGCAAGCTCGACGAGCGCGCCGACCAGTACATCGCGTTCGCGGTCGACGGGGCGCAGCGGATGCAGCGGCTGATCAACGACCTGCTGGCGTTCTCCCGGATCGGCCGGCTCACCACCGGCTTCACCGACGTGGATCTGAACGCGGTGATGGCCGACGTAGCCGGCCAGACGGAGCCCACCCGGCGGTACGTCGGCGGCGAGCTCACCTGGTCGGACCTGCCGGTCATCCGGGGCGAGGAGACCCTGCTGACCAACCTGCTGGTCAACCTGGTGGGCAACTCGCTCAAGTTCCGCCGGCCGGACGTGGCGCCGAAGGTGCACGTCTCGGCCCGGCGGCTGGGCGACGAGTGGGAGATCAGTTGCCAGGACAACGGGATCGGCATCGAACCCGAGTTCACCGACAAGATCTTCGTGATCTTCCAGCGGCTGCACGCCAAGGACGCCTATCCGGGTACCGGCATCGGGCTGGCCATCGTGAAGAAGATCGTCGAGTACCACGGCGGCCGGGTCTGGGTGGACCCCGACGCGGTGGCCGAGGGCACGATGATCCGGTTCACCCTGCCGGTACCGCCGGAGCTGCGGGAGCCGGTCGAGCCGTCCGAGGCCCCCGGTGCGGACGGCGAGGGGGACGGCACGACCGTGCCCGCACCGGCCGGCGGGTCGCCGACCGCGAGCGAGGCGGACGCCACACCGCCGGGTGAGTCGGCCCGGCCGGCCGGCGACATGAAGCAGACTGTGTGACGGACGAGTGGATCGACGAGGAGGGCCGATGACGGCACCGGCGGACGGCAAGAGCCCGATCGAGGTGCTGCTGGTCGAGGACGACCCGGGTGACGTGCTGATGACGCAGGAGGCGTTCGAGGAGCACAAGCTGCGCAACCGGCTCACCGTGGTCTCCGACGGTGCGGCGGCCCTGGCCTACCTGCGCCAGGAGGGCGAGTACGCCGACGCCGTACCTCCGGATCTGATCCTGCTCGACCTCAACCTGCCCCGCCGGGACGGCCGGGAGGTGCTGGCCGAGATCAAACGGGACGAACAGCTCTGCCGGATCCCGGTGGTGGTGCTCACCACCTCGCAGGCCGACGAGGACATCCTGCGCAGCTACCAGTTGCACGCGAACGCGTACGTGACGAAGCCGGTCGACTTCGACCGGTTCATCTCGGTGGTACGGCAGATCGACGAGTTCTTCGTCAGCGTCGTGAAGCTTCCGCCGCGTGGCTGATCCCGAGGCGCGGCTCGTCGAGGAGGTCGGGGCGCTGCTCCGCCGGGCCGCCGCCGAGGCAATCCTGCCGATGTTCCGGCACCTGGCCGACTCCGACGTCTCGGAGAAGGCACCGGGCGAGGTGGTGACGGTGGCCGACCGCCGGGCCGAGGAGATCATCGCCACCGAGCTGCGCCGGCTCCGGCCGGAATCCGAGGTGGTCGGCGAGGAGGGGGTGGCCGCCGATCCGGCGGTGCTGGATCTGCTCGCCGGGCCGGGAGAGGTGTGGCTGGTCGACCCGCTGGACGGTACGGCGAACTTCGCGGCCGGGCGGCAGCCGTTCGCGGTGATGGCGGCGCTGCGCCGCGGTGGGCGTACCGAGGCGGCCTGGATCCTGGACCCGATGGCGGACCGGCTGCTGCTGGCCCGGGCTGCGGACGGGGCGTACCGGGACGGGGACGCGGTGCGCACGACCACCGAGCCGCTCCCGGCCGGGGCGCTGCGCGGCGTGGTGGCGACCCGGTTCCTGCCGGCGGAACTCCGGGAGCGGGTGTTGGCCGGGGCCGGGCGGATCGGCGCGGTGCTGCCCGGCCAACACTGCGCTGGTCAGGAATATGCGGATATTGTGGACGGCCGGCAGCACTTCGCGATCTTCTGGCGGACGCTGCCCTGGGACCACGCACCGGGAGCGCTGTTGATCGAGGCGGCCGGCGGGGTGGTCCGGCGGCTCGACGGCAGCCCGTACGACCCGGCCGACGGGCGGGCCGGGCTGCTGGCCGCCGCCAACGAGTCGATCTGGCACACGGTGCACGCTGCCCTACTGACCACGTCCTGACCGGACGACCCGGGCACGGGACGGCAGCAGAAACAAAAGCGTGTTTGTCTGCTGTATGGCCTATCTTGTGGTATTGAGGCCGTTTCAAGGCGGGCCGACAGCGCGGCCGGCTTCCGGTAGGCTGACCGGCGGTCTCCGCCAGGTGGCACCGTCGAGGGTGCCGGTGGCGACCGCCGCCGAATGAACCTTTTTCCACCTGAACCGCGGCGCTCACGCACCGCGTCCGACCTTGCGGTCCGCCGGACGGCAAGGGGAGGCGGAAGAAGGTCCAATGGTCAGTGTGGGCCCTCCGGGGTCGGCGGCCTACGAAAGGAACGGCTTTCGTGCGCACAACGGCCATCGCCCGGCTGCACCGCCCACGCCGGTTCACGGCGCTGCTCGTCGCCGCCGCGGTCCTCGCCGGGATGCCCGCGGCCCTGGTCGGTACGGCCGCCGCTCCGGCGACCGCCGCGCCCAGTTCGCCCGGCGACGAGGGCGGCACCAAAAAGCTCCGGGACGCCCTGGAGTCCGCCTCCAAGGGGCACATCGAGGCGACCGCCAGGCTGACCAACTCCAAGAAGCGGCAGAGTCAGCTCGGCGCCCAGCTCAAGCAGGTGGAGACCCGGATCGCCGCGCTCACCCAGGAGGTGGGGGTGATCGCCGCCGAGACGTACCGCCGGGGCCGGCTCACCCCGATCTCGGCCCTGCTGAACAGCGCCTCGCCGCAGTCGTTCGTGGAGCGGGCCGCCGGGCTCGAAGTGATCGCCCAGCGCGACGACCGGAAGCTCCGCGAACTCGCCGAGTCGCTGGACCAGGCGGCCAAGGCGAAGAAGGCGATCGACGCCGAGGTCCGCGAGCAGCAGCGGCAGGTCGAGGTGATCGCCCGGAAGAAGAAGGACGCCGAACGCGCCCTGGCCGCCGTCGGCGGCAACCCGACCGGCGGGCTGATCAGCGCCAACTCGCCGCTGGCCAAGGCCGCCCCGCGCAACTCCGACGGCTCCTGGCCCAAGGAGTCCTGCAGCATCGACGACCCGACCACCGGCGGGTGCATCACGCCGCGCACCCTGCACGCGCTCAACCAGGCCAAGGCCAACGGCTTCAAGCGGCACACCTCCTGCCACCGCAGCGGTGGCGGGGGTGAACATCCCAAGGGACGCGCCTGCGACTTCTCGGCCGCGGCCGGCGGGTTCGAGAACGTCGACGCGAGCGGCGGCGACCGCACGTACGGCAACAACGTGGCCGCGTTCTACGTCAAGAACGCGAGCCGGCTCGGGGTGCTCTACGTGATCTGGTACCGGCAGATCTGGATGCCCGGCAACGGGTGGCGGGCGTACAACGGCAACGGCGATCCGGCCTCCGACCACACGAACCACGTTCATCTGTCGATGTTGTAGCCCGGAGCCGGCGGTGGGATGCGTACCATCGCTGCGATGGACTCTTCACCACCTGACGTGGCGGGCACGACCACCGTCGCGGACGAGCCGCCCGGGTCACCGGCCCGGGCCCTGCCGACCGGCCTGGCCGCCACCCTGGTCTTCGTCGCCAGCGGTGCCGTACTCGTGCTGGAGACGGCGTCGCTGCGGCTCGTCGGCCCGTACGTCGGGGTCACCCTCCAGGTCACCAGCTCGGTGATCGGGGTGGCGCTGGCCGCGATCGCGTACGGCGCCTGGATCGGCGGCTGGCTCGCCGACCGCCGGGACCCGCGCCGGCTGCTCGCCCCGGCGCTGGTGCTCGCCGGCATCTGCACCGCGCTGACCCTGCCGATCGTCCGGTACGCCGGCGAGGTGCTGCGCGGCGGTGCCGCCGTCGGCATCCTGCTGCTCACCGCGCTGGCGATCTTCCTGCCGGCGGCCCTGCTCGCCGCGATCACCCCGCTGGTGGTGAAGCTGCAACTCGGTGACCTGCGGCAGACCGGGCAGGTGGTCGGGCGGCTCTCCAGCATCGGCACGCTCGGCGCGATCACCGCGACGCTGGGCACCGGTTTCGTGCTGGTCGCCGCCCTGCCGAGTACCGCGATCATCATCAGCCTGGCGGTGCTGCTCGGGGTGACCGGACTGGTGCTCGCGGTCTATCTGCGCCGGCAGTCCGGGGCCACGCTGCCGAAGCCGTCCCGGATCACCGCCGCCGCGGCCATGCTCGGCCTGGTCGGTGCCTCGCTCAGCGCCGTCGCGCCGAACCCGTGCGACGTGGAGACGGCGTACCACTGCGCCTCGGTCGAGCCGGACCCGGACAACTCCACCGGGCGGCTGCTGGTGCTCAACTCGGCCTGGCACTCCTATGTCGACCTGGCCGACCCGGGGCACCTGGAGTTCGAGTACACGAAGTGGATCGGGGCGGTCGCCGACGTGATGGCGTCGCCCCGGACACCGCTTTCGGCCGTACACCTCGGGGGTGGCGGCTTCACCATGCCGCGCTACCTGACCGCGACCCGGCCCGGCACCCGCAACGAGGTCTACGAGATCGACGGTGAGCTGGTCGAGCTGGGCCGCCGCGAGCTGGACGTGCGGACCGGTCCGGAGTTGCGTGCCCGGGTCGGCGACGCCCGGATGCTGATCGGTGAGCGTGCCACGCACAGCGCCGACCTGGTGGTCGGGGACGCGTTCGGGCACCTGGTGGTGCCCTGGCACCTGGCCACCCGGGAGATGGCCGCCGAGGTTCGCCGGGTGGTCCGCCCCGGCGGCATCTACGCGCAGAACGTGATCGACCATCCGCCGCTGCGCTTCATCCGGGCCGAGGTGGCCACCGTGGCGGCCGAGTTTCGGCACGTCGCCCTGGTCGCGCCACCGGCCGCGCTGGCCGGCACGCACGGCGCGAACTTCGTGATCCTCGCCTCCGACCGGCCGCTGCCGGTCGAGGAGGTACGGGAACGCCTGATCACCTCGACGGACCAGCCGGTCACCGTGCTCTCCGGCCCCGCGCTCGACGAGTTCGTCGACGACGCCATGGTGCTGACCGACGAGTACGCCCCGGTCGACCAACTCCTCGCCACCGCCTGAGCCTTCGCTGCGCGGGTCGATCGGGCGCCGGTAACCCGCGCCCGCCGACCACCGCTGGACCCGAATCCGTGCCGGTAGGTGTAGCCGGGCCCGGTCCGGGCAAGAGAGATCTGTATGACCGGGTGGGGCTGGTGGGGCGGAGCACAGCGGTACGGCACGGAGCTGGTCGGTGACCGCTACCGGCTGATCGAGGAACTTGGCGAAGGCGGCATGTCGGTGGTCTGGCGTGGCCACGACGAGGTGCTGGGCCGGTCGGTGGCGGTGAAGATGCTCGCCCCGAAGCTGGCCACCGACCGGGCGTTCCGGCACCGGCTCCGGACCGAGGCCCGGGCTGCCGCCCGGCTCTGCCATCCGCACATCACCGGCGTCTACGACTACGGCGAGTCGGTCCGGTACGGCCGGACCGTGCCGTACGTGGTGATGGAGCTGGTCGACGGCGAGCCGCTGGCGAGCTGGCTCGACCGCGAGGGACCGCTGCCCTGGTGGGACGGAGTGCTGCTCGGCGCCCAGGTCGCCGCCGCGCTGGCCACCGCGCACGCCCGGGGAGTGGTGCACCGCGACATAACTCCCGGCAATGTCATGCTCACCGCCATGGGTGCCAAGGTCGTCGACTTCGGGATCTCGGCGCTGGTCGGCGAGCGGGACGGTGACGGCGAGGGCGGGCTGTACGGCACGCCCGCGTACGTGGCCCCGGAACGGCTCAACCAGGAGGAGGTCTGTCCGGCCACCGACGTGTACGCCCTCGGCCTGCTGCTCTACCGGGCGCTGACCGGCCGGATGCCGTGGCGGGCGTCGACCCGTACCCAGACGCTGCGCGCGCACCTGTACGCCGAGCCGGCGCCGATGCCACCGGTACCCGGGCTGCCGGCCGAGGTGGAGGCGGTCATCACCCGCTGCCTGGCCAAGACGCCGGGGGAGCGGCCGGAGAGCGCCGAGCTGGCCCGTACCCTGGCCGGGGCCGCCGGGGTGGTGCTGCAGGTGGCCGCCGGTCCGACGCCCGTCGCGCCGCCCCGCCGGGCCGCCCCGGCGCTGCGGGAACACCGGCCGGCGGCGTCGGCGCACTCGGCCACCGCGATGCTGCCCCGGTCGGCGACCGACCCGCTGCCGCGGCCAACCCGCCCCCGATGGTCGCCGGCGCGGCTCGGCAACCGGGCCCGGGTCGCGGCGGTCGGGGTGGGCCTGCTCGCGGTGAGCGGCGCGGTCTGGGCGGGCGGCACCGGCGGCTCGGCGCCGGTCGGCGGGGCCGGCACGGCGACGAACCTGGCGATGGGCGGCACCGTCCCGTGCCGGGTCGACTACGTGCTGCGCGCGGACACCGGCCGGTCGTTCCAGGCCGAGGTCACGGTCACCAACCTCGGCGCCTCGGCGGTGCGGGACTGGACGCTGCGCTTCGCCTTCCCCGGCGAGCAGGTGCTCACCCGGACCCCGTCACCGGAGTCCGACCAGCAGGGCCGGGAGGTGCTGCTCCGGCCCGCCGCCGGCCCGGAGGCGACCCTGCCGGCCGGCGGGGCCGTCCGGTTCGCGCTGGCCGGCAGCCACGCCGGCAGCAATCCGTTGCCCGTCGAGTTCCGGCTCGGCGAGACCGCCTGTGCGGCCCGGGTCTCCGGCGTGCCGGGCCAGACCGGCGGTGCCGCGGCCGGCGGAGCGGTCGGAGCGGTGCCGCCGGCGCCCCCGCCTCCGCCGGACCGATCTGCGGGCCGGTCCGGCTCCGCCGGCACCGGGTCGACGGGCGGCGAGTCGAAGGGCAAGGGCCCGGGGAAGTCGAAGGGCAAGGAGCCGAAGCAGGATCGCGACTCCGACTCCGACTCCGACTCCGACTCCGACTCCGACTCGGGCGACGACGCCGACGGCGAGGACTGAGCCAGCCGGTACCGCATGCCGGCCGGACCTCCGGAACATCGCCGGGTGCCTGGCTGCGCCGGCCATCCCTTGGCGGTTACTTGTGGGTTTCAGCCACATAGCACGTGCGTGACGTCACCCCTACCGTGGGCCGACGATGCTTCTCCAACTTCACCCCCCATGTGGAGCGATGATGACGGTCCGGACGACGCGGCGGGTACTGGTCACCGCCGCCACGCTGCTGGTAGGGGCGATCGCCACGAGCGCCTGCGGCAGCCCGCAGGACACCGCGAACGGCGGCGGCGACAGCGCCGCACCCGTCAAGGTCGGTCTGGTCTACTCCCAGTCGGGGGCGTTGGCCAGCTACGGCAAGCAGTACATCGAAGGGTTCCGGGCCGGGCTGGCGTACGCCACCGACGGCACCAACAAGATCGGTGACCGTACGGTCGAGGTGACCGAGGTCGACGACGCGGGCGACCCCGCCAAGGCGGTCTCGGCGGCGAAGGACCTGATCGGCAAGGGTTACAAGATCCTCGCCGGCTCGACCGCCTCCGGCGTCGCCCTCCAGGTCGCGCCGATCGCCGCGCAGAACAAGGTGCTCTTCATCTCCGGGCCGGCCGCCACCGACGGCGCGACCGGGGTCAACAAGTACACCTTCCGCTCCGGGCGGCAGTCGTACCAGGACGTGCTGACCGCGAAGTCGTTCATCGGCGACGCGGCCGGCAAGAAGGTCGTGGTCTTCGCCCAGGACAGCGCGTTCGGCAAGAGCAACGAGGCGGCGGTCAAGGCGGTCATCGGCGGTGCCGGTGCCACGGTGAGCAGCGTGCTCGCCCCGGCCAGCGCCACCGACTTCACCCCGTTCGCCAGCCAGTTGACGGCGGCCAAGCCGGACCTGCTCTTCGTGGCCTGGGCCGGAACCACCGCCCCGGCGATGTGGCAGACCCTGGACCAGCAGAGCGTACTCGGCTCCACCACCGTGGTCACCGGGCTGGACATCCGGGCCTCCTGGCCGACCTTCGGGGCGGCCGGCACCAAGATCTCCTTCCTGTCGCACTTCTTCGACGGCGCCGCCGACAACCCGGCCGCGCAGGCGGCCAAGGCGGCCGTACCCGGCGGGGTGCTGGACCTGTTCCACCCGGACGGCTTCACCGCAGCCCAGATGATCGTGCGGTCGGTCCAGTCCGGCGGCGACGACGTCGACAGGATGGTCACCGCGCTGGAGGGCTGGAGCTTCGACGGGATCAAGGGCAAGATGACGGTCCGTGCCGAGGACCACGCGCTGCTCCAGCCGATGTTCCAGGCCAAACTGAGCGGCGCCGGCGACGCGATGAAGGCGGAGTCGCAGAAGGTGCTCACCCCGGACGAGACGGCGCCGCCGGCCGTGGCGATGAAGGGCTGAGGTGTGCTCGCCACCCGCGACCTGAGCTGGCGGATCGGCGAGGTCGCCATCGTCGACGGCGTCGACCTGGAGCTGGCGCCGGGGGAGTTCCTCGGGGTGATCGGCCCCAACGGCGCCGGCAAGACCTCGCTGTTCAACCTGGTCTCCGGCCTGCGCCGGCCCACCACCGGCCAGGTGCTGCTGGACGGTACCGACATCAGCGCGCTGCCGCCGCACCGGCGGGCCCGGCTCGGGCTGGGCCGGACGTTCCAGGCGTCCTCGGTCTTCGGCTCGCTGACCGTGCGGGAGAACGTCCGGCTGGCCGTGCAGGCGCACCGGGGTGGCTCGATGAAGCTGTGGCGGCGGGCGGCGGCCGACCGGGAGGTGATCGCCGCCGCCGACGCGGCACTGGACCGGGTCGGCCTGGCACACCGGGCCGACGCGCTGGCCGGCACGCTCGCGCACGGCGAGAAACGGAAACTGGAGATCGCGCTGCTGCTGGCCGGCGAGCCGAGGGTGATGCTGCTCGACGAGCCGATGGCCGGGGTGAGCGCCGAGGACGTACCCGAGCTGGTCGGGGTGATCCGGTCGTTGACCGGCGACAGCGGCCGGGCCGTACTCATGGTGGAACACCACATGGACGTGATCCTCGGGCTCGCCGACCGGATCGCGGTGATGCACCACGGCGCACTGCTCGCCTGCGACGTCCCGGCGACCGTGATGGCCAACCCGGTGGTGCAGGAGGCGTACCTAGGTGAGTCGCTATGAGTGAACCTCCTGTCCTCGCGGTCTCCGACCTGTCGGTACGGATCGCCGGGCTGCACATCCTGCAGGGCGTCTCGTTCACCGTGGCCCCGAGCGGGGTGACCGTGCTGCTCGGTCGCAACGGGGTCGGCAAGACCACCACGCTGCGGGCTATCCTCGGGCTGACTCCACGCGGCGGCGAGGTACGCGGCACCGTGCGGATGGGCGACCGCTCGCTGGCCGGTGAGCCGACCCACCGGCTGGTCCGGGACGGCCTCGGCTACGTACCCGAGGACCGGTGCGTCTTCGCCGGCCTCACCGTCACCGAAAACCTGCGGCTCGCCGAGCGGCGCGGCGGCGCTCCGGCGTACGACCGGGTCTTCGAACTGTTCCCGGAGCTGAAGCGGCGCGGCCGGCAACGGGCCGGCTCGCTCTCCGGCGGCCAGCAGCAGATGTTGGCGATCGGCCGGGTGCTGCTCAACGACAACCGGCTGCTGCTGGTCGACGAGCCGACCAAGGGGCTGGCGCCGAAGGTGGTCACCGAGGTGGCCGAGGTGCTGGAGCGGGTCGCGGTCGCCGTGCCGGTGCTGCTGGTCGAACAGAACCTCGCGGTGGTACGCCGGCTGGCCAGCGATGCGGTGGTGCTCGCCGCCGGCCGGGTCGCCTGGTCCGGTGCCGCCGACGAACTGCTGCGGGAGGCGGAGTTGACCAGATCCCTGCTCGGTGTCGGCGTGGCCGGCGAGCCGCATGCGGCCGAGAACCGGGAGGTGTCGGCCGGATGAGCACGATCGTGCTGCTGACGCTGACCGGGCTGGGCCTGTCCGCGCTCTACTTCCTGGTCGCCTCCGGACTTTCCCTGGTGTTCGGGCTGGCCGACGTGCTCAACTTCGCGCACGGGCTGTTCCTCTCCGTCGGGGCGTACGCCACCTGGTGGGCGGCCGGGAACCTGCCCGGTGCCGGCCCGTCCGGGCTCGGCTTCGTGCTCGCGGTCGCGTTCGGTGTCGTCGCCGGTGCCGTGGTCGGGATGGCCGTCGAACTGGTGATGATCCGTCCGCTCTACTCCCGCACCATCGAACAGGTGCTGGTCACGGTCGGGCTCTCACTCGCCGGGGTGGCGCTGCTCCAGGCCACCTGGGGTGCGGACCCGCGCCCGTTCCCGCGCCCGGACTGGACCCAGCGGGTCACCTCGATCCTCGGTGCCAAGGTGCCGAACTCCGGCATCCTGCTGATCCTCGCCGCCGCGCTGGTACTGGCCGCGCTGCTCGGCTTCCTCCGCTACACCCGGTACGGCCTGGTGATCCGGGCCGGGGTGGAGAACCGGGAGATGGTCACCGCGCTCGGCATCGACGTGCGGAAGGCATTCACCCTGGTCTTCGCGATCGGCGGGGCAGCCGCCGCGCTGGCCGGTGCGCTCGGCGGGGTCTACTTCGGCTCGGTCTCGCCGAGCCAGGGCGGATCACTGTTGATCTTCGCCTTCATCGTGGTGGTGATCGGCGGGATGGGCTCGGTCGTCGGGTCCGCGTACGCCGCCGTCGCGGTGGGCCTGCTCCAGCAGTTCGTCAACTACTACGGCGTCTCCGGGGCCGGAGATATCTGCGTGGTCGCACTGCTGGCGATCGTGCTGCTGCTCCGCCCGCAGGGCATCGCCGGAAGGGCGGCGAGCACGTGACCCGGAAGGGCGGCGACCACGTGACCCGGAAGGGCGGCGAGCACGTGACCCGGAAGGGCGGCGAGCATGTGACCGAGCGGAGCGAAGGAACGGGCCGGCCCGCGTCGGGGGGTTCCGGCGTCGACGAGCGGAGCGGGAGGGCCGGCGTGACGACCGGGTTGAAGACAGCGGTGGCGGCCAACCCGCCCGCCGCACCGCCGACCGCCGGTCCCGCGCCGGCACCCCGCCGGGACTGGCGGTCGGCCCTGCGAGCCTGGTCACCGCTGCTGGTGCTGCTCGTCTTCGCGGTGCTGCCGTACTCGACGGTCTCCGTACCGGGGGTCTTCGACGGGCCGCTCAACGGGCCGGGAACACTGCAACTGCTCGCCATCTGTCTGGTCTTCGGTGGGCTGGCCGCCGGCTACGACCTGCTCTTCGGCCGCACCGGCATGCTCTCCTTCGGGCACGCGCTCTATTTCGCTGCCGGCGTCTACGGCACCGACATCCTGGTCACCAGGGCCGGGCTGCCGCTCTGGCAGGCGGCGCTGCTGACCCTGGTCGGTGGCACCACCCTGGCCGGGTTACTCGGGGCGATCGCGCTGCGTACCGCCGGGATCGCGTTCGCCATGGTGACGCTGGCGTTCGCACAGGTCGGCGCGATCCTGGTGGCCCGAGACTTCGGCGGGCTCACCGGCGGCGAGGAGGGACTGTCGCTGGACGTGTCGGGACTGCCGGCGACGCTGGTCGGGGTGGGCAACACCGTCAACCTGTACTGGCTGGCACTGGCCTACCTGGCCCTGGTCGTCTTCGTGGTGCACCGGGTGGCCGGCTCGCCCACCGGTCGGGTACTCGCCGGGCTGCGCGACGACGAGCGGCGGATCGGGGTACTCGGGCTCGACCCGTACCGGTTCAAGCTGCTCGCGTTCACCCTGGCCGGCGGGCTCGCCACCGCCGGTGGGGCGATCTACTGCCTGCTGGTCGGCGGCGCCTCGCCGCACGTGACCTCCTCCGAGCTGACCCTCTCGCTGCTGGTCATGGTCGTGCTGGGTGGGCCGGGTACCCGCTGGGGTCCGGTGCTCGGCGGCATGCTCTACATGTACCTGGACCACCGGCTGACCGCGTTCGGCAGCTCATCGGCGGTGGACTCGCTCCCCGGCGTGCTGAGCGCGCCGCTGTCCCAGCCGCTCTTCGTGCTCGGCACGGTCTTCATCCTGGCGGTCTACTTCTTCCCCGGCGGCCTGGCCAGCCTCTCCACCCGCCTAGCCCCCTTCCGCACCCTCCTCCCCTCCCGAAACCGCCGCCGCTCTCCGTGATCAGGTAGCGTCCGGCTCGCCCGGACCGGCCGGACGCTACCTGATCACGGGTCGGCCAGTGGGCAGGTGGGGGAGCAGGGGTGGGGAAGGCCGGGCCAGCCGTTGCGGCGGAGGACGTCGGCGACCTGACGGGCGACGGCGCACGCGGCGTCGGTGGTGTCCGTCCAGCCGTACCGGAGGGTGGTCTCACCGGCGACCGCCGCCGCGTTGTCCCGACCCGCATCCCGCCATCGCCGGTCAGCCGGATGCGCGGCTTGGCCGTCCAACTCCACCCGGAGCCGGTAGCGGGGATAGTGGACGTCGTCGTACCACCGTCCGCCGCGTCGGGGCCGGGCGGCCTGGCGGACGCCGGCCGGCAGCCGGTGGGCCCGTTCGACGTCCCGCAGGTAGCGCAACTCCAGCAGTGAGTGGCAGCCGTCCGCGATGTCGGCGAGTGCAGCCCGCAACTCGGCCCGCCAGCGCAGCTTCGCCCGCCACCGCATCGCCTCGGCGATCAGGTGCGGCCGGGTCAGCCGGCGGCCGACGGCCCTGGCCACCCAGCCCAGCGCCTCGTCCAGGGTGCCGGCCTGCTGGGTCAGGTCCAGCACCGTCTCCTCCATGCGGGTCTGCGGCGGCGACCGGGTGGGATGACGGGCCGCCTCCGGCGTGCTCCTCAGGTGTACGACGACGCCGGGAACCCGCCGTATCCGCCGGTCACCGGGAACGATGAGGTGGACGGCGGGATGGCGCCGGTCGGTCAGGCCCTGCAACTCGGCTGCGGTGTGGTGGCTCAGCATCGCGCCCCGGCCCGCGCGCAGGAGCGCGGCCCACAGCACCGCCTCCCGGGGCGGTACCCCGGAGAAGGTGGCGAAGACCCGTCCGGCCATCGGGCGCCAGCGACCGGTACGCACCTGGTGTTCGACCTGCGCCTTGGTCAGCCCGCAGTCGTATGCCTGCTGCCGGCTCACCACCCCGTGCTGCCGCCGCACCAACTCCTGGAACACGCCCACCAACGTGCCAACCTGCCCGGACTGCCCGCCACCCCATCCACCCACCTGTGGATAACCACCAGCGCCGTCCAGGGGTAATTTCGTGATCAGGTAGCGTCCGGCTCGCCCGGACCGGCCGGACGCTACCTGATCACGAGACCCCGAATCGTGGGGTTAACGGCGGGGGAGGCGGAGGGCGATGAGGGCGCCGACGGCGACCACGGCCGCGCCGACGAGTACGGCCGGGCCGAGGCCGTCCACGAAGGAGGTACGGCTGGCGTAGTCGCCGTTGGCGGCGAAGACCGAGGCCAGCGCGGCCACCCCGACGGCCACCCCAAGTTCCCGGATGCTGTTGTTGGTGCCGGAGGCGACTCCCCTGGACTCCTCGGGCACACTCGACATCGTGGCGGTGCTCATCGGGGCGAAGGTCAGCCCCATGCCGACCCCGGCCAGCGCCAGCGGGACGGCCAGCACCGGGTAGTCGATGTCGGCGGTGCTGATCAGGGCGAGCCAGCCCAGCGCGACGGCCAGCATCGCCTGCCCGGCGACGATCAGGGTACGCACGCCGAGCCGGCCCACCAGCAGCCCGGCCAGCGGGGCGACCACCATCGGCGCCATGGTCCAGGGCATCGTCCGGATCCCGGCGTCGAGCGGGCTGTGCCCCTGCACCACCTGGAAGAACTGGGCGAGCAGGAAGACCGAGCCGAAGACGCCGACCGAGAAGGTGAAGGCCACCACGTTCACCACGCTGAAGCTGCGGGACCGGAAGAGTCGCAGCGGGAGCATCGGTACCGGGGTCCGGGTCTCCCAACCGAGGAAGGCGGCGACCAGTATGCCGCCGCCGATCAGGGCGGTCAGTACCCGGGCGGAGGTCCAGCCGTGGTCCTGGCCGTGCACCACCCCCCAGACCAGCGCGAGTAGGCCGGTGGCGGAGAGGACCAGCCCGACGGGGTCCGGTCGGGACGCCGGGCCGTGCGACTCCCGTAGCACGATCGCGGCCAGCAGCAGGGCGAGCAGCCCGATCGGCACGTTCAGCCAGAAGATCCAGGTCCAGTCGAGTCCCTCGACCACCGCCCCGCCGACCACCGGGCCGACCGCGACGCCGAGGCCGCTGATTCCGCCCCAGATCCCGATGGCGGCGTCGCGGAGCCGGTCGGGGACGGCGGCGGCGAGCAGGGTGAGCGACAGTGGCATTACGGCCGCGCCGGCCATGCCCTGGACCGCCCGGGCTGCGGTCAGCATCCAGGGTTCGGTGGCGAGGGCGCAGGCCGCCGAGGCGACGGTGAACAGCGCGATGCCGGCGAGGAACAGCCGTCGCCGGCCGATCCGGTCGCCGAGGGCGGCGGCGGTGAGCAGCAGCGCGGCGAAGGGCAGCGTGTAGGCGTTGACGAACCATTGCAGGTCGGTCAGGGAGGCGCCGAGTTCGGTCCGGATCACCGGCAGCGCCGTCGTCACCACCAGGTTGTCCAGGGTGACCATGAACATCGGTACCCCGACCGCCGCGAGTACGGCGGCCAGCGGTCGGGCGGCGGGTCCGGCCGGCCGTCCCGGAGCGGGGGGCGCGGCGCCGCCGAGGACGGGTGCGCTAGTCACGATCACTCCTTAGTTGTTATCGACTGATAACTAAGCTTCTGCCTAAAGTAGTTATCGGCTGATAACATGTCAACGTCCGACGCAGGAAGCGTCCGGCGTACGGAGCGCGGAAGGAGGGGCGACGATGCCCAGGACCCGACTGACCGCCGCCGAGCGCGGCGAGCAACTCGCCGGCGCCGCCGTGCAGGCCTTCGCCGTCTCCGGATACGCCGGCACCTCCACCGACGACGTGGCCCGGCTGGCCGGGGTCTCCCAGCCGTACGTGATCCGGCTGTTCGGCTCCAAGCAACGGCTCTTCGTCGCCGCGGTCCAGCACGCCGCCGCCCGGATCGAGCAGGTGTTCCGGGACGCCGCCGAGCGCTCGGCCGACCTGGAGACCCTCGGCGAGGCGTACGACGACCTGCTGGCCGAACGGGACCTGCTCGCCGTACTCCTGCACGGCTTCGCGGCCAGCTCCGACCCGGTGATCGGCAGCGCCGTACGCGACTGTTTCGGCCGGATCTACCGGCTGGTCCGCGAACTGACCGGAGCGAGCGCCGAGGAGACCCGGGACTTCCTGGGCACCGGGATGTTGCTCACCGTGCTGGCCGCGATGCAGGTGGTCGGGCCCGGCGCCGTGCCGGCCCAACCGTGGATGGCGGAGATCGCCGCATCGATCCAGGACACCTGTACGGAGCCGGAACCCGGCGGGTAGCCTGGCTCGCCGGCCCGGCCGACGGCTCCGGGCCCGCCGGCTCGGTGGAAGATCTCGGGGCCTGGCCGGCGCCGCAGGCGCGACGGAAAGCGGGGAGAGCGGATGCCGGAAAGACTGGCGGTGGTCAGCGGCGGCGCGACCGGGATCGGCGCGGCCATCGCGGAGGGCCTGGCCGAGGACGGGTACGACGTCATCGTGGTCGGCCGCCGGGCCGAGTTGCTGGCGAAGGCAGCCGCCCGGATCGGGGCGCAGGTCGGTCGACCGGGCTCGGTCGAGGCGGTGCAGGCGGACCTGGCCGACCCGGCGCAACTGGGTCGGGTCACCGAGGCGGTCGGCGGGCGCACCGTCGACGTGGTGGTCAACAACGCGGGCGGTTACCTGGGCGGCGACTTGTCCAGCCTGGACGGTGTGGCGGCGCAGTGGCGGGCCAACCTCGACAGCAACGTGCTCACCGCCGTACTGCTGACCGAGGCGCTCCGGCCGGCACTGCGCCGGCCCGGTGGACGGGTGGTGCTGCTCAGCTCGATCGCCGCGCAGCGGGGCGGCGGCGGACCGTACTCGGCGGCGAAGGCGGCGCTGCACGGCTGGGCGTACCACCTTGCCCAGGAGCTCGGACCGGAGCAGATCACGGTCAACGTGGTGAGTCCGGGTTACGTCGTCGACACCGAGTTCTTCGGTGACCGGATGACGCCGGAGGGGCACCGGCGGCGGGTCGACGCGACGCTGGTGGGACGGGCCGGCGAGCCGGCCGAGATCGCGGCGGCGGTCCGATACCTGGCCAGCCCGGCCGCCGGGTACGTGACCGGCCAGGTGCTCGGGGTGAACGGCGGCTCCGTCTTCGGCCGCTGACCGCCGGAAGCCGACCCGGAGACGCGAACGGGCCGAGCCAGGAACGGACCCGGAGACGCGAACGGGCCGGGTGGCGGTCCCCCGTGGCCACCACCCGGCCCGCAGGCCTCTACTGCGCTCAGCCGTTGAGCAGCTCGTACGCCAGGGCCGGCGCGTTCTGGGCCTGCGCGCCCGCCGGTGCGGCGAGCTTCGGCGCGCTGCCGAAGTCCCGGTAGTGCACGACGTACTGGAACGCCTTGGCGCTGCCGGCCGCCGGCACGTCGAGGGTGAGCGAGGTCAGGTGCTCGCCGTCGACCGTCGCGGTGAACGGCACCTGCTTCGCCGCCTCGCCGAGCGTGGTCATCCGCTCCGCCTCCAGCACCTTCGCCGCCTCCCCGGAGGTGAGGTCGATGCCGCCGGAGTACTTCCCGTTGCCGGCGTCGGTGACGGAGGTGGCCGCCTGGAGCAGCGGGCCGGCGTTGCCCGGGTCGGCCCCCTCGTACTTCGGCACGCTCTCCGCCTCGGTGAGCTTCGCGGGGTCCAGCTTCAGCCACTTGTTCGGGAGCTTGGGCAGCCCGGTCAGACCCTCGGTCCCGGTGAAGGAGATCTTCGTCCAGATGTCCTCGCCGAGGACCCGGAACGCAATGGTGGTGGTGAAGCCGTGCTCCGGATCCTTGATCGCGGTGGAGAGTTCCAGCCCCTTCGCCGCCGGGTCCACCGAACCGGAGACGTCGTCCGTACCGTCCTTGCCGCTGAACCGGAACGGTCCCTCGCTGCCGTCCGGCACCGTCTCCAGCAGGGTCTGCTTGGCAGTGACGGCGGCCACTTCCTCCTTCAGCTTCCCGCAGCCGCCCAGCAGGACCGTCACGCCGAGCAGTGCGGCCAGCGGGCCGGCGGTGTGCCGGACCCAGCGTGCTGCGCGGATATCTCTGTTCATTGCTTTCCCTTCTCACCGGTGTCGTGGTTCGACGCCGGAAATGCTGCCGACCGGGACTGCCGTCGTACTGACCTGTCACTGCGTACCTGCGCTCGGCCACTGCCGTTATGCTGCCGTCGGACTGCCGTGCGCTGGTCCGCGAGCAGCCGGGGGGTGATGGGCGCATGGTGGAGGCGGTGCGCTTCGAGATCCTCGGGCCGTTGCGCGCCTGGCACGCCGATCGCGAACTTGAACTCGGGCCGGGCAAGCAACGGGCCGTACTGACCGTGTTGCTGCTGCAGGCGGGGCGGCCGGTGCCGACGAGCCGGATCATCGAGGCGGTCTGGGCCGAGGATCCCCCGGCGAACGGCCCCAACGTGGTGCAGAAGTACGTCGCCGGGCTCCGCCGGGTGTTGGAACCGGACCGGTCGCCGCGTACCCCGGGGCAGGTGTTGAGCCTGACCGACGCCGGTTACCTGTTGCGGGTCGGCCGGGATGACGTCGACGCACTGCGGTTCGAGCGGGCGACCCGGCAGGCGGCGGCGACCCGGGACGCCGGCCGGTGGCCGGAGACGGCGGCCGGACTACGCGCCGCGCTCGACCTCTGGCGGGGCGAGCCGTTTCCCGGCCTGACCGGGCCGTTCTTCGACTCCGCCCGGCACCGGCTGGTGGAGATGCGTACCGCCGCCCTGGAGAGCTGGGCCGAACTCGAGTTGCGGCTCGGCCACCACCACGAGGTGGTCGGCGAACTGGCCCGGCTGGTCGCCCAGTTCCCGGTACGCGAGCGGCTGCGCGGCCTGCTGATGCTGGCGCTGTATCGCGAGGGACGGCAGGCGGAGGCGCTCAACACGTTCCGCGAGGTACGCACGCTGCTCCGGGAGGAGCACGGGCTGGAGCCCGGTGAGCAGCTTCAGGAGCTGCATCGCCGGATCCTGCGCTCCGACCCGACGCTGGCCGTTCCCGACCGGTCCGGGAGTGCCGCACCTGCGCAGGTCACCGGGGCGGCGGTCGATCGATCCCCGGCCGGCGAGCCATCGGTCCGCGCCACGCTGCCAGGCGGTCAGCCCCCGACAGCCGAGACCTCGCCCCGGCTATCCGAGCCGACGACACCTGCCCCGGCCACTCTCGCCGAGCCCACCGTGCCGGTTCAGCCCACCGTGCCGGTTCAGCCCACCGTGCCGGTTCAGCCCACCGCGCCGGTTCAGCCCACCGTGCCGGTTCAGCCCACCGTGCCGGTTCAGCCCACCGTGCCGGTTCAGCCCACCGTGCCGGTCGAGCCAGCGGCGCAGGACGGGCGAGTCGGGCCGGCCGTGCGGGCGGTGCCGGTGGTGCCGGAGCCCCGGCCGGCGGCCCCGGTCGAGCCCGGGCCGGCGGTGCCGTCTCCCGGAGCGCCGCCGGCGGCCGTGCCACTGCCGCCGTCGGCGTTACCGCCACCGCTGTTGCCGATCGCGCCGCCGCCGGGTGCCGGCCGGCAGGACGGTGGCGGCAGGCACTGGACCAGCACCGTCGGCACGGTACTCGGGGCGGTCGGCGTCCTGCTCACCTTCGGACTCCTCACCTGGCTGGTCGTCTTCGTCTACGCCTGGCGACGTCGCAGCAGGTGGCTGGTGGCGGCCGGCGTCGGGTATCTCGCGATGGTGGTCGGATTCGTCCTCGGGATGGAGAGCGGCGATCCCGACCCGGCGGCTCCGGCGAGCACCGGCCAGGTGTTCGCGATCCTCGGACTCTTCCTGGTGAACTGGCTCGGCGGCATGCTGCACGTCATCCTGCTCAACCGTGGGGTGCAGCGGGTACTCGGCGGCGGGCGGCGCCAGCGCGCGCCGGCCGCCCCGCGCAGCGCCGCCGACCACCGGGTACGCCGGGAGCACGCCCGGTACCTGCTCTACCACTACCCGACGGCCCGCACCGAGTTGCGGATCGGTCGGCCGGACCTGCCGCGCAACTTCGACGACGGTGGCCTGATCGACATCAACGCCGTCGGTGAACACGTGGTGCTGGGGCTGCCCGGGCCGTCACCGGAGCAGAGCCGGCACATCCTGGTGGACCGCCTGGTACGCGGGCCGTACGCCTCGATGGAGGAACTGGTCGCCCGCTGTCTGCTCCCGATGGAGGTGGCCGACTCGCTCCGCGAGGTGCTCGTCTTCCTGCCCCCGCTCGGCCGGCCGGCCAACACCACGCCTGACCACCCCCATGGCTAAAGCCAGGGGTTTCTCGGGCGGCTGCGGATGAGCATGCCGGGTCTGCGGGATCAGGCCGGTCCGGCCCGGCCGGACTGCACCGGCTGGCAGCGCTGCTCGGCGGGGTCGTCGGCCGAGCCGCAGTGGAAGACCTCGACCGGTTCGGTGTTGATGTCATTCACCCGCTCGACCCGGACCAGGGAGAGCCGCTTCGCCACCGGCTCGCCCGAGTCGGCCGCGAACCGGATCAGGCCGCTGACCCCCGGATAGCCGTTCTCGGCGTTCTGCCGCAGTACCTCGGTGTGCACCCCGGCCGGGTTGACGGCCCGGGGATCCCACGCCTCGCGCGGACTGCCGTGCCGCAGCCGGGCGGCGAGGCTCTCCACCGCGCGTACCACCATGGTGGCGGCGTCGTAGGCGAGACTGACCCGTTCCCCGACCTGGGCGCTCGGGCCGTCGTCCCGGCAGCGCGGCCAGTCGAGCAGGTCGTCGGCCTGGATCCAGGAGAGGAAGCTGCCGCGTACGTCGTCGCGCTGGTCCCGGGCGGTACGCAGCGAGGCGCAGGTGGCCAGGGCCGCCTTCGAGACGTACGTGACCGGGAGGTTGCCGGGCGCGCTGGCCCGTAGCCCGGGATTGGCCATGTACCGGTTGACCGAGTCGTCGCCGACCAGGTGCCGGGGCGGGTTCGGGCCGCACTCCTTGAGCGCCCGGAGGAAGCCGTCGAACTCGGACCACCTGCCGGCAAAGATCAGCACGCCGGTGTAGCCGCACTCCTGGGTCATCCGCTGGCCGGTACGCCACTCCTCCACCCGGGTCAGCCGGTTGCCGAACCGCTGGCGCAGATCGTTGACCAGCGTGCCGACGTACAGGTCCTCGGTCAGGGAGCTGTTCTCCCCGGTGGTGTAGTAGACGTGCGCACCGCTGACCCGGAGCACCTGCCGGGCGTACTCGTCCATCAGCGCGGCCTGGTCGCGGTTGGGCGCGGAGATCTGGAGGTAGAGCCTGGAGTTCTCGTGCATGCCGTCGGCGGAGAGCGTCGGGGCCAGGGCCGGCAGGCCGATCCGGTTGAGTTCCCGCAGCGCCGCCGCGGTACTGGTCCGGCTCTCCACCAGCCCGACCACGCCGAGCACGGTCGGGTCGTCCCGGACCAGCCCTTCGAGCATCGCCACCGCCCGGCCGGCGTGCCGCATCTGCTGTCCGGCGTTCGCGACCACCACCCGGAGCAGCGCGGCACCGTCGGCACCGGCCGACTCGCGCAGCAGCGCGTACTGGGCGGTCGCCATGCCCTCCAGTTCCTCCCGTTCGGAGACGTACGACTCCTCGTCGGCCCGGGTCCGGTTGCCGGTCAGCGTGCCCAGGTAGACCAGGGTGACCAGCGGACGGCGCTGCGCGCTGCGCTGCCAGACCTGCTCGGCGGCGGCGTTCTGGGCGAAGATGCGGCGCTGCACGGCGCGGAGCCGGTCCTGCCCCGGGTCGCGGTTGAAGACATGCCCGGCCGTGTCGCTGTAGCCGATGCACTCGCCGCCGACCCGTTCCACCGAGACCGCGCCGTCGAACGGCCGGGGATGGCAGTCCAGGCTCCAGCGCGAGTTCACCCAGACTCCCACGACGGCGGCCAGCAGCAGGACGAGCGCGGTGGGGAGGAACCGGCGACTCCACCACGGCGGACCCGGCGGGGTGAAGTTGAGCAGCCCGCCCCTCGGCTCCGAGCCCGCGCTCGGGTCGCCGAGCAGCAGGGCGATCAGCCAGGCGGCCGGCCGGCGCAGCCGCCGGGTCTCCGGCAGCACGTCCACCCATTCGTCGTACGCCTCCTCGGCGTCGACCAGGGCGTACGGCTCGGGTAGCTCCGGCGGTGGCTCGGCACCGGCCGCAACCACCAGGAGCGGGTCGTTGCGGCCGGTCTCGTTGCGGACGTCGTTGACCAGCCGGATCAGGGTGTGCCCCGGATCGTCGGCCGTCACGTTGTTCAGCAGCAACACCGGATACGCCGTGCGCCGCCAGCTCGACGGCCGCCAGAGCCGCCGCCGGTACGCCTGCCGGAGGTCCTCCAGGAAAGCGTGCACGAGCAGCTTGTTCACCTGGTCCGGCTGTTCCCCGTCACGCCAGCCGGCAGTGAGTCGTTCGGCGAACCCGAGGAAGGTCACCGACTGCCGGGGCGCCAGATACTGCTGCCGCATGAACCACCGGTAGTGCGGCCCGAGCAACGGCACCCGACCGGAGACCGCGACCCGGAACACGGCGCTCGGGATCGCCCGCCGGACCAGCCAGAAGACGAGCTGGTAGACGGTGGAGAAGAGGTCGCCGTCGCCGTCGCCGCCACCGGCCGGGTCACTGCCCGGCCGGGTGCCGCGCCGGTCCCGGAGCTGCCGGGCCAGGGCGGGGCGGCGGTCCTCGCCCGCCTCCGCCGACTCCGGCACGGGCTGGTGCAGCAGCCAGTCGGCCAGCGGATAGTGCCGGAATCTGAACCGCTCGCCCCCGAACGCCTCCAGGGAGAGTTGCCGGTGCACCTCCCGTAGCTCACCGGCGATGTCGGTGGCGGTCAGCTCGGTCAGGTCGAGGACCGCGTGCGGGATGCGTCGTCGCTGGCCCCGGCCGAGTACCCGGCGCAGCAGGGCGATCAGGTCCGGTGAGGCGGGCGAGCGGACCAGCCAGATCAGCGGCAGCCGCCGGTCACCCCGACGCGGCCGGCGCAGCAGCCGGGCCAGCAGGGCGAGGAACTCCGAACCGCCGGACGGCAGGCGTTCCCGTCCCGAGGTCGGCTGCCCCTGGGTCGTCGCCGCTCCTCGCATGCTCACCTCCGGCCGTTGCTATGCGTGCTCCACAGATCACCACAGTGTGGTAGGTGGGGACAAGGCCGGACGGGCCTCACCCGGGTAACGGTGCGCCGGGGGTCCGCCGTGGTGTCCTGGTAGAAAGGCCGGATGGATGCAGACCGGACCCCCGACGACCACGAGCCGACCGGCGGGCAGCCCGACGATCGGGGGCCGGCCGCCGCGGAGCCGGGGTCGGTACGCGAGCGGGCCGAGGGCGTACTGCGCCGGTTGGCCGGCGAGCACGCCCGGCTCCGGGACGACCAGTGGCGGGCCATCGAGGCGCTGGTGGTGCAGCGGCGCCGGGTGCTCTGCGTGCAGCGGACCGGCTGGGGCAAGTCCGCCGTCTACTTCGTCGCGACCGCCCTGCTCCGGCAGTCCGCCGAGGCGGGGGCGGGGCGTACCGGGCCTACCGTGATCGTCTCGCCGCTGCTGGCGCTGATGCGCAACCAGGTGGAGGCGGCGGCCCGGGCCGGGATCCGGGCCCGCACCGTCAACTCGGCCAACCTCGACGAGTGGGACGAGATCGTCGCCGAGATCGAGGCCGGCACGGTCGACGTACTGCTGATCAGCCCGGAACGGCTGAACAACCCGGACTTCCGGGACGGCGTACTGCCCCGGCTCGCCGCCACCACCGGGCTGCTGGTGGTGGACGAGGCGCACTGCGTCTCCGACTGGGGGCACGACTTCCGTCCCGACTACCGGCGGCTGCGTACCTTCCTGGCCGGGTTGCCGGCCGGCACGCCGGTACTGGCCACCACCGCCACCGCCAACAGCCGGGTCACCGACGACGTGGCCGAGCAGCTCGGCGACGCACTGGTGCTGCGCGGACCGCTGGACCGCGAGTCGCTGCGGCTGGCCGTACTCGACCTGCCGAGCCCGGCGCACCGGCTCGGCTGGCTGGCCGACCAGCTCGACCGGCTGCCGGGCTCCGGGATCATCTACACCCTGACCGTGGCGGCGGCCGGCGAGACCGCCGAGTTCCTGCGCGGCCGGGGCTACGCCGTCGCGTCGTACACCGGCCAGGCGGACGACGCCGACCGCCGCGCCGCCGAGCAGGACCTGCTCGACAACAAGATCAAGGCCCTGGTCGCCACCTCGGCGCTGGGCATGGGATTCGACAAGCCGGACCTGGGTTTCGTGGTGCACCTGGGTGCGCCGCCGTCGCCGATCGCCTACTACCAGCAGGTCGGCCGGGCCGGCCGGGCCGTCGCAGCGGCCGACGTGCTGCTGCTGCCCGGTGCCGAGGACCAGGCCATCTGGCGGTACTTCGCCTCGCTGGCCTTTCCGCCGGAGGAGCAGGTCCGGGCCGTCCTCGCCGCCCTGCATCCGGACCGTCCGCTCTCCACACCGGCCCTGGAGCCGATCGTCGACCTGCGCCGGACCCGACTGGAGCTGATGCTCAAGGTGCTCGACGTCGACGGCGCGGTACGCCGGGTCCGGGGCGGCTGGCTGGCCACCGGTGAGCCGTGGCACTACGACGCGGCCCGGCTGCGCCGGGTGGCGCAGGCGCGCACCGCCGAGCAGCAGGCGATGCGGGAATACACCGCGACCGCCGGTTGCCGGATGGAGTTCCTCCGCCGCTGCCTGGACGACCCGGCGGCGACCGCCTGCGGGCGCTGCGACCGTTGCACCGGGGCCCGGTTCGACGCCGACGTGTCGGCGCCGGCGCTCGCCGCCGCGCAGGCGTTCCTCGGCCGCCCCGGGGTGCAGATCCCGGCGAAGAAGCTCTGGCCGACCGGGCTGGAGGCGGTCGGCGTACCGCTGCGCGGCAAGATCGGGCCGGCCGAGCAGGCGTACCCGGGGCGGGCGGTCGGGCGGCTCTCCGATCTCGGCTGGGGTGGCCGGCTGCGCGCGCTGACCGGGCCGGAGGCGCCGGACGCGGAGTTGCCGGAGGACGTGGCGACCGCCGTGGTCGAGGTGCTGAAGGCGTGGGCGCACGGCGACGACCCGTGGCCGGCCCGGCCGGTCGCCGTACTCGCGCTCGGTTCGCGGCGGCGGCCCCGGCTGGTGCACGGGCTGGCCGACCGGATCGCCCGGGTCGGCCGGCTGCCGCTGCTCGGCGAGGTGCCGGCCCGGGACAGCCCGACCGGTGCCGGCCCGCGCGGCAACAGCGCCCAGCGGGTACGCGCGCTGCACGGCGCCTTCCCGCTACCCGAACCACTGGTCGGGGCGTTGGCCGGGCTGACCGGCCCGGTCCTGCTGGTCGATGATCTCGTCGACTCGGGCTGGACCATGACGGTCGTCGCCCGCCTGCTGCGCCAGGCCGGTGCCCCAGGCGTGCTCCCGTTCGCGCTCGCCGTCGCCGGCTGACCGATCCGAGTGCGGGGTGGGGCTCAGCGAGGTCGGCCGTATCCGACGATCGGCTGGTAGTCGACCCGGTCGATTCGGATCCGGGTGCCGGTACGCGGCGCGTGGATGATCTTCCCGTCGCCGACGTAGATGGCGACGTGGTGCAGGTCACGGTAGTAGAAGACCAGGTCACCGGCTTGCCGGGCGGCGCGGTTGATCCGGGTCACCGCCCGGTACTGCCGAGCCGCGTTGTGCGGCAGCCGGACGCCGGCAGCCGCCCAGGCGGCCGAGGTGAGCCCGGAGCAGTCGTACCCGTCCGGACCGTCCCCGGCCCACCGGTACGGCTTGCCGAGCTGGGCGTACGCGAACCGGACGGCCTTGCCGGCGGCCCCGGCCGGCGGCTCGGGCAGCCGGGACGCGGCCCCGGCGGGCGGCTCGTCGGGGCCGGGCAGTCGGGCGAGCCGGGCCAGTTCGGTCTCGATCGCCAGCTTCCGCGCGGCGAGCTGCCGTTCCTGGCTCCGCTGCCGGGCGGCGAGCGCCTCGACGGTGCGGCGCGCCCTGGCCAGCCGGTCGTGCGCCTCGGTCAGCGCCGCGATCACCCGGTGCTGCTCCCGGCTCAGCCGGTCGAGCAGGAGCAGCGGGTCCATCAGGTTCTCCGGAGTGGCGGCGCCCAGCAGGCTGCCCACCACTCCCAGCGCGTGGGTGTCGCCGGTGCGGTACGCCCGGGCGGCGATCAGGCTGACCTCGGTACGGTGCGCCTCGATCGCGCGCTCCAGCGGCCCCATCCCGGCGTGCAGGGCCGCGCTGCGCGCCCGGGTCTCCCGCAACGTCTCCCGCAGGTCGTTGTACTGCTCGACGACGATCTCCAACTGCTCCGCCGCGTCCGCGATCCGCTCGGCGGGGTCGCTGGGCGGTGCGGCTCGGCCTGGTGCGGGGACGAGCGACAACGCCACGGTCATCCCGACGGCGAGTGCTGCGGCGCGACGTGGCAATGCGGTGGTCGGCACGATCTATCTAACGATCGATGCCGACCGGAGGCCACGCATAGAAGTCGTTCGGTTTCGTACCGTGATGCCTGTCGCTCGCCGGAGATCGTCGGTGGCCGGCGCCGCAAGGATCCCGGTGGTCGACGTCGTCGACCTGACGCGCCTGGACCGCCGGCCCGGGACGGTCAGCCGCCGGACCGGGACGGTAACCTGCCGGTCGTGACGCGTGAGCAGCCAGCGGCGCGGGAGACCGGCCGGACCGGGCCGGTGTCGGGCGCTGCCCGGCGGGCGGCGGACGGCCCTTCCCGGGACCGTCGACCGGCCGGCGACCCTGCCGGATCCGCCGAATCGGCCGTGCCGGACCGGGGCACGGTACGCCTCGCGCTCACCGTGGGTGGCCTGGTGCTCGCCCTGCTCGCCGGGTTCGGACTCGGCCGGATGGACGGCGGCGGCACTCCGGCGGCCGGCGGTGGCGGGCAGCCGGCGGCCGGCGCCACCGACCACAGCCATCCGCCGGGGACGGGGCCGCACGAGCATCCCACCGGGGCGCCCGGCGGTCCGGCCGGCGGTGCCGAGCCGGGCGGCCTGAGCGTGAGCGCGAGCGGCTACACCCTGGTGCCGACCGGCACGACCCTGACCGCCGGTCGGGCCCAGGACTTCCGGTTCCAGGTACGCGGCCCGGACCGCCAGCCGGTGACCGGGTACGCGGTGGTGCACGAGAAGCCGCTGCACATGATCGTGATCCGTCGGGACCTCGGCGGCTATCAGCACCTGCATCCGACGATGGCGATGGACGGCACCTGGAGCGTGCCGCTGACCCTGCCCGCCCCCGGCGTCTGGCGGGCGTACGCCGACTTCACCGCGCTGGACGGCAGCGGCGGGCAGTTGCCGCTGACCCTCGGGGTGGACCTGGTGGTCGCGGGCGACTACGCCCCCCGACCGCTGCCGGCGGCGGCCCGGGAGGCGACGGTTGACGGGTTCACCGTCACCTACGAGGGCACCCCGCAGGTCGGGGCCAGCCAGCCGCTGCTGTTCCGGGTCTTCTCCGGCGGCAACCCGGTCGCCGCGCTGGAGCCCTACCTCGGCGCGTACGGGCACCTGGTGGTGTTGCGGGAAGGCGACCTGGGCTACGTGCACGTCCATCCGGAGCCCGAGTTGGTGGGCGGGGCGGTGAAGTTCTGGCTCGCCGCGCCGAGTTCCGGGCGGTACCGGATGTACTTCGACTTCCAGGTGGCCGGCGCGGTGCACACGGCCGAGTTCACCCTGACGGTGCCCTGAGCCGGAAGCCCGGCCCGAGACCCTGCCGCCCGGGAACCTGTCCAGCGGCGATGACACCTCCGGTCAGCCGGCGCGGCGGACCGGCCGGTGTGCCAGATAGCGCAGCATGTCCCGGATCAGCTTCTTCTCCTCCGGCGGTACGCCGGGGTCGGCGAGCCGACTCATGATCACCCGGAGGTCGGCGTCCACCGGCGACTCGATCCGGTCCCTCCGGGGCGGGCCGGGCTGCTCGCCGTCGGGCAGGCCGAGCGCCCGGAAGGCCACCCCGACCGGTACGTCCAGGGCGGTGCAGAATCCGCGTACCTTGGCCAGCTCCGGATAGTCCTGCCAGTCCCCGGCGAGCCAGCGGAACAGGGTGGAGCGGCCCACACCGGTGTGCGCGGCGACGTCGCTGACGGTCCAGCCGCGCTCGCTCTTGGCGTCGTCGATGGCACGCCGGACGAAGCGGGCGAAGGCCGCCTGCGGCGATTCCTGTGCGGCACCGATGCTCAGCGGAAAACCCTTTCGCCCGGACTTCGGGTGGTCTTTCGAGAGTAATCCGGAAGCGTGGCCGGCAACCCGACTGATCGCACCCACCCCGCCCGTACCAACGGTCGGCCGGCATCGGCCCCGGCTACCCGATCGTCCGAAGAGTTCCGCCGGTACGGCCGATGAACCGCCGGTCGGTGGCCCGGCCCCGGGCGCTGCGGCCCGCCTCCCCCGTGGCCGTGCGGCGGCACGGGTGGCGGCCGGGGCCGGGCGGCAGCACGAACGGCGGCCGGGCGTGCGCGCAGCACGAGGCGGCCGGCGGTGCGGGTCAGCCCGGGTGGCCGCCCCGGTCCGGGCGATCGTCGCCACCGGTCCCCGCCGGTCCCGGACCGCTGCCGGGGCAGATGGTGCGGGTCAGGCCGAACCGAGCAGGGTCTGCAACCGTGGGGTGAGCTGCCAGTCGCCGATCAGCGCCCGGTAGTCGTCGCGCTGCCGGTCGGTCGGCTCGGCGCCGGTGTGCCGGGCCCGGAGCAGCAGGTTTCGCGGGGTGTGCTGGGAGTCGACGAACTCCACCACCTCGACCCGGTAGCCGTGCAGCCGGAGCAGCGCCGCCCGCAGCGCGTCGGTGAGTACGTCGGCGAAGCGCTCCCGCAGGATGCCCTGCCGGACCAGCAGGTCGTACGGGCCCGGGGCCGGGTGTTCCCGCAGTTGCGCGGCGAGGTCGTGGTGGCAGCACGGGGCGGCGAGGATCCAGCGGGCTCCCCAGCGCACCGCCCGGGCCAGCGCCTCGTCGGTCGCGGTGTCGCAGGCGTGCAGCGCCAGCACCAGGTCGGGAGCGGGTTCGACCGTCGCCTCCAGGATGGTGCCGGCGACGAAGCGTACCCGGTCGGCGTAGCCGAGCTGCTCGGCGAGCGCGGTGTTGCGGCGTCGCTGGTCCTCGCGTACGTCCACGCCGACCAGTTCCACCTCGATACCCCGCCCGGCCAGGTAGCGGTACGCCGCGAAGCTCAGGTACGCGTTGCCGCAGCCGAGGTCCACCACCCGCAGCGGGCCGGTCAGCTCCTCCGGCAGGGTGGCCGCGAGGGCGCGCAGGAACGCGTCGACCTGCCGGCGCTTGGCCGCGCTGCCACCGATCGCGGCGAACAGCGGGTCACCGGGGTCGAGCAGGTGCTCCCGGGCCCGGTCGTGCGAGGTGGCCGGTGTCGCGGGCCGCTCCGCGGCGACCTGGTGCAACTGCGCCTCGCCCCGCTTGGTGACCCGCAGTTGCAGGGTGGCGGTCGCGGTCTCGACGTGCCAGTTGCCGAACGGCTCGGCCAGCAGCGCGTCGACCGCCGCGTCCGCCTCGGGGCCGGGTGCCACGTTCCGGGTGAACGGCCGGGCGCCGTCGTCGGTGACGATCTGGAGCCGGGCGCCCGACTTGAGGGCGACCGGGCGCAGTTCGGCGCGTACCACGGTGGGAAGTTGCCCGCGCCGCCGCCCGGCGGCGACGGCGCGGGTCAACCCGGGATCGAGCAGCAGCGCCCGCACCTGCGCGAGCGCTGCGTCAAGCTGTTGCGGCATCTACTCGCCGGTGGCGGCGTCGCCACCGGTACCCCGGCGACTGCGGCGGCGCCGGCGGCGCGGCTTGGCGGACCCGTCGGCCTCGACCGCGGTCGACGCGCCGCCACCGCTGCCGGCCTCGGTCGCCTCGGTCCTGGTCGCCTCGGTCCTGGTCGCCTCGGCCCTGGTCGCGCCGGCCTCGGCCGGCTCGGGCGCGCCCTGCGTGCCGGCGACGACCTCGCCCGCCCGGCGCCGGCGGCGCGGCCGGCGGCGCGGCTCGTCCTCGCCGGTCACCTCGGCCTCGGGGACCGCCGGGTCGGCCGTGCCGGCGCTGCGGCCACCGCCGGCGCGCCGGTCGCGGGACCGGCCGGCGCCGTCGCCGCGACCCGGCCCGCGCCGGCCACCGGTGCTCCGGGACCGGCCGCCGAGGTCCTCCTCGACCTCGGCCGACAGCCCGGCCCGGGTCCGCTCGGCGGACGGCAGGGTGCCGGCGACGTCGGTCGGGACGTCCAGGTCCGTGTAGAGGTGCGCGGAGGTGTGGTAGGTCTCCGGCGGCTCCGGCATCTCCAGCCCGAGGGTCTTGTCGATGATCCGCCAGCGGGGCATGTCGTCCCAGTCGACGAAGGTCACCGCGACCCCGGTGGCGCCGGCCCGACCGGTGCGGCCGATCCGGTGCGTGTAGGTGTCCTGGTCCTCCGGGCAGTCGTAGTTGACCACGTGGGTGACCCCGGTGACGTCCAGGCCCCGGGCCGCCACGTCGGTGGCGACCAGGATGTCGATCTTGCCGGCCCGGAACGCCCGCAGCGCCCGCTCCCGGGCGCCCTGACCCAGGTCACCGTGTACGGCCGCGACCGCGAACCCACGGAAGTCGAGGTCTTCGGCGACCCGGTCGGCGGCCCGCTTGGTACGGGTGAAGATCATCGTCAGTCCGCGCCCGCGCGCCTGCATGATCCGGGCGACGATCTCGATCTTGTTCATCGAGTGGGTGCGGTAGACCAGTTGCTCGGTCAACGGCGACGGACCGGTCTCGGCGGTGTGCCCGGCGTGGATGTTCACCGGGTGCCGGAGGAACCGGCGGGACAGCGCGACGATCGGCTCCGGCATGGTGGCCGAGAAGAGCATGGTCTGCCGGTCCTCCGGCAGCATCGCCAGGATCTTCTCGACGTCGTCCAGGAAGCCCAGGTCGAGCATCCGGTCCGCCTCGTCCAGGACGAGCGCGTGCACCCGGTCCAGCCGGATCTGCTTCTGCTTGGCCAGGTCGAGCAGCCGGCCCGGCGTACCGACCAGGATCTCGACGCCCTTGCGCAGCGCCTCGACCTGCGGCTCGTACGCCACGCCGCCGTAGATCGGCAGCACCCGTACGCCCCGGGTCTTGCCCGCCGCGGCGAGGTCCTTCGCGACCTGGAGCCCCAGCTCCCGGGTCGGTACGACGACCAGCGCCTGCGGCAGCCCGTCGCTGCCCTCGCCGGGCGCGAAGAGCCGCTCCAGCAGCGGTACGCCGAAGCCGAGCGTCTTGCCGGTGCCGGTTGGCGCCTGGCCGATCAGGTCGGTGCCGCGCAGCGCGATCGGCACGGCGTATTCCTGGATGGCGAACGCCCGGGTGATGCCCACCGCTTCGAGTGCGGCCACGGTCTCCTGACGGGCGCCGAGTTCGGCGAAGGTGGGCGCCTCGGGTCGGACCGGTGCGTCGGCGGCCAGCGCCTGGCCGGCCATGATGTTTTCGATGTGATCGCTCATGTGGTTGTGGGGGTGCCCTCTCGTGGTGCGCCCCGTTCGTCCGTAGGGCGCGATGTCGGTATGGCGCGGGCCACACGGTCGACGGCTGAACGCCGAGTAGAAGACCGGGCCGCACGCGCGCGCCGCAGGGCAGAATTTCCGGAAACGATCGAGGTCTTCCGGGCCTCTGCCTCCTTCGGCAACTGATCCATGCTACCTGAGCCCGGCAAACGACGTCTCCGGTCCCGGGACGCGGCCGCCGACCGGGGTCCGGCGATGTGACATACGTTACACATCGGCTCCAGCGGATGGCCCACGTACCCGGCGACTGCCGGGCCGGCGGGGCGTGCCGCTCGGTGCGGGGCGTCCTCTTCCGGCGGGCCCGGCCCGGGCGGCCGGGCGGTACCCTGCGGGCGTGTCCGCCCCCGCAGAGCCCGCCCCGATCCCGTCCCGCACCCCCGCCGAGCCGACCGGCCCGACCGTCCCGGGCGCCGTCGTCGACCTGCTGGGCCTGGTCGCGTACGGCGAACTGGTGGCTTTCGACCGGATGGCCGCCGACGCCCGGTTGGCCCCTGATCTGGGTCGACGTGCCGTGCTGAGCGAAATGGCCGCCGTCGAGATCGCCAACTACCGGCGGCTCGCCGACCGGCTGACCGAACTCGGTGTACCGCCCGGCGAGGCGATGGCCCCGTTCGTGCCGGCGCTCCAGTCGTACCACGACTCGACCGAGCCGAAGGACTGGCTGGAGGCGCTGACCAAGGCGTACGTCGGGGACGCCGTCGCCGACGACTTCTTCCGGGAGATGGCGGGGTTCCTGGCCGAGCCCGACCGGCAGCTCGTGCTCGACGTGCTGCACGGCTCCCGGTACGACGAGTTCGCCGGTCAGGAGATCCGGCTCGCCATCCAGGCCGACCCGAAGATCGCGAACCGGCTCTCGATGTGGGCCCGGCGGCTGGTCGGCGAGGGGCTGTCCCAGGCGGGACGGACCGCCGGCGAGCGGGTGGCGCTGACCGCCCTGATCGCGACCGGCTTCGACGACCAGTCGGGGGTGCAGGCGCTGTTCAAGCGACTGACCGCCGCGCACACCGCAAGGATGTCGGCGGTCGGGCTGAACAACTGAGCCCGGTCGGGGCGAACAACTTCCGTCCCGGGTTGGCCGCGACCGCCGCCCGGATGCTGCGCCCCGGTACCCGCGGCCGCAGGTCGTCCACGGCGACCCGGCCCCGGTGCTGCCGGTGGTGGCGACCAGGCGGTGTTCCGCCCCGGACGGTGCCGGGGCGAGCGCGGGTCAGCGGGCGACGAAGCCGACCGCCCGGGGCGATGCCTCGGCGATCTCGACGTAGGCCACCTTGCTGACCGGCACGATGACCCGACGGCCCTTCTCGTCCGTCAGCGACAGCGTGCCGTCGTTGCTGCTGAGGGCGTCGGTCACGATCTGCTCGATCTCGGCCGGCGTCTGCGCGCTCTCCAGGACCAGCTCGCGCGGCGCGTACTGCACGCCGATCTTGACCTCCACGTGGCCTCCTCGTTCGGGGCGAAAGATCCGCCGTCGGAAAGGCTATCCGATCCGCGCCGGTTACGTTCAGGCTGACTCGCCCTGCAACCGTTCAGGCTGACTCGCCCTGCAACGGAAAGCTCGCGATCCCGCGCCAGGACAGCCCGGTGAGCAGCGCCTCGGCTTCGGCCTTCGGCACCTGCCGCCCGCCGGCGAGCCAGAACTGGGCCGCGGTCTCGGCCGCGCCGACCAGCCCGGAGGCGAGCAGTTCGGCCCGGGACCGGCTCACCCCGGTGTCCGAGATGATGGCATCGGTGATGGCGGCGATGCAGCCCTGCTCCACCCGTTCGACCCGCTCGCGTACGGCCGGCTCGTTGCGCAGGTCCGACTCGAACACCAGCCGGAACGCGCCGCTCTCGTGGTCGACGAAGTCGAAGTACGCCCGGACGGCCCCGCTGACCCGTTCCTTGTTGTCGGTGGTCGCCGCCATCGCCTCCCGGACCTTGGCCACGATCGCGTCGCAGTGCGTGTCCAGCAGCGCCAGATAGAGCTCCAGCTTTCCGGGAAAGTGCTGGTAGAGAACGGGCTTGGAGACCCCGGCCCGCTCGGCGATGTCGTCCATCGCGGCCGAGTGGTATCCCTGGGCGACGAACACGTCCTGGGCCGCCGCCAGCAGTTGCTTACGCCGTGCCGAGCGCGGCAGCCGCGTTGGGCGGCCGGCCGTGTGCGCGCCGTTTCCCACCTGGGTCATGGTCACCTCCGCTTCACCTCGCACGCCGTCGACTCGTTCCGACCGGAGCAGGGATCCATCACTCGACTGCCGAATTGGCCCGCCGCTGTAACTTATCGGCACTGCCACCACACGGTAGCCTCAGCGGGGGCGACCAAGGAGCGCACGGTGGACGAAACAGGGCAACCCGGAGCCCCCACACCGGGAGAACACGGTAACGGGGCAGGTCCGCAGGGTGACCCGGCCCGTCCCGCCAACGGCTGGGCGGCCGACACGGGCTGGTCCGGCGCCGAGGTCGGCGTCGATCCGAACGGACGGCAGTGGCACCAGCCGGTCGAGCCGGCGGTGAGCCGCGGCTGGGCTGACCACTCGGCCTACAGCCCCCGCCCGCTGCCGGTCTCGCCCAGCATCCCGATCCGCGAGCTTCGGCAACCGGTCAACGGCGTGCACCTGGGCGAGGTGCCCGAGCCGGAGCGGGGCTGGAGCGGCGGACCGGGCTATCCGTACGAGGTGGAGGCGGCCGATCCGACCGGCCGGCCGGGAGTCGGGCCGGAGCTGCCGGGCGCCGCCGTCACGGACTATCCCGGGCAGCCGGGGCAACTCCCGCCGGGCGAGCCGGATCAGTCCGGTGCCGCCCGGCACGCCTTCGGCGAGCCCGGCTACGCAGAGCCGGAACGCGCCGGCATCGGACCGACCGGCCACCCGCCGCGCTGGGGGGAGCCGGCGGCACCGGCCTACCCCGGACCGACCTCCGGACCGCCGGCCGCGGTCTCGGGACCGCCCAGCACGGCACAGGCACCGCCGGTGGTGACATCGGGCCCGCCGGCCGCCATCTCCGGACCGCCGGCCGTGACCTCCGGGCCGCCGTTTGCGCAGCCCGGGCAGGTGGGCGGCGGGGCGCCGCCCGAGCACCTGGTCGCGGCGGATTTCGAGCGCGGCCGCGCTTTCCGGCCACCGGCCGAGCAGGACCATCCGCCGGTGACCGAGATGACCGCGCTGATGCCCGCCGTACCCCGCCAGCCCGACCGTTCCCCGGCCCCGCCGCCCGTTCCGGAGCAGGCCGGGCCGGCGGGACCGGGCTGGGGTCCGGCGGAAATCGACGAGCGCGGACCTGCGCCGGTCCATCCGGCCGACGTCCGTGCTCAGGAGCCGGCGAACTGGTCATCCGGCTGGGCCCCGCCATGGGCCCCGGCCGGCGTACCCCTGGAGCAGGAGGGCGGCCGGCAGCCGGAGAGCCAGCACGCCGCAGAGGCCGTCGCGCAGCCCGAGCCGGCCCACGAGCCGGAGATCCCCGGCGGGCGGGAGCAGCACTGGTCGCCGAGCTGGGCCGACCAGCCGGCGCAGCGGGTACCCGAATCGCCGACCGGGCCGATCCCCCGGGAGGGGCACGCCCTGCCGCCGTCGGCCAACCCGGGCTTCGCGAACCCCGCGGCTGCCCGGCACGTCCCGGCGGCGCCGGAGACCGCGGGCCGGCGGTCCGCGCCGAACGAGCCCGGCGGCTATCCCGGGCCGGCCGCGCTCGGGCCGGAGGCGCCGGGCTACCTGCCGGGTCCCGGCGGGCTGTCCGGTCCGACCGGGCCGGAGTCGCCCCGCTACCTGCCCGGCCCGGCCGGGCTGGCCCCCTCGGCGCCGGGCGCGGAGCAGTCGGGCCCACCAGGCCCGCCCCGGGGACCCGCCCCGGGTGCGGAGTCGGCGGGCCATCCGTCGCCCGGGCCCGCCCCCGCTGTCGAGCCTTCCGGTTATCCGTCCGGGCCGACCGGCCCGCCGCCGGGTGCCGAACCAGCCGGCTATCCGCCGGTCGGGCAGGCACCCGGATATCCGTACCGGCGGGAGGCCCTGGCGTTGCCGACCGGGCCGAGCTACCCCGGCGCGCCGTACCGCTATCCGGAGTCGGCCCCGGCGGAGCCCGCGCCCGCCGCGCGGCCGGCGGACCCCGGTGACGTGTTGCCGCAACGCGTCCCGGCCGAGCCAGACGTGCCCACCGTGCCGGAGCCACCCGCCGTGGAGCCGCCCGCCGAGACGCCCGAGCTGGCCCGGATCGCCACCCATCTGCGTCGGGAGGACGGAGCGGCACAGCTGCGCGAGCGACCGGACGGCTTCGACGTCAACGCGATCCTGGACGCGGTCCGGGGAGTCGCCGGGGTACGCGACGCCTCGCTGCGTACCACCCCGGCCGGGGCGCACAGCCTGCGCCTGGACCTCGCCGACGGTGCCGATCCCGCCGAGGTGAGCCGGCACGTGGCACGGCTGCTCCAGGAGCGGATGGGACTGGCCGCCGCCCCGCAGAACCTGCCCGGCGCGCCGGCACCGGCACCGACCCCGCCCGGCTTCACCGGGACCGCCGCGCCGACCCGGCCCGCGGGGCAGCCCCGGCACGCGCCGCCGGCCGAGCCGGAGCCCCGGGCCGAGCCGGTGATCGAGGAGCCGCGTCGCCGGCACCAGGCACCGGGTCACCGCGGCCGGGCCACCGTCGGCGAGCCGCCGACGGTGTCGCCGCCCGGAGAGGCCGGCCGGGGCGGTTCGCCGCTCGGCGCCAACCCCAGCACCGTCGGCAGCTCCTACTCCGGAAGCCCGGTGACCACCACCGAGACCGCGCCGTCCCGGCCGCTGAACCCGGGTTCGCCGCCCGGACCCCGGGTGATCATCGACCACGTGCAGGTGAGCACCTTCGGCCTGGACGCCACCGTCGAGGTACGGCTGGCCGCCGGGAGGCAGCCGGCGGCCGGGCTGGCCACCGGTCCCGCCGTCGACGGGTACGTGCTGCGGCTCTGCGCCGTGGCGGCGGCCGCGGCCATCGACGAGCTGCTCAGCGCCTCCACCCGGGTCACCGAGCGGGGCCGCTGCTTCGTCGAGCACGCGGCGGTGGTGCCGTTCGGCAGTTGCGAGGTCGCCACCGTGGTGGTGCTGCTGGTCTGCGACGGCTGGGTCGAGCAGCTCGCCGGCTCGGCGCTGGTCTCCGGCGACCCGCGGCAGGCGGTGGTCCGGGCCACCCTGGCGGCGGTGAACCGCCGGCTTGAGGCGTTGCTCACCTGACCCGACCGGCGGGGCAAACGGAACGAACCGGGGCGGAGGCATCCAGACGGGCCTCCGCCCCGGACCCGTTCCCGGCCCGGCCTGGCCCGGCCCGCCGCGTGATCTCCGTACGGCCGGCACACTTGACTGATGAAGCGTGCGCTGCTGGCGGCGGACGAGTCGATCGCCCGGGACGAGGTGCCGCCACCCTGGCCCGGCCGGGGCGTACGGGTCGACGGCTCGATCACCTACGTCCGGGAAACCCCGGCCACCCGGTCGGACGCCGAGCCGGCGCTCTACGTGCACGGGCTGGGCGGCTCGGCCCAGAACTGGACCGACCTCGCCGGTCTGCTCGCCGACCGGCTCGACGGGCACGCCATCGACCTGCCCGGTTTCGGACGGAGCGACCCGGCCCGGAAATACACCATCCCGGCCTTCGCCGACCGGGTGATCCGGTACATCGAGCACTCCGGTCGGGGGCCGGTGCACCTGTTCGGCAACTCGCTCGGCGGTGCGGTCTCGGTACGCGTCGCCGGTCTCCGCCCCGACCTGGTCCGTACGCTCACCCTGGTCTCACCGGCGATGCCGTTCCTGGACCCGCGCCGGTCCCTCCAGGGCCGGGTGCTGCCACTGCTGGCGGTGCCCATGGCGGAACGGTTCGCCTCGCGCTGGCTGACCCAGCTGGCGCCGGAGGAGATGGCCCGGCAGGTGATGGAAGCGTGTGTCGCCGACACCACCCGGATCTGCGACCAGCGCCGGCTGGAGGCGATCGAGGAGATCCGGATCCGGTACACGACGGAGCACTACGCGGCGGCCTATCTGCGTACGCTGCGCGGCCTGGTCGGCAGTTTCGTCCGGGCGTACCTGCCCGGGTCCGGCTCGCTGTGGCGGATCGCCACCATGATCACCGCCCCGACGCTGGTGATCGGCGGTGGGCAGGACCGGCTGGTCGACGTCCGGGTACCGGCGCAGGTGGCCCGGGTGATCCCGGACAGTCGACTGCTGCTGCTGGCCGGTGTCGGGCACGTCCCGCAGCTCGAGGTGCCCCGGACGGTCGCCCGGGCGGCGCTGGCGCTGCTGGACGAGACCAGCCCGCTGCCGACCGCCCCCCGCTGACCGCCGCCCCGTGACCACGGCCGACTCCGGCGGGTGATCTGGAGTCATGGGTGCAACCAACCGGGCGGGCCGGGCGTACTAAGTAACTGTGTGGAAGAGCGAGCGTCGCCAACCCCCGGCACCGGGTGCCGTACCGCCGGCTTCCGACTCGCCGCACCGGCGCCGGGCCCGGCGGTTCCGGCGCGGCCGGAGGCTGGCGGTGCTCATGCTGGCTGTGGCCGGCGCGGTCGGGGTGGTCGGGGTCCTGGTGCCACCGGCCGACCGGTTGACCGGGGACGAGCCGCAGGCCGCCGCCCAGCCGGCCGTACCGGCGACGACGCCGGCCGCCGTCGCGACCGCCACCCCGACGCCCACACCGAGCCGGCCGCCCGCGCCGGTGCTGCGGCTCACCGACCCGGTGCCGTCGACCGGGCCGGGCAGTTTCAGCTACGCCACCGGCCGGGGCGAGGTGCTGGGCCGGGCCGGGGCGGTGCGGCGCTACCGGGTGGCGGTGGAGCGGAACGTCGACGAGCACGTCGCGGAGTTCGCCGCGAAGGTGGACGCCTCGCTGGCCGATCCGCGCAGTTGGATCGGCAGCGGGCGGCTGCGGTTGCAGCGGGTACCGGACAAGGCCGGGCACGACTTCACGGTGTACCTGGTCACCGCCGGTACGGCCCGGCAGATGTGCGCCGCGTCCGGAGTGGACATCCGGGTCGGCGGCAAGCCGTACACCTCCTGCCGGGGCACCGGACGGGTCATCATCAACCTGGACCGCTGGATGCGCTCCGTCCCGCACTACGTGTCCGCCAGTGTGCCGCTGGACCGGTATCGGACGTACGTGGTCAACCACGAGGTCGGACACGAGCTGGGGCACGGGCACGAGCGCTGTCCCCGCCGGGGTCGGGCCGCCCCGGTGATGATGCAGCAGACGCTCTTCCTCAACGGCTGCGTGCCGAACCCGTGGCCGTACCTGGAGGGCGAACGGTACGCCGGTCCCTCGCTGTAGGCGGTGGGAAAGCGACCTGGACGCTGACCCGCCGGCATGAAGAAAGCGACCCTGGACGCTGACCCGCCGGCATGGAAGGCTGAGGCCCGCCATGACGAATCCGGCAAACCCTCCCGACCATGGCCGTTTTCCCGCGCGCTCCGGCGGCCGGCTCGAACGGCAGCGGGTCGCCGCCGCCTAGGCCCGTCGACGGCGCCGCCGTACCGTCGCGCTCGCCCTGCTGGCGGTCGCCGCCGGCCTGCTCACGGTCGGTCTGGTGCACACCCGGCCGGGCGGGTTCGGGTCGACCGTGGCGGCGGCCGGCCGGGGTGGGGTGGTCGCCGGGGCGGCGAGCACGGCGGCCGGGCGGAGCGGTCCGACCACCGATCCCGGCGCCGGCTATCCGACCACCGGGCCGGGCACCTTCGGGTACGCCGCCGCCGGCCGGGTGCTCGGCAAGGCGGGTACGCTGCGTCGGTACCACGTCGCCGTGGAGCAGGGCATGGGGCAGGACGTGGCCACCTTCGCCGCCGCCGTCGACGCGGTGCTCGGCGACCCACGGGGCTGGACGGCGTCCGGGAAGCTCCGGCTCCAGCGGGTGGCCAAGGCGACGAAGGCCCAGTTCACCGTCTTCCTGGCCACCCCGGGGACCTCGGAGCGGATGTGCGGCACCGCCGGCCTGCACACCGAGCGGTACGGCTCGTGCCGGCTGCCGGGGCAGGTGGTGCTGAACGTCGCGCGCTGGCTGACCGCGGTGCCCGACTACGGTGCGTCACTTGAGGTCTACCAGGCATTCGCCGTGAACCACGAGGTCGGGCACGAACTCGGCGAGGAGCACCAGGGCTGTCCCCGGCCCGGTGCACCGGCGCCGGTGATGCTCCAGCAGACGTACGGGCTGCGCGGCTGCGCGCCGAACGGCCGGCCGTACGTGGACGGGCGGCGGTACGTCGGTCCGCCGATCCCCTGACCGGCGGTCGTATTCCCCGCTCCCGGATTTCGGGCAGGTGTTTCAGCTCATGGTCTATTCGCACTCCGGCGAGGAACAATGGCCGGACATGCCACTGTCGATGCGCTCAGCCGCCGGCTGAGCGAGGATCCGAACCGGGGAGTCCACCGTGTCACTGCCCCCGCTCGTCGAGCCCGCCGCCGAGCTGACCGTTGACGAGATTCGCCGCTACTCGCGCCACCTGATCATCCCGGACGTCGGGGTCGAGGGGCAGAAGCGGCTCAAAAACGCCCGGGTGCTCTGCGTCGGTGCCGGCGGCCTCGGCTCGCCCGCCCTGATGTACCTGGCCGCGGCCGGGGTCGGCACGCTCGGCATCATCGACTTCGACACCGTCGACGAGTCGAACCTCCAGCGGCAGATCATCCACGGTCAGTCGGACGTCGGCCGGTCGAAGGCCGAGTCCGCGGCGGCGAGCATCCGCGAGATCAACCCGCTGGTGCAGGTCGAGATCCACAACACCGCACTGGACCGGGACAACGTGCTGGAGATCTTCGGCCAGTACGACCTGATCGTCGACGGTACGGACAACTTCGCCACCCGCTACATGGTCAACGACGCGGCGGTACTGCTCGGCAAGCCGTACGTCTGGGGGTCGATCTACCGGTTCGACGGGCAGGCGTCGGTGTTCTGGGCCGAGCACGGCCCCTGCTACCGCTGCCTCTACCCGGAGCCGCCGCCGCCCGGCATGGTGCCGTCCTGCGCCGAGGGCGGGGTGCTCGGCGTGCTCTGCGCGTCGATCGGCTCGATCCAGGTCACCGAGGCGATCAAGCTGCTGACCGGGATCGGCGAGCCGCTGGTCGGCCGGCTGACGGTCTACGACGCGCTGGAGATGTCGTACCGGAAGATCAAGGTCCGCAAGGACCCGAACTGCGCGCTCTGCGGGGAGAACCCGACCGTCACCGAGCTGCTGGAGGACTACGAGGACTTCTGCGGCGCGGTCTCGCCGGAGGCCGAGGAGGCGGTGGCGGACTCGACCATCACGGCCCGGGAGCTGAAGGAGTGGCAGGACGCCGGCAAGGACATCTTCCTGGTCGACGTCCGGGAGCCGGCGGAGTACGAGATCGTCCGCATCCCCGGCGCGACGCTGATCCCGAAGGGCGACATCCTCTCCGGTACGGCGCTGGCCACGCTGCCGCAGGACAAGCAGATCGTGCTGCACTGCAAGTCCGGCGTACGCTCCGCCGAGGCGCTGGCCGCGGTGAAGGCCGCCGGTTTCCGCGACGCGGTGCACGTGCAGGGCGGGGTGCTCTCCTGGATCAAGCAGATCGACCCCTCGCTGCCTGCCTACTGAACCTTCCCAACCTCGCACCGGGCCCGACCCGGTACCCCGAAGCGGGGCAGCTCCCTCCCGGAGCTGCCCCGCTTCGCGTTGGCAATATGGTTGCTCAGTTGTGTAGCAGATGTACTATCTCCTCGCGTAGAGGTTGGACGAGGGGGTGTAGATCTATGACCATCGCCGAGACTCCGGGCCGGACCTCCGAGCCCGCCGGGTCGCCGGTCGAGCAGCCCGTGCTGGACGTCCGTGATCTGCGGATGCGCTACGGCAGCACCGACGTGCTGACCGGCGTCACGTTCACGGCCCGGCCCGGCGAGGTGCTGGTGCTGCTCGGCCCCAACGGTGCCGGTAAGACGACGACCATCGAGATCCTGGAGGGGTTCCGGATGCGGTCGGCCGGCGAGGTCGCCGTGCTCGGTGTGGACCCGGCACACGGGGACGAGCGGTGGCGGGCCCGGCTGGGCGTGGTGCTCCAGTCCTGGCGCGACCACGCCAAGTGGCGGGTGCGCGAGCTGCTCGGCCACCTCGGCTCGTACTACCTGCCCTACTCCACCGACCAGATCCGGCGGCCGTGGGACGTCGACGACCTGATCGACGCCGTCGGGCTCAACCCGCACGCCACCAAGCGGGTCGGCCAGCTCTCCGGCGGGCAGCGGCGGCGGCTGGACGTCGCGATCGGCATCGTCGGCCGTCCCGAGCTGCTCTTCCTCGACGAGCCCACGGCCGGGTTCGACCCGGAGGCCCGGCGCGAGTTCCACGACCTGGTGCACCGGCTCACCGACCTGGATCAGACCACGATCCTGCTCACCACGCATGACCTGGACGAGGCCGAGAAGCTGGCCGACCGGATCCTGATCCTGGCCGGCGGCTCGATCATCGCCGACGGCTCGGCAGACCAACTCTCCCGGCGGATGTCCTCGGAGGCCGAGGTCAAGTGGAGCCGGGACGGGCAGCGGTTCGTGCACGCCACCACCGATGCCACCACGTTCGTCCGGGAGTTGTTCCAGCAGTACGGCGACGGCGTCGCCGACCTGGAGGTCCGGCGAGCGAGTCTGGAGGACACCTACATGGCGCTGGTCCGGGAGTTCGAGTCCGGCCGGAGCCTCGCCACGCTGCGCGAGTTCGAGGAGGCGGGCCGGTGAACCCGACGGTGATCGCCCTCCGGGCCGGGGTACGGCGCGGCGGGATCGAGGTGCGGCAGAGCCTGGTGAGCGTGCAGGACCTGTGGAACTACTTCTTCCCCAATCTGGCGTTCCTGGTCGTCATGTTCTTCATGCGGGACGCCACGGTGCCCGGCACGAACTTCTCGCTCGGCGCCCGTACGCTGCCCAGCGTGCTCGGCGGCGGGCTGGCGTTCGGCGCGCTGGTGACGATGATGATGGCCCTCACCGTCGAACGCGAGGACGGCACCCTGCTGCGGGCCAAGGCGATCCCGAACGGCATGCTCGGCTATCTGGTCGGCAAGGTGGTGCAGGTCTCCGGGATGACGCTGATCAGCTCCGTCATCCTGGTGATTCCCGGAGTCTTGCTGGTGAACGGGGTGGAACTGCGCGGCCCGGGCGCCTGGCTGACCCTGCTCTCGGTCCTCGTACTCGGCCTGGTCGCCTGCCTGCCACTCGGTGCGATCCTCGGCTCGCTCTTCGCCAATCCCCGCAACGTCGGCGTCATCATGCTGCCTATCATGGGCCTCGTCGCGACCTCCGGGATCTTCTATCCGATCACCACCTTCCCGGTCTGGCTGCAGTGGATCGGCCAGGCGTTCCCGGTCTACTGGCTGGGCTTGGGCACGCGTTCGGCCCTGCTGCCGCCCGAGCTGGCGGCGGTGGAGATCGGCGGGTCCTGGCGACACCTGGAGACCTTCGGCATGCTCGCCGGCTGGGCCGTGCTGGGCCTGGTGGTGGCGCCGATCGTGTTGCGCCGGATGGCCCGGCGGGAATCCGGTTCGAGCGTCGCCGCTCGGAAGGAGAAGGCGATGCAGAGGATCAACTGATGAGCGAGGCGATCTACAACCGCATCGCGGTGCTCCGCGCCGAGCGCGGGATCTCCCGACGGGATCTCGCCGACGCGCTCGGGGTGCACTACCAGACGATCGGTTACCTGGAACGCGGCGAATACAACCCGAGCCTGCACCTGGCGCTGCGGATCGCGCAGTACTTCGAGGTTTCGGTGGAGGTGGTCTTCTCCACCGAGCCCTTCCCCCGGATCGGCGCCGCCGAACGCGCCACGGCCTGACCCGGCAGCCGCCGGGCGGTGCCGGTGCAGCGCCGGTTCGGTGCGGCGGATGGTCCTCGTCGGCCACGCAGGCCACGCGCCGGATCGCTGCAGAGACGACGTTTGCCTGCCGCCACCACTGCCGTGCGCGCACTGTCGAGCTGCCCCGCTTGTGCACCCACTCGGTGCCCTCCGGGCCGGGTGGTGCCCTCCGGGCCGGGTGGTGCCCTCCGGGCCGGGCGGTGCATCCGGACCGGGACGGCGCAGTCGGACCGGACCGGGCGCCCCCGCACACGCGATTCATCGACCGGAGCCGGCTGGATCGCCAGCCCTCCCGACTCAGCCCAGGAGCGTCTTCTCGCCACTGAAGCCGGCCACGATCTCGCGTGCCCCGTCCGTGCACCCAGCTCGACAGTGCGGAAAACTGGGGTGGCGCCGGTGGCCGGGCGCGGTTCGATGGGCGGGCGGATACCGTTGCCCCGTCTGTGCACCCAGCTCGACAGCGTCGCGGGCGGACACCTCGGAGCCGGGCCGGGCCGGTCGGGGAGAGCGGTGGTACGGGTACCCGCCGATCAGCGGATCAGACCAGCAGCACCAGGTCGTCGCGGTGCACGACCTCACGCTCGTAGCCGGGGCCGAGGGCGGCGGCGAGTTCCGAGGTGGAGCGGCCGAGCAGGCCGGGCAACTCCACCGCGTCGTAGTTGACCAGTCCACGGGCGACCGCCGACCCCGCGTCGTCCACGAGGTCGACCGGATCACCGGCGGTGAAGGTGCCGTCCACCGCCGTGATCCCGGCCGGCAGTAGGGACTTGCGCCGGGCCACCACCGCCTGCACCGCACCGGGGTCCAGATGCAGCCGACCCCGGGGCGAGGTCGCGTGGGCCAGCCAGAAGAGCCGGGCCGCCGGGCGCTGGCGTACCCGGTGGAAGAAGGTGCCGACCGGCTCGCCGGCCAGCGCCGCGGGCGCCAGCGGCGCGGAGGTCAGCACCACCGGGATGCCGAAGCCGGTCGCGATCCGGGCCGCCTCCACCTTGGTCACCATGCCGCCGGTGCCGACCCCGGCCCGGCCGGCCCGGCCGATCGCCACGTCGGCCAGATCCTGTTCGTCGCGGACCTCCTCGATGCGGACCGTGCCGGGACGGGCCGGGTCGCCGGTGTAGAGCGCGTCCACGTCGGAGAGCAGCACCAGCAGGTCGGCGTGGACCAGTGCGGCCACCAGCGCCGCCAACCGGTCGTTGTCGCCGAACCGGATCTCGTCGGTCGCCACGGTGTCGTTCTCGTTGACGATCGGCACCGCGCCGAGGTCAAGCAGTTTGCGCAGCGTGCGATAGGCGTTGCGGTAGTGCGCTCGCCGGGTCACGTCGTCGACGGTGAGCAGCACCTGGCCGACCGTACGGGCGTGCCGGGCGAAACCGGCCGAGTAGCGGCCGATCAGCAGGCCCTGCCCGACGCTGGCTGCGGCCTGCTGGGTGGCCAGGTCACGGGGGCGGGCGGCCAGCCCGAGCGGGGCCAGGCCCGCGGCGATCGCCCCGGACGAGACCAGCACCAGCTCCCGCCGGTCCGCCGGGCCGACCCGCTTGCGGCCCGGCCCGGCCGGTCGGGTACCGGACTCCGGGACCGGTGCGCCGGCCGGACCGTCGGCCAGCCAGCCGGCGAGTACGTCGGCCAGCGCGTCGATCCGCGCCGCGTCCAGGCCACCGGCGGCGGTGGTCAGCGAGGACGAGCCGACCTTGACCACGATCCGGCGCGCTGTGGTAACTGCTTCCCGCACCCGCCCATTCTGCGGTGCCCGGGTCGGCCCGCCCCGCCGGCCCGTCCCGTACTCCCATATCGTGGCAGCTCATGACGCCCGAGGAGTACGTCGAAGAGGTGCTCACGCTGGTCGAGCGGATCCCGCCCGGCCGGGTGATGTCGTACGGCGCGATCGCCGACCACCTGGCCGAGCGGTCCGGCCGGGCGTCGGCCCGACTGGTCGGCTCGATCATGGCTCGGCACGGTGGCGGGGTCCCGTGGCACCGGGTGGTCAACTCGGCCGGACGCCTGCCGCCGGGGCACGAGCGTGAGGCCCGGGCCCGGCTGCGTGCCGAGGGGACACCGCTGCGCGGCGCCGGAGTCGACATGTCGGCGGCCGACTGGCAGCCGACCGACTGAGGGGGCCGCGACCGGCCGCCGATCCGGTCCCCGCCCCGGTGCGGCGGCGGCGACCGGCACCGGGTGCGCGGCGGCGGCGACCGGCACCGGGTGTGCGGCGGCGGCGACCGGCACCGGGTGTGCGGCGGCGGCGACCGGCACCGGGTGTGCGGCGGTCAGCCCGCCAGGGGGACAGACTGGGCGCTGCGGCGCAGGATGCGTTCCTTGTCCGGGCCGCCCGGCACCGTCACCAGCAGGCAACCCGAGCGGGGCGCGACCGAGGCCGGCGAGCCGAGCAGTTGGGCGCTACGTACCAGCACCGCGGCGAGCTCGGTGTCGCAGATGCGTACCCCGAGGATGGTGGTCCGGACGTGCCGGCCGGCAGCCAGCAGCGCGGCGCGCCAGGCGGCGGCGGCCAGCGCCTGCCGGCGGGCGTTCCGGGGCGCGGAGGCGCCGACGGCGGCCGGATCGAGCAGGGCCGTCCGCCCTTGCCGCCAGCCCATTGACAGTACGGCGGGCTGCCCGGGCTCGGTGAGGTGCAGCCGGTGCAGTTCGTAGCGGCGGCGGACGCCTGCGGTGATCCGCTCCGACCGGGCCGGTGTGCCGAGCCGGGCCAGCAGTTCGGCGAGACGAGTGGCGGCAGCCTCCGAGCTGAACTCGGCCACCATTGTGGTCGGCTGCCGCACTCCCTCCACCCGGATGCACCTGACCAGGCACGCCGCCTCGAAGGCGTCCGCCAGCGAAGCTCGGTCCAGCAGGCTGGTTCTGCCGGACGGCCGTAGGGGCGGCCGCGTTGAGGCGTACGCCCCGGTGCTCCAGACCATTCCTGTCGCCCCCCGTATTCGCGACGACCAACTACGTTCAACGGTGGCCGTTACCGCGCCGAGGCGGTAGACATCGGTTGAAGGCTTGAGCAAAATTTGCGCTGAGTGTCGATCATCGCCGGGGTGGTGGTGGGGTGGGCGGGGCACGGTGGCACCGACGCGTCGGCCGGGGACTGCCCGGCCGGCGGCTCGGCACGCTCGCCGTGACGCTGGCCGTGGTCACCATCGCGTTGCCGGCCACCGCCGGATGCACCTCGCAGCCCGCCGAGCCGACCAGGCTGCGCATCGCGACCGGCAGCGCCACCGCGGTCTACTACGCCGTCGGCCAGTCCCTGGCCGGCATCCTCAACCGGGAGTTGCCGGACGTCACCGCGAGCGTGGTGGTGACCGCCGCATCGGCGGAGAACGTCTCGCTGGTCTCCACCGGTCGGGCCGAACTGGGCTTCACCCAGGCCGACATCCTGGCCACCGAGCCGGGCGAGGGCACCGGACTGAGTGCCGTTGCCCGGGTCTACGACGACCTGCTGCACCTGGTCACCCTGACCCAGGAGCCGATCCGGCAGTTGACGGACCTGAGCGGCAAGCGGGTGGCGATCGGCGCGCCGGGCTCCGGCACCGCGATCACCGCCGAACGCCTGCTCGACGTGGCCAGGGTCGGCGACAAACTGGCCGAGACGCTCCGGCTCGGCATCGACGACTCGGTCGCCGCGCTACGGGCCGGCAGGATCGACGCGTTCTTCTTCTCCGGTGGCCTGCCGGTGAAGGCGGTGGCGGACTTCGCCGCCCAGACCCGGGCCCGCTTCGTCGACCTCGGCCAGTGGGTCGAGCCGCTGCGCCAGTCCTACCGTGAGGTGTACGTCCAGCGGGACATCCCCGCCTCGGCGTACGGGTCGGCGCCGGTGACCACGGTGGCGGTGCCCAACTATCTGGTGGTGGCCACCAGCATGCCGGAGCAGCTCGTCTACGACGTGACCCGGCTACTGATGCAGCGCCGGGACGAGCTGAGCAGCGCCCATCCGGCCGCCGCCCGGCTGAACGTGCAGTCGGCGATCACCACCACCCCGCTGGCGCTGCACCCGGGTGCCGCCCGCTACTACCAGACGCACAAGCCCTGACCAGCGCGTTCACGCCTCGCCGGGCCGGAACCAGACGTCGGCGGTGAGCCCGGTCGGCTCGGCGGGACGCATGGTGAGGCGACCGCCGGAGGCGTCGACCAGTACCGCCACGATGGTCAGGCCGAGCCCCGCGCCGTCGATGTTCTGGGTGTCCGGGGCCCGCCAGAAGCGTTCCGTGGAGGATTGGAGCTGGGCGCCGGTCATCCCCGGACCGTCGTCGGTGACCCGGACCACCACCCCGTCGTCGGCGCGGTGCACCGAGACCTCGACCCGGCCACCCGGGTGGCCGAACTTGACCGCGTTGTCGATCAGCGCGTCCAGCACCTGGTCGACGGCGGTACGCACGGCCCGGGCGGGCAGCGGGCCGGTCACCGGGGCGAGGGTGAGGGTGATGCCCCGGTGGTTGGCCAGCGGCTGCCAGGCGGCGACCCGGGACGCGGCCACCGCCGCCGCGTCCACCACCACCATGGTGTGCTGGGCCCGTTCGGCGCGGGCGAGGGTGAGCAGCCCGTCGAGTACCTGGGCCAGCCGGTCGGTCTCCTCCAGCGCCAGCCTGTGCTCGTCGCGGCCGTACTCGTCGGTCAGGCTCGGCCCGAGTTCCTCGACCCGCAGCCGCAGCGCGGTCAGCGGGTTGCGGAGCTGGTGGCTGGCGTGCGCGACGAAGGCCCGCTGCCGTTCCAGGGCGTCGGCGACCGCGTCGGCCATCTCGTTGAAGCTGGTGGCGAGCCGGCGCAGCTCGGGCGGACCCTGCTGGGTCGGCACCCGGGCCAGGCCGTCGCCGGCCGCGATGTCGTGGGTCACCACGTCGAGTACGGTCACCGGGCGCAGCACCCAGCCGGCCAGCCGGAACGCCGTCATCACCCCGGCGGAGACCGCGAGCAGCCCGACCGCGGCCAGCGCCGCCCACCAGACGGTGACGGTCCGGCGTACCCGCTCGGTGGCGGAGACCGTGATGACGGCGCCGATCACCTCACCGCCGTCGTTCACCGGTACGGCTACCACCAGCGGGCCGACCTGCCAGGGCCAGAGCACCTCCGGCACGGTCATCTGCCGGCCGGCGAGGGCGCCGAAAATCGCCCTGTCGGTCAGCTCGGTGTCCAGTCGCGGCCCACCGGGGGCGGCCACCTGACGCCGTTCCCGGTCGATCACCGCGGCGCTGATCCCGTACAGCTCCTGGTAGCGCTGCAATTCGTCGTCGATCGCGCTGACCGCACCGGTACGCAGCGCGGGGCCGGAGAGCGAGGCGAACCGGTTGGCGTCGGCGAGCCGGTCCGCCCGGATCCGTTCGGTCTCCCGGTTGGCGAGGGTGATCGCCAGCGGGGTCTCCAGGGCGAGCAGGACCAGGATCATGAGCAGCGAGTAGCTGAAGACCAGGCGGCGGCGCACGGAACGGCTCCGGTCACTCGGCCCGGAGCCGGTAGCCGACACCGCGCACGGTCTGCACCAGGTCGGGATCGCCGAGCTTGCCGCGCAGCGAGCCGACGTGCACCTCCACGGTGTGCCGGGCGGCGCCGGTGGTCGGCCAGACGTCGAGGACGATCCGCTCGTGCGGCACCACCACGCCCGGCTGCCGGGCCAGCGAGACCAGGATGTCGAACTCCTTGCGGGTCAGCGCCACCCCGGCGCTGCGTACCGTGACCAGCCGGGCGGCGACGTCGATCCAGATCGGGCCGACCTCGACGACCTCCGGTCGGGGCGCGCCGGCCCGGGCCCGCCGGAGCACCGCGACGATCCGGGCCTCCAACTCGGCCATCGAGAACGGCTTCACCACGTAGTCGTCGGCGCCCATCCGCAGCCCGATCACCCGGTCGCGCTCCTCGCCGCGTGCTGTCACCGCGATGATGCCGAGCTGCGCGCTGCGCTGCCGAAGCACCCGGCACACCTCCACCCCGTCGCCGTCCGGCAGGGTGAGGTCGAGCAGCACCAGGTCGCAGGGGGCGGCGGCGAGCGCGGCGGCGGCGGTGCCGGCCCGCTCCACGTCGTAGCCCCGTCGGGACAGGGCAGAGGCCATCGCGCCGGCCACCCGGGCGTCGTCCTCGACCAACAGGATGCGCATGCCGGCCGCTCCTAATCTGTCGTACCAGCCGCTGCGATCATCCCGCATCGACGCGGCTGAACACAGCGTGGCGGAATGCCGGGACACTCAAGATTGGCTCAATTTCCCTGTTTCGATGTTCCCTGAGCTGCGGGGAGAAGCGTTAGATCAACATCATCCGAGTTGGCGCGGCCGCCCCTGCCGGACCCTTTTCCGTCGTACATCGTCGTATGAAGGGGTTTGCTGGTGAACCGAAGACTCTCCGGAATAGCCATGCCGACCGCGGTCGCGGTGGCGTTGCTGGGCACGCCGTTGCTGACCACGGCGACCGCGGGCGGGGCCACCGCCGCAGGCCGGGTGCCCAAGCCGCAGTCGGTGCTCGGCTGGGTGCCGTGCGCCGACTACAAGGTGGCCACCTACGAGCAGATCGCCGACTACTACCACAAGCTGGACCAGGCCAGCGACCGGATGAAGCTGGTCGAGATCGGCAAGACCAGCGAGGGCCGGCCGCAGCTCATGGCCATCGTCTCCGCCGAGGAGAACCTCAGGGCCGAGAACCTGGAGCGGTACCGGCAGACCTCGGTGCGGCTCTCCCAGGGCGACGGGCTCTCCGAGTCGGTGGCCCGGGGGCTGGCGCAGAGCGGCAAGGCGGTCGCCTGGGTCGACTTCGGCATCCACTCCACCGAGGTCGCCGGGCACCAGACCGCGCCGCAGTTCGCGTACGACCTGGTGACCAGCGAGACGCCGGAGGCCCGGGAGATCCGGGACAACGTCGTCACGCTGCTGGTGCCGAACGTCAACCCGGACGGCGGCACCAAGGTCGCCGAGTGGTACCGGCAGAACCTGGGCGGTCCCTACCAGGACGCCGGCTACCCGGAGCTGTACCAGAAGTACGCCGGGCACGACAACAACCGTGACTGGTACATGTTCAACCTCCAGGAGACCCAGAACGTCGGCCGGCAGCTCTTCCACGAGTGGCTGCCGCAGATGATGCACAACGTGCACCAGACGGCGGTCTTCCCGGCCCGGATCAGCATCCCGCCGTTCGAGGACCCGCTGAACCCGAACATCCACCCGCAGGTGGTCCGGGGCGTCAACATCGTCGGCGACGCGATGGGGCAGCGGCTGGAGCGCGAGGACAAGGTCGGCGCGCTGGCCCGGCAGCAGTACGACATCTGGTGGAACGGCGGCGCCCGGACCTCGCCGTACTACCACAACCAGGTCGGCATCCTGACCGAGACCGCGCACGCCTCGGCGACCCCGAGGGTGTACGACCCGAAGGACTTCCCGGCGACGTTCGCCGACGGCACCTCGACCAGCAAGCCGTCGGTGTTCTACCCGAGCCCCTGGCAGGGTGGCGAGTGGCACCTGTCGCAGAGCTGCGACTACATCAAGACCGCCTCCTGGGCGATGCTCCGGCTGGCCAGCGACGACCGCGAGGGCTGGCTCTACGGCGCGTACCAGATGGCCCGGGACGGTGCCCGCGACGGCGCCGGCGTCACCTACGTGATCCCGGCCGACCAGGCGGACTTCCCGACCGCGACCAAGCTGGTCGACAAGCTGCGCTGGAACAACATCCGGGTCGAGCAGGCACTCAGTTCGTTCAAGGTGGGCAAGCGGACCTACCCGGCCGGCAGCTACCTGGTCCGGGAGGCACAGCCCTACCGGGCGGCCGTGCTGGACCTGCTGAACCCGCAGGTCTACCCGGACCGGCGGCTCTACCCGGGCGGCCCGCTGGAACCGCCGTACGACATCACCGGCTACACCCTGTCGTTCCAGATGGGCGTCACCGTCGACAAGCTCGACCGCAACGTCCGGGTCAGCACCACCGAGGTCGGCTGGCCGAAGGTACCGACCGGGGTGGTGGCCGGGGCGCCGAAGCACGCGTACGCGCTCGACCCACGGGTCAACGACAGCGCGACCGCGGTGAACGCGCTGCTGGCGGCGGGGGAGAAGGTCTCCCGCAGCACCGCCGAGGTGACCACCCGCACCGGCAAGCTGCCGGCCGGCACCTTCCTGGTACGCACCGGCCCGCAGACCGGTGACCGGATCGGCGCGCTCGCCACCGAGCTGGGCCTGACGATCGCGGCGGTGGACGCCAAGCCGGCCGGTGCCAAGGCGCTCGCCGCGCCCCGGATCGGCCTGTACGACGGCTTCAACAACTACGACGAGGGCTGGACCCGGCTGATCCTGGACCAGTTCCGCTTCGGCTACGCCAAGCTGACCAACGCGCAGGTGCGCGCCGGTGACCTGCGGGCGAAGTACGACACCATCGTGCTGCCCGACGCCACCTACAGCTCGATGCGCAACGGCCGGGCGGCCGGCTCGCTGCCGGAGGCGTACACCGGCGGGATGACCGACGCGGGCATCGCCAACCTCAAGGCGTTCGTCGAGGCCGGCGGCACCGTCGTCACGCTGAACCGGGCAGCCCAGTTGCCGATCCAGGCGTTCGGGGTGCCGGTGAAGGACGTCACCGCCGGGGTCGAGGAGACCGAGCTGAACATCCCCGGCTCGGTGCTGAACCTGAACGTCGACGCGAGCGACCCGGTCGCGGCCGGCTTCGCCCCGACCGCCTCGGCATTCGTGGCGGATGGCCCGGCGTTCGAGGTCACCGAGGGCGCCAAGGGCGTATCGGTGGCGGCCACCTGGCCGACCAGCAACCTGCTCAAGAGCGGTTTCCTGCTCGGCGAGGACGTCATCGGCGGCAAGGCCGCCGTGGTGACGGCAAAGGTGGGCAAGGGCCAGGTGGTGCTGCTCGGCTTCAAGCCGCAGCACCGGGCCCAGTCGCACGGCACGTACCGACTGCTCTTCAACGCGATGTACCTGGGCGGTCAGCGCTGACCTGACCCGGGTGGCCGGTGGCCGGTCGGCGGATACGTCGACCGGCCACCTTCGCGTACGTTCCCGGGCCATGGATGTCGTGCCCGGTACTCGTGCCGCTCCCCCCGGCTCCCCGTCCCCGACCACCCTGCCGCGCCGGGTGCACGCCGGGTACGCCCTCGGTTCGCTGGCCACCGGCGCCTTCGGCACGGTGCCCGGCCTGGTGCTGCTGCCGTACCTGACCGACACGCTGGGGGTGGCCGCCGGGCTGGCCGCCCTGCTGGTGCTGCTGCCGAAGGCCTGGGACGTACTGGTGAACCCGGTCGCCGGGCGGATCTCCGACCGGACCCGGTCCCGCTGGGGCGCCCGCCGGCCGTACCTGCTCGGTGGCGGGCTCGGGCTGGCCGTGCTCTTCGCCGCCATCTTCGCGGCGCCGTTCCCGCCCGGCCCGGCCGCCGCCGGGTACGTCGCGCTGGCGTTCCTGCTCACCGCGACCGCGTTCGCCTTCTTCCAGGTCCCGTACGTCGCCATGCCGGCCGAGCTGACCGACGACTACACCGAGCGGACCCGGCTGATGACCTGGCGGGTGGCGGTACTCGCGCTGGCCATCCTGGTCTCCGGCGCGCTTGCCCCGGTGGTGGTGGCCGCTGGTGGCGACGGCGTACCCGGGCACCGCTGGCTTGGGCTCTTCGTGGCGGTGCTGATCGCGGTCGGTGCGGTCGGTGCGTTCCTCGGTACCCGGGCCGCCCCGACCGGGGTGGCGGTGGCGAGCGAACCGAGCCTGCGGGCCCAGCTCGCGGTCGCCGCCGCGAACCGGCCGTTCCGGCTGCTGCTGGTCTGCTTCGTGGTCCAGGCGGCCGGCGTCGCGACCGTGCTGGCCGGGGTCAACTACTTCGCCGCGCACGTGCTGCGTGATCCGGAGACCGGCCCGACGCTGCTCTTCGGGTGTTTCGTCGGCCCGGCGCTGCTGGTGATGCCGCTGTGGAGCCGAGCGGGTGCCCGGCTGGGCAAGCCCCGGGCGTTCACCGTGGCGTCGCTGCTCTTCGCGGCCGGCGCGCTGGCCCTGGTCGCCGCCCCGGTGCTGCCGGCCCCGGCGGTCTATCTGGTGGTCGCGGCGATCGGCTGCGGGTACGCCGGTCAGCAGGTGTTCGGGATGGCGATGCTGCCGGACTGCATCGCGTACGACACCGCGCGCACCGGCCGCCGCCAGGCCGGGGTCTTCACCGGGCTGTGGACGGCCGGCGAGACGTTCGGGCTGGCCCTCGGGCCGGGCATCTACGGTCTGGTACTGCAACTGACCGGCTACGTCTCCTCGTCGACCGGCCAGGCGGCGGCCCAGTCCGGCACAGCCCGGGCCGGGGTGCTGGTCGGTTTCACCGTGCTGCCGGCCCTGCTGGTCGGGCTCGCCCTGCTGACCATGCGCGGCTACGACCTCACCCCGGAACGGCTGGCGACCGCCTCCGACGCGAATCCCCACCGCCGCCCTTCCCACCCCACCTGAGCCCCCCACCGCCGCCCTACCCACCCCACCTGGCCCGCACCGCCTCCTCCTACCGGCAAGTGCGGACCCAAGCCGGATCTTGACGACTTCTTGTCGTCTCAACAGCTGTCATGGGACTGAACAGTCGTCTCAACAGCAACAAGTCGTCAAGATCTGCGCACCGGACCGCAGAGCGCGGCGGGCGGGCGGCGGGCGGGCGGTTCGGGGGCAGGGTGGGGTTGGAGGGGTGGAGGGGTGGGAGCACGGCAGGAATCCGTGCCGTGGTCCGGGTGTCTGACGCGCTCACCTGCGCCGTTACAACTGTTACGGTGGCCGCCATGATCGAGGCGTTGCCGCCGGTGGGCGTACCCGCGGACAAGGTGCTGGCCGAACTCCGCGACCTGCGCGCCGCAGACCTGCCGACGCACGGCGGCCGGCTCTTCGCCTACGTCTACGACCCCGCCGTACCGGGGCTGGACGAGTTGGCGAACTCGGCGTACGCGCTGGCGGCGCACGTCAACGGGCTGGACCCGACCGCCTTTCCGTCCCTGCTGGCCCTGGAGAACGCCCTCGTCGGCGCGGCCGCCCAACTGCTCGGCGGCGGGCCGGGGACGGCGGCACCCGAGGTTGTCGGCAGTGTCACCGGCGGCGGCACCGAGTCGCTGATCCTGGCCGTCAAGGCGGCCCGGGACGCCCGGCCCGAGGTGGCCCGGCCCCGGCTGGTGGTACCGACCAGCGGGCACGCCGCGTTCGCCAAGGCGGCGCACTACCTCGGGCTCACTCTCGACCAGGTGCCGGTCTCGGCGCGGACACTCCGCCCCGCGCCCGGGGACGTCGCCGCCGCGATCGGCCCGGACACCGTGCTGGTCGCCTGCTCGGCGCCGTCGTACCCGTACGGGGTGGTGGATCCGGTGGCCGAGATCGCCGAGGTCGCCGGCGCGGCCGGGGTGCGCTGTCATGTGGACGCCTGCTTCGGCGGCTGGACCCTGCCCTATCTGCGCCGGCTGGGCGTACCGGTACCGGCGTTCGACTTCGCGCTGCCCGGCGTCACCTCGATCTCGGTGGACCTGCACAAGTACGCCTACGCCCCGAAGGGCGTCTCCGTGCTGCTGCACCGCGATCCGGAGCTGCGCCGGTCGCAGTACTTCGCCTTCGCCGGCTGGCCCGGCTACACGCTGGTCAACCCGGTGCTCTCGTCCACCCGCTCCGGCGGGCCGATCGCCGCCGCGTACGCCACCCTGCGGCACCTCGGTGACGCCGGCTACCTGACCCTGGCCGAGCGGACCCTGACGGCGGTACGCGGGCTCGCCGACGCCGTCTCCGAAGTGGACGGCCTGCGGCTGCTCGCCCAACCGGAGTCGACGGTGGTCTGCTTCACCGGTACCGACCCGGGGCTGGACCTCTTCGTCCTGGCCGACGAGCTGAGCCGGCGTGGCTGGCACACCCAGCCCCAGCTCTCGTACGCCGGTCTGCCGGCCAACATCCACCTGTCGGTGACCGCCTCGGTGGCGCCCCGGGTGGCGGAGTTCGGCGCGGACCTGCAGGCCGCGGCGGCGGACGCCCGGTCGGCCGGCCCGGTGCAGCTTCCCGCCGCGCTGCTGGAGACGCTCGGCGCGCTGACCCCGGCACAGCTCACCCCGGAACTGGTCGCCGGGGTGGCCGCCGGGCTGGGCCTGGACCGCGCCGCCGCCGGCCGGCCGCCGGAGCGGATGGCGCCGGTCAACACCCTGCTGGACGCGGCACCGATCCCGATCCGGGAACGGCTGCTGGCCGAGTTCCTCGGCCTGCTCCAGCGGCCTGGCTACTGACTCGGCCTGTTCCAGCGGCCTGGCTACTGAGCGGACGCTCCGGCGGCCCACCACTGCCCGGGGCCGCCGGTAGGGCGTGGCCGACCGGGTTCAGCCGCCGGCCAGGCGGAGCCGCACCGCGATGCTGTTGTTGGCGGGTGTCTCGTCGGTCAGGTAGTTGCCCTGGAGATTGCTGCGCACGGTCAGCCGGTAGCCGTCGATCGTCCGGGTACCAGGCGCCGGTGCCACGTCCACGGTGATCCGGAAGGTGCTGGTCTGGGTGCCGCCGATCGGGGTCATCCCGGCGAAGCCGGCGCAGTTCGAGGTGCGGGTCTGCGAGTTCACGTCGGTGAAGCCACAGCCGCCGAACGTGTCGTCGTCGAACCAGGTCCGCACCTCCAGCGGCTCGACCAGGATGAGTCCGTTCATGTCGTACGGCTGCTGGCCCTGGTTGCGGATCGAGATCTGCAGGGTCCCCGTGTACCGGCCATCCTCCGGAGTGAGGGTCACCTCGGACGGACCGGTCAGCACCAGGTCCGTCGGCCGGGCCGGCTTGGCGGGTCCGGGATCCGGAGCCCGGCCCTCGTCACCGGGGTCGGGCGGCGCCGGGGTGGCCGGGGTGCTCGGCGGGGTCGTCGGGGTGGGCGTCGCGCTCGGTGTGGGAGTGCTGCCGGGCGAGGGCGAGCCCGACGGTGAGGCGGACGGCGGAGTGGCTGTCGGAGCGGCGCTTTCGCTGGGCGTGTTGGCAACCGGCGGGTCGGGCAGATTGGTGCCGTTGGTGCCGAGTACGCCGACCACGCTGCCGGCCACGACGGCGATGGCGAGCGTCCCGACGGCGGCGATCCGGTTGCGGGTGCGCCGGTAGGCGATCCGCCGGGGGGCATCCGGATCGGGTGTCACGACCCGGTCGAGTGCGTCGGCGCGGAAGTCGGCGAACGCCGCGTCGAGCCGGCGGGCCGTGCTCGGGTCCAGCTCGTCCACGTCAGATCACCTCCATCCGGCTGGTCGGCTCCGGCGGCTTCCGGACGGTGCTGCCGGGCGCCGCGGCATCCGGGCCAGTGTCACCCAGCCGCGCGGCCAATGCGATCCGTGCCCGGTGCAGCCAGGACTTGACCGTGCCCGGCGCCACCTCGCACTCCAGGGCGATCTCGTTGATCGACAGGTCTGCCATGTGGTGCAGTACCACGGCCCGGCGCTGGTTCGCCGGCAGTGTCGCCAGCGCCGCCGCCAGGGCCACCCGGTCCGGGCCGGGTCCGGGCACGTTCTCCGGCCGCTGCCGTTCCAGATATTTGCGAGCGGTACGCAGCCGGCGCCATCTGCTGGTGGCCGTGTTCCAGGCCACCCGGCGGAGCCAGCTCACCGGGTCGTCGTACCGGGCGATCTTGTCCCAGCGGGGCCAGGCGCGGCTGAACGCCTCCTGCACCAGGTCCTGCGCCTCGGTCATGTCACCCACATAGGCGTAGAGCTGGACGACCAGGGACTGGAAGTGGGCCCGGTAGACGTCGTCGAACCGTGGCACCAACTCCTCGGTCTGCACATCCATCTCCCCGTTGGTGATCCGTGTACCCGCCACACAGGCCGGGTGGGTGACCGGCAGAGCGGGGACGGAGCCGCCCGGCTCCTGGAGTGCCAGGGGCCGGGCGCCGACGACCGTCATGCTAGGCAGCGCCGTCAACGGCGGTGATGGAGAACGCCGCCGCGTTGTCAGAAGGGTCCACATCGGACAGCTCGTCGAGGAAGAAGACGGTGTGCAGCCGGACGGTGCCGGTGCCCAGGTCGCCGGGAGCCGTCCCGGCCGGCGCGCTGACCAGCAGTTCCATCGACCGCTCCTCGCCCGGCATGAAGTCGCCGCCCGGCACCTCGCACCACGGGAACAGGCAGACGGCCTCCGGGCTGATGCCCCGCAGTTGCACCCCGTCCGGCAGTACCGCCTCGAGCTGGAGTCCGTCGTGCGGGGCGTCGCCGTCGTACCGGACGGTGACCGGGACCCGGCCGAGGTAGCTGCCGTCGTCCTGGCGTACCAGGGTGGCGGCCCCGGCGGTGACCGTCGCGTCGGTCTGGGTGTCCTGCACGTACGGGCGGGGGTTGCGCAGCGAGCCGGTGGTGGACCGGAACAGCGTGTCGAAGCTGTCGGTGACGGTGACCGGCCGGGAGTCGGCGGTCTGCACGGTCACCGCGCCGCCGACGGCCGACATGGCGTACGCCCGGGTCGTGGTCAGCACCTCGAAGTCGAGGGTGTACTCCCGACGCTCACCGGCCCGGATCGGGTTGGCGCCGCAGTTGATGTCCCGGCGCAGCTCTCCGTCCCGCTGCCCGTAGAAGCAGGGGAAGTCGGAGTCGACGGCTGCGAAGGCCCCCGCGACCGGCTCGGTGACGGTCAGCGACAGGTCCGCCGTCTCCGTCCCCCGATAGGAGATCGTCAGTGGCACGCTGCCCCGGTATCCGCGCTCGGTCGGCTCCAGCACCAGCCGACCCACCGTGACCGAGGTGTCCCTGCGTTCGCCGAGTTCGCCCAGGCCGCCGTGCGGAGCGGCCTGCGCGGCCGGCGCCATCGCGAGTACGGCCATCGCGGTACCGAGTGCGCCGACGGTCAGGCGGCGGGTGTTGATGATGGGCATTCCAGTTCCTCCGGGTCCACATCGGAGGGCGGTCCGTCCGCCCGTTCCGTGTTGCGGCCAAGACACGTCGGCCACCGGATCTCCGGTTGCACCCGGATCGTGTCGGCTGGCTGACACCCCCGGCGCCGCCGCGCCGCCGGCAATCCATCGATGATTGTCGCCGCTGGCTATTTACTGTTAACAATCTTTCTTTTATGTTGAGGAGACCTTCCCGATGAAGTAAGGAGCCCACGATGCGAAGAACCGTGGTCCTGGCGGTCACGACGGTGGCGGCCGTCGTCTCCGCCCTCCTCGTGGCCCCGCAGGCCGCCCAGGCGCACGGCTACATCTCCTCGCCACCGAGCCGGCAGGCGCTCTGCGCGCAGCGGGCGGTGTCGTTCGACTGCGGCCAGATCCAGTGGGAGCCGCAGAGCGTGGAGGGCCCTAAGGGGCTGCGCAACTGCCACGCCAACATCGGGCACTTCGCGGTGCTGAACGACGACAGCCGGCCCTGGCCGGCCACCTCGGTCGGGCAGACGGTGAACTTCAACTGGGTGCTGACCGCCCGGCACGCCACCAGCACCTGGGAGTACTACATCGGCGGCTCCCGGATCGCCGTCTTCGACGACGGCGGGCGGCAGCCCGGCGCCACCGTCTCGCACACCGTCAACCTGGGCGGCCGGAGCGGCCGGCAGAAGCTGCTGGCGATCTGGAACATCGCCGACACCGCGAACGCCTTCTACGCCTGCGTCGACCTCCAGATCGGCGGCGGTGGAGGCAACCCCAACCCGAACCCCACCCCCACGCGTACCACCAACCCGCCCACCCCGCCGCCGACCACCGCACCGCCGCCGGCCGGCGGAACCTGGCGGGCCGGCACCGGGTACCAGGTCGGCAGCCAGGTGACCTACGGCGGCGCGACGTACCGCTGCCTGCAGGCGCACACCGCGATCGCCGGCTGGGAACCGCCGAACGTACCGGCGCTCTGGCAGCGCGTCTGACGCCGTTCCGGCGGGACGCACCCGGCGCGGATACGGACCCGTACCCCCTGCGGGTCCGTATCCGGCGCAGGTCCGCTCCCGGGACCGTACCTGGAGACGAGAGGGCATGAACCGCTTCCGCCGTACCCTGATCGTCGCGACGCTGTTGCTGCTCGGCGGCTGCGCCCCCGCACCGGCCCGGACCGGCGTCCCGGTCGGGGTCCCGGCGCCCGCCCCGGCCGGCTCCGCCCCGGCGTCGGCCGCGCCCGGCGGCGCCTTCAACGAGACCGACGTGATGTTCCTACAGATGATGGTGACCTCGCACGGCCAGGGGCTGGCGTTGGTCCGGCTGGCCCCCGAGCGGGCGGAGCGGGAGGAACTGAAGATCCTGGCCGCCGCGATCGACGTCACCCAGGAGGCCGAACAGCGGACCATGCGGGACTGGCTGCGCGGCTGGGGCCGGAGCACGTCGGCGGACCCGGACGCGAACGCGCACGCCGAGCACGGCGGGCTGCCGGTACTCGGGCCGGCGCAGCTCTCGGCGCTCTCCCGGAGCAGCGGGACGAAGTTCGAGACGGACTTCCTCAACCTGCTGATCGGGCACCAGCACAACGCCGTCGAGCTGGCCCGGATGGAGACGACGTCCGGCGTCCACCCGGAGGTACGCGAGCTGGCCCGGCGGATCGACCTGTCCCGGACCGCCCAGATCGACCAGATGCTGAAGATGCTGCGAAAGGCCGGATAGCGGGGCCGGGCAGCCAGACCGGCCACGCCGGACGGGGATCGGCCCACCGCGCGCCGGCCGGCCGGCGCCGGTCCTGTGGTTCACTGTCGGGTGGGCGACGGGGAAGGAGGCCGGCCGTGCAGTTACCCGCGGTGCTCGGTGAACCGATCCGGTTCGTGCTCAACTGGGGCCGGCGCTATTCGCTCTGGGTCTTCAACTTCGGGCTGGCCTGTTGCGCGATCGAGTTCATCGCGACCAGCATGGGCCGGCACGACTTCATCCGGCTCGGCGTGATCCCGTTCGCGCACGGCCCCCGCCAGGCCGACCTGATGGTGGTCTCCGGGACGGTCACCGACAAGATGGCCCCGGCGATCAAGCGGCTCTACGACCAGATGCCCGAGCCGAAGTACGTGATCTCGTTCGGTGCCTGCTCCAACTGCGGCGGGCCGTACTGGGACTCGTACTCGGTGACCAAGGGCGTGGACCAGATCATCCCGGTCGACGTCTACGTGCCGGGCTGCCCGCCGCGCCCGGAGGCGCTGCTGCACGGGATCCTGCGGTTGCAGGACAAGATCGCTGCCGAGAACTCCGGCATCGGCGGGGTGGCCCGCCCCGACGAGCTGGCCTCGCCGGCCGACCGGGTCGGCCCGCCGGCCGGGCGGAGCGCCGAGTCGCTCACCGCGCCGCCGGTGCCCCCGCCGGCCGCGAAGCACTGACCGGTGGGCGCCCCGGCCCGGCGGTAAGCCCCGGCACAGCCCCCGGGTTGGCCGGACCACAGCCACGGGTGGCGGGGCGGAACTAGCCTGCGATCATGACTAGCACCTACGGTCGGCGGGCAGAGTGGCTGGTCGACGTCCTGATCGCCGAGTTCGGCGAGTCGATGGCCGTCGACCCGGCCGCGTTCCGGCGCAAGTTCCGGAAGATGGCCGCCTCGCCGTTCGCGTTCTATCGGGGCAGCGCCTCGGTCTTCTACGCCGACATGGTCGGCGACTTCGCCGACGAGCGGTTCCTCGACGACTGGACCAGCCGGGTCTGGATCCACGGCGACCTGCACGCGGAGAACTTCGGCACCTACATGAACGGCTCCGGGCAGCTCGTCTTCAACGTCAACGACTTCGACGAGGCGTACGTCGGGCCGTTCTCCTGGGACCTGAAGCGCTTCGCGGCCAGCGTGGCGCTGCTCGGCTACGGCAAGGCGCTCTCCGACATCGTGATCGGCGACCTGGTCACCCGGTTCGCCACCGCGTACCTGACCGAGCTGCGGGCGATCGCCCGGGGCGGCGACGACGCGATCGGCTCGATCCGGCTGGACAACGCCGACGGGGCGCTCCGGCGGGTGCTCCAGCAGGCCCGGCTGCGGACCAGGGTCGAGCTGCTGGCCCAGCAGACCACCATCGACCAGTACGAGCGGCGGTTCTCCCTCGGCGACGGGGTCTACCAGGTCGACCGGGACGTCCGGGCCGCCGTGGTGGCGGCGTTCGAGCGCTACCTGGGTACGCTGCCGCCGGCCACCGCCGAGCACCGTCCGGTGAGCGCGCAGGTCAAGGACGTGGTGCTGCGCAAGGGCGTGGGGATCGGGTCGGCCGGGCTGCCGTCGTACAACCTGCTGCTGGAGGGACACACCCAGGCGCTGGAGAACGACGTCGTGATCTACATGAAGCGGGCCCAGGTTCCGGCGGTGGCCCGGTACGTCACCGACGACGGGGTCCGGAGCTACTTCCGGCACCAGGGACACCGGACGGCCGAGTCGCAGCGGGCGTTGCAGGCGCACGCCGATCCATGGCTGGGCTTCACCGAGCTGGACGGGCACGGCCAGCTCGTCGCCGAGGTCTCCCCGTACGCCGCCGACCTGGACTGGTCGGACGTGAACGAGCCGGAGGAGCTGGCCGGGGTCCTCGGCGACCTGGGCCGGGCGGTGGCCCGGATGCACTCGGTCGCCGACGACGAGTCCAGCCACGACCTGGTCGACTTCTCCACCGAGGAGGCGATCGTCGCCGCGGTCGCCGCCGACGAGGCCGGGTTCGTCGGGCACCTGGTCGACTTCGCCCACGCGTACGGGGCCAGGGCGCGGCAGGACCACCAGATCTTCGTGGACCTGTTCCGCAACGGCGAGCTGCCGGGACTGTAGCGGGGCCTGTTCCGTCGGGCGGGGCCGATAGGCTCCGGCCCGCGCCCCGGCGACGGTCGGCGGGGCGGTGACCGGGACCGGGAGGCGGCGTGTTCGCGGGACTGGACGAGATCGACTGGGCCGGCATGTCCCACGCGTACGGGCCGGCGACCGAGGTGCCCGAACTGCTCCGCGGACTGGTCTCCGCCGACCCCGCCACCCGGGAGATCGCCCTCGACGGCATGTACGGCGCCGTGCACCACCAGGGCGACGTCTACGCCTGCACGATCGCCTGCGTGCCGTACCTCTTCGAGGTGGTGACCCGGGCCGGCGGGGCGGGCCGGGGCCCGGTGGTGAGCCTGCTGGCCAGCATCGGCGGTGCCGAGGTCGACGACCCCGACGAGTTGGTCCGGTCGGCCGAGGCGGGCCGCGACGACGAGGACGACGACGAGAACTGGGCGGAGAACTACCGCCGGGCCGAGGCGGTGGTCGCCGCCGGGCTGCCGGTCTTCCTCGACCTGCTCACCGATCCCGATCCGGCGGTACGCCGGGCGGTGCCGGAGGCGCTGCTGGTGTGCCGGGCCGAGGCGCCTCGGACGCTCGACACGCTGCGGCGCCGGCTGCCCGCCGAGCCGGACGCCGAGGCCCGGACCGCGCTGGTGGAGGCGGCCGGCAGCCTGGTACGCCGGGCCGCCGCCGGCCACCTGCCCAGCGTGCCCGAGTCGAGCCTGCGAGCCGCGACGACCTGGCTGCTGGAGCTGGTCGGCGACACCTCCGTCGCGTCGGCCCTGCGGCTGACCGCGCTCACCTCGGTCAGCGCGGGAGCGCCGAGCATGCTGCCGGCCGACCTGGTACCCCGGGCCCTGGCACTGCTGGACGGGGCGTACCAGAAGCCCGCGAGCGCACCCGAGCCGGCCGGCTTCAGCACCGACACCCTGATCGGCGCCATACGCGCCCTGCACGAGCAGGCCGACGCCGGCCGGCGGGGTCCACGGCTGGGGCCCGCCGTCGGCAGCCTGAGCCGGGCGCTCGGTGACCGGGTCGACGACCGGATCCGGCTGGTCAGCACGCTGCTGGACGGCTCCGACCGGGAACGCCGGCTGGACGCGCTGCCCGCCGCCGGTCAGCTCGTGGACGGTTGGCGGGGCGACTACCGGGAACTGGTCGGGCTGATCGGCCGACAGTTGGCGGACCCGCACCCGTTGCTCTCCCGGGCGGCCGCCCGGACCCTCGTACACCTCGGCGAGCTGAACCGGCCGGCGGCCGACGCGCTCGCCGAGGCGGTGGCCGGCGCGGCCCGGGAGGAGCCGCACCACAGTGCCGCCGGCCCGCCGGCCTGGGTGATGGTCTGGCCGAGCCACGGGCCAACCGTCGGCGGCACGCTGGCCGCGCTGGCCCGGCTCGGTGACGCTCGGGCGCTCCCGCCGCTGCGCTGGGCGCTGGAGCGCGACGAGCCGCCGAAGGACGCTGGCGCCGCGCTGAGCGGGCTCGGCCCGGCCGCCGTCGAGCTGCTGCCGCTGGTCCGGCGGCAGTTGCGCCGGCTCTCCCCGACGGACCGGGACTTCCCGGAGCGGCGCGGCGGGCTGGCCCGGGCGGTGGGCAGCCTCGGCCCGGCCGGCGTGCCGGCCCTGCCCGAGCTGCTGCCGCTGGCTACCGACGGGTGGGTGATCCGCCAACTCGGCCGGCTCGGCCCGGCCGCCCGGGACGCCGTACCGGTGCTGCGGCCGCTGCTCGACGCCCCGCAGCGCGGTCCGGCGCTCGCCGCCGCGGCCGCGCTGCACCGGATCACCGGTGACCCGGCCCGGCTGCTCCCGGTGCTCGGCCGGTTCCTCGACGGCGACCAGTTCGACGCCAGCGACGCGGCCCAGGAAATCGCCGAGATCGGACCGGCCGCCGCCGAATGGCTGCCCCGGCTCCGGGCCCTGCTCGGGCGGCCGGACCCGCACGGCTGGGTGCACCTGCGGGCGGCCGGAGCGGTGTGGCGGGTGGCCGGCGACGCCGAGACCGTGCTGCCGGTGCTGTCCCGGGTCTGGGAACGCAACGTGCACACCCGGCGGGCGGTGGCGACCCTCTGGGCCGAGATCGGTACGCCGGCCGCCGCCGCACTGCCGCTGCTCCGGGCCGAGCGGGAACGGGCGCGCCGGCACACCGCCCGGGACAACGGCTGGAGCAGCGCACAGGTCGGCGAGGACGAGGAACTGCTCCGGCTGATGGCCGCCGCCGTCACCGCGCTCGCCCCGGCCGAGAGCTGAACCGGCCCCGGCCGGCCGGTCAGTGCGGGAACTCCAGGACCACCTTGATGTCGTCGGGCTGCGCGTCGTACGCCTCGGCGTACCGGTCGACCGGAACCCGCCGGGTGATCATCCTGGCCAGCCAGTCCCTGTCGGCGGCGGCGAGTGCCTCGGCGGCGAGTTCCCAGTGCCGCCGGTTCGCGTTGACCGTGCCGAAGACCACGTTGTTCTCCAGCACCAGGGCCCGGTTGAGCGCGCCCGCGTCGAAGTCGATCGTCCGGCCGCCGGAGGAGACCCCGGTCAGGCAGACGATCCCGTTCGGTGCCGCCTGGCACATCACGTCCAGCACCACCGCCGGGGCGCCGGTGCACTCCAGCACGATGTCGAACTCGACGCCCAGCTCGGGGACGGTACCGGTGTGGAACTCCCCGCCGAGCGCCTCCACCAGTCCGGGCTTCTCGCCGTTCGCCGACCGGTTCAACACGTGCAGCTCGTGGCCGCGCTGCGCGGCGAGCAGGGCGGCCAGCAGGCCGATCGGTCCCGCCCCGGCGACGAGTACCCGCTTCGGCTCCCAGGCGGACCGGGCGCCGATCCGCTCGATGTGCTCCCAGGCCTTCGCCGCCACACTTGTCGGTTCGAGCAGCATGCCCAGCTCGGCCAGCTCCGGATCGAGGCGTACGGCGAACTTCGGCGGGATCCGCCAGCGATCCCGAGCGAAGCCCTGTAGGCACTTGATGCCGTGCTCGGTGTAGAGACCGTTGCGGCACATGTCCCACTCGCCGACGGCGCAGTTGGGGCAGGGGACGGGGTCGGGATGGCGGACGATGCCGGCGACCAGGTCGCCCGGGGCGAGCGAGCCGCTCGGGTCCTCCAGCACCCGACCCAGTGACTCGTGCCCGAGCACCAGCTCGGTCGCGCCGGGCGGCGGCTCGCCGTACTCGCCGTCGATGATCTCGCGATCGGTTCCGCAGATGCCGACCGCCACCGCCTCCACCAGCACCGCGCCCTCGTCGGGGCTCGGCTCCGGGAAGTCCTGAACCAGCCTCAGCGAGTCGGCCCGACCCGGGGTCACGGTAATCGCGCGCACCTGGTCATTCTTCCCCGCCGAACCGTCCGATACTCCGGTAGTCGCCGAATAAGCGGTGCGCGACCCGGCGGCGCGGTCCGGGATGGCCCTAGGATCGCGGACATGACCCCGGAACAGGTCGGTGACCGGTTGGGTACGCTGCTCGCGGATGCGGAGGTGACCGTCGGGCAGTCCGGCGGCCAGGGGTACGCCCGGGCGACCGTGGACGTGCCGTCCGGCCGTTGGCGGGACGCCGTCCGGGCGGCCCGGGACGACACCGAGCTGGCCTGCGACTTCTTCGACTGGCTCTCCGCCGTCGACGAGCTGGCCGAGGGGTTCGACGTGGTGGCGCACCTCTGGTCGACCCGGCACCGGCACGGCGTACTGCTCCGGACCCGGGTGCCCCGGGACGCCGCGACCGTCGGGTCCGTGGTGGACCTGTTCCCGGGGGCGACCTGGCACGAGCGGGAGACGCACGAGATGTTCGGCGTCGACTTCGCCGGCCATCCCGACCTGGCGCCCCTGCTGCTGCCGCCCGAGTTCGAGGGACATCCGCTGCGCAAGGAGTTCGTGCTCGCCTCCCGGGTGGCCAAGGCCTGGCCGGGGGCGAAGGAGCCGGGCGAGTCCGAGGCCGGTACCTCCCGTCGGCAGGCGGTGCGCCCACCGGGCGTACCGGCGCCGGGCGAGTGGGGCGTGGCCGCCGCCGTACCCGTCTCCGCCGCCCCCGCCTCCGGCCCGCCGGGCCGCACCCGACCTGCCTCGGGTCCGCCGGCCCGACCTGCCTCGGGTCCGCCGGCCGCGCCCGCCTCCGGAGCTCGGGTCGAGGAGCGCCGGGCGGACGACGGGGCCGGGGCGGCGGACGACGGCAGCGAGGGGGGTGCGTGATGCCGCTCTGGCTGGAGCTGCTGATCCGGGTCGTCGGGGTGGTCGCGGCATTCCTGGTCCTGCCGCTGGTCGTCGGACAGGTCGAGCACAAGGTGATGGCGCACATGCAGGGCCGGCTCGGCCCGATGTACGCGGGCGGCTTCCACGGCTGGGCGCAACTCATCGCCGACGGCGTCAAGTTCGTGCAGAAGGAGGACGTCACCCCGCGCGAGGCGGACCGGGCGGTGTTCCGGCTCGCCCCGGTGGTGGCGCTGGTGCCGTACCTGCTGGCCCTGCTGGTCATCCCGCTGGGCCCGAACGACCTGGTCGGGCAACCGCTGGACATCGGGCTGTTCTTCGTGCTCGCGGTGGTCGGCGTCGGGGTGGTCGCGGTACTCATGTCGGCGTGGGCCTCGGCCAACAAGTACAGCCTGCTCGGCGGGATCCGGGGCGCCGCACAGCTGCTCGGCTACGAACTGCCGCTGGTGCTCGCGGCGGCGAGCGTGGCGATGGCGGCCGGCACGCTGAGCCTGCCCGGCATCGTCGAGGCGTGGCAGCCGTGGTGGCTGCTCTGGCAGGCCCCGGCGATGGTGGTCTTCTTCGTCGCCGGGCTCGCCGAGATCCGGCGCCCGCCGTTCGACATGCCGATCGCCGATTCGGAGCTGGTCTTCGGGTACATGACGGAGTACACCGGTCTCCGGTTCGCCTTCTTCCTGCTCGCCGAGTACGTCGGCATCGTGGTGATCGCCGCGCTGACCACGGTGCTCTTCCTCGGTGGCTGGCAGGGGCCGTTCGGTGACGACTACCTCGGCTGGCTCTGGACCCTGATCAAGGTGTTCGTCGTCTCATTCGTGATCATCTGGTTCCGGGTGACGTACCCGCGGCTGCGCGAGGACCAGTTGCAGCGGCTCTGCTGGCTGGTACTGGTCCCGGTGGCGCTGGGCCAGCTCGTGCTGACCGCCGGAGTGAAACTGGCGATCGCCTGACGCCGGCCCGACCGGTCGTAGTGCGCGGGCGAGAGAGTCGGGTGCGGGCGAGAGAGTCGGCTGCGGGCAGGAGCGAGAGTGGCAGCCTTCGGGGGCACAAGCGGGGCAGCTCGACAGTCGCCGAGTCGATGTCACCGCCCTCGCCGCCCGGGCCGGTCGGGGCCCGGGGGGGGGGGGGGGGGGGGGGGGGGGGGCGGGGGGGGGCCCCCCCCCCCCCCCCCCCACGACCCCGGAAGCCGACCACCCGACGCGCCGATCAGGAACCTCCGGAAGCGGACTGATCGAGAAGCGTCATCGGGTTTTGCCGGCACCATTCCACCGCTATCGCGGCTTTGAAGCACCGGCCCTCCGTACCGGCCCGCTCGCCACACGCCTGACACAATCCGCCGATCATCCGATGCAGCCGGATTGTTTCGACCAGGCGTGTCCAGACGACCTCGTGGGGTAGCGGCGGACCGCTCGCCGCGACGTCCAGGTGGCCGCTGAGGATCAGTGCCTCTCGTGCGTCGAGTTCCACCGCCATCCCCTCATCTGCTCGTCGCGATGCGCCCACCGGTGACCGGGCGGAAGCACGCAGCTCCGCCCGTCCGCCGGTTCGACCGCGCCGCACTCCGGCCTGACCCGGATTCCTTCCGCAGTGCTCTCCCGAGCAGTGTGCGGCGGTCCGCAACGCCCACCCCACCCTCGATGTCCGTCATCGGCGGCAGGACCGGGAAACACCGGCCGCGCAGCGGCCCGCCGGAGGTGCCCGGGCTACCTCTCGCGGATGGCGGGCTCGGGTCACCCGACCCCGCCGTAGCGCTTCAACTGGCCAGGGGTGGTCGCGCCGGAACCGTCGACACGGCAGGATGGGCCCATGAGCGAGCGCAGCGAGCGAATCATGGGGCTCAGCGCGGAGGAGTCTCATGGCGGCGGCACGGAACGCTGTGGAGCGCCGGCATGAGCATTCCGGGCGAGGGGTTGGCGAAGGGGCTGGCCGTCACCCTCAAGACGATGACCCGCCGCTCGCACACCCAGCAGTACCCGGACGTCGCCCCCGAGCTGCCGCCGCGCTCCCGGGGCGTCATCGCGCTGCTGGAGGAGAACTGCACGGTCTGCATGCTCTGCGCCCGGGAGTGCCCGGACTGGTGCATCTACATCGACTCCCACAAGGAGGAGGTGGCGGTCCCCGGCGCGGCCCGGCCGCGCCAGCGCAACGTCCTGGACCGCTTCGACATCGACTTCTCGCTCTGCATGTACTGCGGCATCTGCATCGAGGTCTGCCCGTTCGACGCGCTCTACTGGTCGCCGGAGTTCGAGTACGCCGAGTACGACATCCGGGACCTGCTGCACGACAAGGAGCACCTCGGGGAGTGGATGGCGACCGTGCCACCCCCGCCCGCGCACGACCCGAACGGTGAGCCGGCCAAGGAGGAGGCCGCCGCGCGCAAGGCCGCCGCCCCGGGCGGCGCCGGGGAGAGTCCGGCCGGTCCGGCGGTACGCACCCGCCGTCCGGCCCGCCCCGCGACCGCGCGACCGGCCTCCGCCGCGCCCACCTCCGCGCCGCCCGCAGCCGACCAGCCCGCCTCCGCGCCGCCCGCAGCCGACCGGCCCAGCTCCGGCTCTCCGGCCGACGAGGAGCCGCCGTGAGCGCCGCCGACGTGCTGATGCTGGCCCTCGGTGCGGTGGCGGTCGGGTCCGGCGTACTCGTGGTCTCCACCCGGCACCTGGTCCGGGCCGGGCTCTACCTGGTGGTCTGCCTGGGCGCGGTCGCCGGGCTCTATCTGGTGCTCACCGCCGAACTGGTGGCCTGGGTGCAGTTGCTGATCTACGTCGGCGCGGTGGTGGTGCTGCTGCTCTTCGCGGTGATGCTGACCCGGGCGCCGATCGGGGCCGCCGACGACCTGGACCGGCCCGGCTGGCCGGCCGCGCTGATCGGCGGCGGGACCGGGCTGGGCCTGGCCGCCCTGCTCGTCGACGCGTACCGGTGGTCCACGGTGGAGCTGCCGGACCCCGGCACGGCCGAACGGCTCGGCATTGAGATCTTCCGCTCCTGGGTACTGCCCTTCGAGGTGCTCTCGGTGCTGCTCCTCTCCGCGCTGGTCGGAGCGATCGCGATCAGCGTACGGATTCCGGGGCGGCGCCAGTGAGGCCCGCCATCCCGTACGTCGTCGCCGCCCTGCTCTTCGGCCTGGGCGTCTACGGCGTACTCCGCCGGCGCAACGCCGTACTGGTGCTGATGGCCGTCGAGCTGATGCTCAACGCGGTCAACCTGCTGCTGGTCACCGCCGACGCCGCCCCGCTGCACGCAGCCCTGGGTCACCCGCCCCCGGCCGCCCAGGGTGCCGCCCCGCTGCCGTTCACCGGGCAGTCGTTCACGCTCTTCGTCATCGTGATCGCCGCCGCCGAGGTGGGGGTGGGGCTGGCGATCGTGCTCCAGCTCTACCGGCTGCGCGGCACGGTCACCATCGACGACGTACGCCTCGACGAGCACACCCCGGACACCGGGCCGCAGGCCATCGTGGCGGCTCCGGCACTCACCGGGTCGGGGGCGACGACACCGGCCGCGAACACCGCACCGACGACGGGACACGCACCGACGACGGGACACGCACCGGGAGCGGGCCGATGACCCACACGCTCGCCGCGCTGCTGCCGGCCGTACCCTTCGGACTGGCCCTGGTCGGGCTACTGCTGCCGCAGCGGTCCCGGGCCGGTGCGGCGGCGCTCGGCATCGGTGGCGCGGCGGTGGCGCTGGCGGCGGCGATCGGGCTGGTCGTCGCCCTCGACGGCCGAGGCACCGAGGCTAGCGCCGAGTGGGTCGACTTCGGCGGGCTGTCGGTCACCCTCTCCCTCCGACTGGACCCGGCCGCCGCCCTGGTCGCGGTCGCGGTGGCGACGGTGGCGCTGGCCGTGCAGGTCTACTCGGTCGGCTACCTGCACGACGACGACCGGTACGCCCCCTACGCCGCCCAGGTCAGCCTCTTCACCGCCGCGATGCTGTTGGTGGTGGTGGCCGGTGACCTGATCATGCTGCTGGTCGGCTGGGAGGTGATGGGCATCTGCTCCTATCTCCTCATCGGCCACGACCGGCGGCTGCCGGAGTCGCCCGGCGCCGCCGTGAAGGCGTTCCTGGTGACCCGGGTCGGCGACGTCGGCTTCCTGCTCGGCATCGTGCTCCTCGGCGTGCAGGCCGGCAGTTTCCGGATCTCCGACGTGCTGGCCCACGATTTCAGCCCCGGTACGCTGACCGCCGCCTGCCTGCTGCTGCTCGCCGGGGTGGCCGGCAAGAGCGCCCAGTTCCCGCTGCACACCTGGCTGCCGGACGCGATGGCCGGCCCGACCCCGATCTCCGCGCTGATCCATGCCGCGACCATGGTGGCGGCCGGGATCTACGCGGTGACCCGGCTCTTCCCGCTCTTCGAGCGGGCCCCGGCCGCGCTCGCCGTGCTCGGGGTGATGGCCGCGGTCACCCTGCTGCTCGGCGCGCTCGCCGCCACCGCCCAGGACGACATCAAACGGGTACTCGCCTGGTCGACGGTCTCGCAGCTCGGCTACATGGCCGGGGCGCTGGCGGTCGGCTCGCCACCGGCGGCGCTCTTCCACCTGCTCAGCCACGCCGCCTTCAAGGCGCTGCTCTTCCTGGCCGCCGGTGCGGTGATCCACGCCGTCGGCAGCAACCTGATGTCCGCGATGGGCGGGCTGCGCCGGCCGATGCCGGTCACCTTCTGGTGCACCGCGATCGGGCTCGCCGCGCTGGCCGGGGTGCCGCCGCTGGCCGGCTTCTGGAGCAAGGACGGCATCCTGGTCGTCGCCGAGCAGGCGGCCCGGCACCACACCGGCCCGACCGCCGCCTGGGTGGGCTGGCTGGTCTGGATCGCCGGGCTGGTCGGGATCGGACTGACCGCCTGGTACGCCACCCGGCTGCTGCTGCGGACGTTCCTCGGCGTCTCCCGCGCGCAGACCCACCCGGTCGACACCCCGGCCGCGCACGCCAGCCCGGCGTCCGCGATCGACGCACCGGCCGGGTCGCCCGCGCACACCCCGGCCGGCCCGCCGCACGATCCACCCGGGCTGCTGCGCTGGCCGGTGATCCTGCTCGCGGTGCCGAGCGTGGCGCTCGGGCTGGCCGTCTTGGTCACCCCGTTCCGGGACGCGCTGATGATGGACGAGGCACACCTGGACAGCTTCGTGATCATCCCGGTGGCGCTGCTGCTGGCCGGTGCCGGGCTCGCCTGGTGGCGCTGGCGGGCCGACCCGGCCGCCGACCCGGCGACCGGACTGGGTCCGCTGCGTCCGGCCTTCGCCCGGGCCTTCTGGCTCGACGAGGCCCAGCATGCCCTGGTCGTACGTCCGGTGCGGGCGCTCGGCCGGCTGGCCCGGCGCGGCGACGAGGGGCTGGTGGACGGGGCGGTCGAGGGTACCGGCCGGGGGACCGCCGGACTCGGCGGCGGGATGGAGTTGCTGCACCGGGCCGGGGTGCCCCGGGCGGTGGTGGCGGTACTCGGCGGTGCCCTGCTGCTCGGCCTGGCCGCCGTACTGGCCCTCGGGGGGACGACGTGACCCTCGGCGGGATCGGCCTGGTCGCCACGCTGGCGGTGCCGGCGGTCGGCGCGGCGCTGCTCGCCGTGCTGCCGGGCCGGTTCGACCGGGCTGCCCGGATCACCGGTACGGCCTTCGCGGCGGTGACCCTGGTGCTGGCCGTGCTGCTGGCGGTCGGCGCCACCGACACCTGGATCGGCTACCGCCTGGACTCCACCGAGGCACCCGGCATCCGCCTCTGGCACGCACTCGACCTGACCTGGGTGCCCGGACTCGACCTGCGGTTCCAGCTCGGGGTCGACGGGGTTTCCTATCCGCTGGTGGTGCTGACCGCGCTGCTGACGCTGCTCTGCTGCGCGTACACCTGGTGGCGGGTGCCGGCGCCGGGCCGGGGCCGCAGCCTCGTCGCGCTGCTGCTGGTGGTCGAGGTCGGCATCCTCGGCACCTTCCTCGCCCTCGACCTGGTGCTCTTCTTCCTCTTCTTCGAGGTCGTGCTCCTCCCGATGTACGCGATCATCGCGGTCTGGGGCGGCGAGGACCGGCAGCACGCGGCGCGGAAGTTCGCCCTCTACACCCTCTTCGGCTCGGTGCTGCTGCTGGTCGGCGTCTTCACCGTGGTGACCGCCGCCGGCACCGCCGACCTGATCGAGCTGACCGGCGGCGCGGGCCTGTCCCGGGGCACCCAGATCGCCGCGTTCATCCTGCTGGCGATCGCGTTCGCGGTGAAGAGCCCGCTCTGGCCGCTGCACTCCTGGCTGCCGGACGCGCACACCCAGGCGCCGACGGTCGGCAGCGTGATCCTGGCCGGCGTGCTGCTGAAGATGGGCACGTACGGGCTGATCCGGGTCGCGGTCGGGGTGGCGCCGGAGGGGGCGAGGGAAGCCGCCGGAGTGCTCGGGGTGCTGGCGGTGGCGGCGATCATCGTCGGCTCGCTGGTCTGCCTGGCCCAGAGCGAGCTGAAGCGGTTGATCGCCTATTCGAGCGTCGGGCACATGGGGTTCGTGCTGCTCGGCATCGCCACGCTGACCGGCACCGGTATCCAGGCCGCGCTGATCGGCAACATCGCGCACGGCGTCATCACCGGCCTGCTCTTCTTCCTCGCCGGGGCGGTCAAGGACCGGGCGCACACCGGGGTCCTGGCCGAGCTGGGCGGGCTGCGCGAGAGTACGCCCCGGCTGGCCGGACTGCTCGGCTTCGCCGCGATCGCCTCGCTCGGGCTGCCCGGCCTGGCGGGCTTCTGGGGCGAGGCCTTCGCGGTGGTGGCCGCCTGGCGGGTGGGAGGTCCACTCTGGACCACACTGGCGGTGCTGGCGGCGCTGGGCGGCGCGCTGACGGCGGCGTACCTGCTGCGGCTGCTGCGCCGGGTCACGCACGGACCGGCCAGCCCGGCGGTGCTGACCCTGACGCCGGGACTACACGGGGCCGAGTTGGCCGCCTGGGGGCCGCTGGTGCTGCTCGCCCTCGCCATCGGGCTCGCCCCGACCCTGGTGCTCGGCTACGCCGAGGTGCCGGTCGGGGCACTGCTGGAGGCGATCCGATGAGCCCTCACGGGGTTGGGCGGAGGACGTCGTGATCCAGACCGTGGACAACGTGGCGCTGCTGCCGGCGTACCTGGCAGCCGGCACCGCCGTACTCGTGCTGCTGGCCGACCTGCTGGTGGCCCGGCGCGGCGCGACGGTGGCGGTCTTCGCGGCCGGGGCCGCCGCCACCGCACTCGGCGCGGTGCTGGTCGGTGCCGCCGGATCCCGGCGGACGTTCTGCGCCGGCCCCGACTGCTCCTATCTGGCGAACGGCCGGGCGGCGCTGGTCGGCTGCCTCTTCGCGCTGCTCACCCTCGGGGTGCTGGCACTCTCCGCCCCGCTGCTGCGCTCCGGTCAAGTGCCGCCGGGGGAGTACTGCTTCCTGCTCGCCTGCTCGATGACCGGCGGCGTGGTACTCGGTGCGGCCGGCGACCTGATCACCCTGGTCGTGGCGCTGGAGACGCTGACCCTGCCGCTCTACGTGCTGGTCGGGCTGCGGCACCGCAGCGTCGCCGGTGCCGAGGCGGCGCTGACCTTCTTCGTGGTCAGCGTGGTGGCCACCGCGGTCACCCTGCTCGGCGCCGCGCTGCTCTACGCGGTCACCGGTGCGGTGCACCTGAGCCGGCTGGACGCGGTCTTCACCGCCGAGGCGAACCGGCCGGTGGCGCTCGGCGGCGACTTCCCGACCGGGCCGGCACTGCTGAGCCTGCCGCTGACCGTGGTCGCGGTGGCCCTGATCGTGCTCGGGCTGGCCTTCAAGGTGGCGGCGGTACCGTTCCACGCCTGGGCACCGGCCACCTACGACGGCGCGCCGGTGCCGGTCGCCGCGTACCTGTCGACCGCCTCCAAGCTCGGCGGGGTGGTGGCATTGCTCGCGGTCACCGCGACCGCGCTGCCGGCCCGGATGACCGGCCCACTGCTGGCGGCGGTGGCGGTGCTGACGATGACGGTCGGCAACCTGGTGGCGCTCCGGCAGCGCCGGATGGTCCGGCTGCTGGCCTGGTCATCGGTGGCCCAGGCGGGCTACATCGTCGCCCCGCTCGGCGCGCTGGCACTCTCCTCCGGGCGGAGTGCGGAGGCGATCGACACGGCGGTCGCCGCCGCGGTGGCGTACACGGTCTTCTTCGTGGTGCTGGAGCTGGCCGCGTTCGGGGCGGTGGTGGCGCTGCGCCCGGCGGTCGCCGACGGCGGCGAGATCGCGGACTACCGGGGTGCGGCCCGACGCCGGCCGTGGGTCGGTGCGGCGTTCGTGCTGGCTCTGGTCGGGCTGGCCGGGTTGCCGCCGGGCCTGGCCGGGCTGTTCGCCAAGGTCACCGTCGTACGGTCGCTGCTGGCCGGCGGCGCCGGCTGGCTCGCCGTGGTGGTGGCGCTGAACGCGGTGATCGGGCTCGCCTACTACGTACGGGTCGCCGCCACCCTCTACGCCCCGGAGCCAGCCGCCGACCGGGCCGGCGAGGCCGCCGCCGCGCCGGTCGTGCCCGCCGATCCGGGCGCACCCGCCGTACCCACCGGCGCCCCGGTGCCGGTGGCCGAACCGGTTCGGCCGGCCTGGGCGGTTGTCGCCGCACTGGCCCTGGCCACCGGAGTCGCGATCGTCGTCGGGTTCGCCCCACAACTCATCCTGGACGTCGCCGCACTGTGACTGAACCTTTTTCAACCTGAACAGCGCGGTGCCTTGCGTCCCGACTTCTGCCTGGCCGCGACGGGACCTCCCTTTCCCAGGCAACTCTCAGCCATACCCGGATTGTTGACGGGGTATCCCGGTGTTGTACCGGTCAGCGGGTCCACCGGCCCGCGCACCGAAGGAGTTATCGTGCATAGCCATCACAACCGGCTCAAGACAGCCGCGCTTCTTGGCCTGCTCACCGCTCTGATCCTCGGCGTCGGTTACTGGTTCGGCGGCAGCGGCGGTCTGGTGATCGCCGTACTGGTCTCGCTGGCCACGAACGCCGCCAGCTACTTCTGGTCGGACAAGCTCGCGTTGCGCGCGATGCGGGCACAACCGGTCACCGAGGCCGAATTCCCGGCGCTCTATCAGATGGTCCGGGAGTTGGCGACCGAGGCGAAGCAGCCAATGCCCCGGCTCTATGTCAGCCCGACGATGCAGCCGAACGCGTTCGCCACGGGCCGCAACCCGCAGCACGCGGCGGTCGCCGTGACCCGGGGCATCACGCAGATCCTGGACTACCGGGAGTTGCGGGGCGTCATCGGGCACGAGCTGTCCCACGTCTACAACCGGGACATTCTGATCTCCAGCGTGGCCGCCGGCCTGGCCGGCATCATCACCATGCTGGCCTACCTCGCCTGGTTCATTCCGCTGGGCGGCGGGGACGACGAGGACTCGCCGAACCCGGCCGTACTGCTGCTGACGCTGATCCTGGGCCCGATCGCGGCCACCGTGATCCAGCTCGCCATCAGCCGTAACCGGGAGTTCCAGGCGGACGCCTCGGGTGCCGCGCTGACCCGCGACCCGCTGGCGCTGGCCAGCGCGCTACGCAAGATCCACGCTGGTACGAAGGCCCTGCCGCTGCCGGCCGACAACCGGCTGACCAGCACCGCCCACCTGATGATCGACAACCCGTTCAAGGGTGGCGGCGTGGCGAACCTCTTTTCCACGCACCCGAAGATGGAAGAGCGGGTACGCCGCCTGGAGCAGATGGCCAACGCCAACGTGGGCCCGGTCCAGTACCAGCGCTGACGTCCGGCCCGCAGGCCAGTAGTCGACCGGCCCCGGCTCCCCGAGTGGGAGCCGGGGCCGATCCATGTCGGGTCCCTTCAGGCTCGTCCGGATACGACAAAGTCAAGATCGTGACGTCTAGCTAACCGGGTTCAACGCGAGGTCCGGTCACGTTAGGGTCAGAAGGTCGCCCACTCGTTACATCCGACGATCTGGCTTCGACGACCCGAGGAGGTTGGGACCCGTGACCGCGCTGCGTCAGTACCTGGGAGTGTGGCGGATTCCCGGAGCGCCGATGCTGTTGATCGCCGGCATCGTCGGCCGGCTCGGCATCGGCATGACCCCGCTGGCGCTGCTGATGGTCGTCGCGCAGGTCACCGACCGGTACGCCCTGGCCGCCGTTGCCGGCGGGGTGTACGCGCTCGCCGGTGCCGCGCTCAGCCCGGTCGCCGGCCGGATCGCCGACCGGGTGGGGCCGAGCCCCGTGCTGCTGGTCACCGCCGTGGCCCACCCGGTGGCGCTGGTCGGGCTGCTGCTGGCCAGCCGCGCCGGCCCGGACGCCCTCGCACTGATCTTCACCGCCTCGGCGGTGGCCGGCGCGACGTACCCGCCGTTGACCGCCGCGATCCGGGGCGCCTGGAACGACCTCACCGACCCCGCCTCCGGCCGGTACGCCCTGCGCAACACCGCGCTCGCCGCCGAGACCACCCTCTTCGAGGTGGTCTTCGTGGTCGGCCCGCTGCTGGTCGCCGCTTTCGTGCTGCTGGCCGACGCCGCCGCCGCGCTGCTCGGAGCCGCCGTGGTGACCCTGGTCGGCACCACGATCGTGGCGCTCGGCCGGGTGATGCGCGGCTGGCGGCCACACCCCCGGGACAGCCACGCCAAGGGACTCGGCCCGCTGCGGGTCGGTGGCTTCCCGGCGCTGCTGTTCTGCGTGGCCGGGCTCGGCATCGCGTTCGGCGCCGCCGGGGTGGCCGTGCCGGCGTACGCCTCCGCGCACGATCCGGCCAACGCGCAGAGCGTGGCCGGGGTACTGCTGGCGATGTGGGGGTCGGGCAGCGCCCTCGGCGGCCTCTGGTTCGGCACCCGCAAGCCGGCGCGGAACGCCGCCCGCCAGTTCGGGCAGCTCCTCGGCCTGCTCGCGGCGACGTTCGCGGTCTTCGCGGTGATGCCGAGCCCGATCGCGCTCGGCGTGGCCCTGGTGGTCGGCGGTGCGACCATCGCGCCCGCGCTGACCGTGGAGAACACCATGGTCGGCCGGATCTCCCCGGTGAGCATGCTGAACGAGTCGTACACCTGGGTGGTCACCGTCGCGGTCGGCGCCAGCGCGGCCGGCGGCGCGGTGGCCGGGGTACTGGCCGACCAGGTCGGCGTACCGTGGGCGTTCATCTTCGCCGGGATGGCGGTGGCAGCCGCCGCGGTGGTCGCGGCGCTACCCACCGGCTCGATCGCCCGGGCCGAAGCGCTGGCCGAGGTACGCCTGGAGCAGGCGCTCGCCACGGAGGGGTGAGGAACCGTGCGCCCATCCGCTACTGGCGCCTACGTCGTGGTGGGATGACGCAGACAAGTTCTGGCCTGGCTGGCCGGCGCCTCGCAGTCCTACATCTCGCAGGTGGAAGCAGGGCGGAGGGTCATCGACCGGCGATCCACGCTGGTCAGCCGCCGCCCTCACGGTGACCGTCGCGGACCTGCCCGACCAGCCGGGTGATCCAACTGACCCGGCCAAGGCCGGCGCGGTACCGGCGATCTGCGCAGCCTTGATGGAGATCGACGAAGGTGAGCGGCGAACGCCCGGCCGCCATGTTGACCAGCTCGCCACCGCCGTCGAGCAAAGCGCCGCGCTGCGACTCCGCCCGGCACCAGTCGTACGGGTTGGACCTCGGCCGGACCCTGGCGCACTCGGGGCGTGTCGACCAAAAGGGCACTGGTGGCATTCATCCGCGCCGAGCGGGCCGAGCTACCCGAGCGGGCCCGACTCTTCGTGATCATCGCGCTCGGCGAGTCCATCCTCCCCAGATCACCGGCATGGACCCACCCAGCGGCCCCGAGCCATGATCACAGGCGGGTCCGTCAGGGACCCCGCTGACTGGGGGCTGTGCGTGGCTTGCTGGCCCGGGTCGGTCCCGATCCGTGCCCGCGATCTCGGCGAAGTGCTTCGCCCTGGTCGCGGGCACAGATCGGGCGGGTGTCACCGGTAGTTCGTGAACTGGAGGGCGACGCCGAAGTCCTCGCTCTTGAGCAGGGAGATCACCGTCTGCAGGTCGTCCTTCTTCTTGCCGGTCACCCGGAGTTGGTCGCCCTGGATCTGCGCCTGTACGCCCTTTGGTCCCTCATCGCGGATCTTCTTGCTGATCGCCTTGGCCTTGTCCGAGTCGATGCCCTGGATGATCTTGCAGTCGATCTTGTGCACCTTGCCCGACGGGCGCGCCTCACCGGCGTCCAGAGACTTCAGCGAGATGTTCCGCTTGACCAGCTTCTCCTTGAAGACCTCCAGGGCCGCCTTGACCCGCTCCTCCGTCTCGGCCTGGAGACTGACCCCCTCCTCGCCCGACCACGAGATGTCGGCGCCGGTGCCCCGGAAGTCGAACCGGGTGGAGAGCTCCTTCTCGGTCTGCCGGAGGGCGTTGTCGATCTCCTGCCGGTCGACCTTGCTGACGATGTCGAACGACGGGTTGGCTGCCATGATTCCGCTCCTGCTGTGGACGACATGAAGATGTACGGGCCCGCCGGGCGGCGGTACGACATGCCGACGGTACCCGCTTGCACGGCGGCCCGATGTAACCGCTATCCTTGCTTCCGCTGCCGCGTTACGCGTGGCGGCACGCCCTGGCGGGTTGCCCGAGCGGCCAATGGGAGCGGACTGTAAATCCGTCGCGAAAGCTACAGAGGTTCGAATCCTCTACCCGCCACCAGGTGCGGAAACGGCCCTTGACCAGGCAAAACGCCGGTCAAGGGCTGTTTCTGTCTGTCCAGCAGTCAACGGCGATGTTCGGCCGTCAACGGGCGTCAACGGAGAATGCGCGGAGAAGTTTCCGGGCGCTCAGGCGGCGGTCTGCCCTGGTCGTCTTGCGGGTTCCAGCGGCGGGGGCATCGGCACGTCCCGCGTGGCGTCTTTGCCTGGGTTTCAGGCCACGGGTCTCGGCTGTATCGACTCGGTCCCCTCAGCCGCGACCGAGGGAGACCCTCGAACCGGGGTCAGCGGCTCCGTCTCCAGCCTTGGTCCAATCCAGGGTCGCTGCTGACGTAGTCCAGGGCGGAGGCCCGTCGAGGGTGGGAACAGGGCCGGTATCTGACGTCATCTCGCGGGGGCCCGTCTCGGCATCTCGTTCCGTGATCAGTCGGTGTGGGGCGGGTAACGAACCCCAAGACGCAGGATGCTGAGTCGTTGAGCTACCGGTTTTGCCTCTGCCAGGGAAGTCCGCCGCGCCGAGCGAGACTCCCCGCGCTTACAGCGGGCATACCGGGCGATGCCGTCAAGTCGTAGAGACGGCGTCGTCGAGGCCGGTGCAGGTGGCTGCAGCTCATCAACCTGCTTTGTCATTTCTGAGCACGGGATCAGTCTCATACTCGCATTAGGCGGCCATCCCGGTTATGGCCAGCTATCCCCAAACCCCTTGTCATCGACAATCTACGCCCTCGTCACTGACAAGAAACTCGGCAAAATTACGCACGCCAAAATCGGTCTGACTAGCACGTCGCACAATCTGTCCGGCCCATCAGATGGAGGGCTAGTCAAGAATGACGGCGGCGCCCGAGGTGGCATCTCGGGCGCCGTCATGCTGCCCTATCCCATCGACGAGTAAGGAGCCGGCATGAAGCCTAGCGACTTCGAGTGCCGTCGGGAAGGCCCGCGCCTCGTCAAAGGCGATAGACCGCAGTTCTACTTCACTGCCTGTAATGGCTGACCCGTCAAGATGCTGAGGCCGACACCAATAAGGACCATGATGCTGGTCGTGGCGAACGCTACGCCGATCACCCGTTCCAGCAGGATGAACCGTGCTACGCGCTTCTCGTAGGGAACGTTTGGTAGCCAGCGCCAAGGCGGCACTCGCCGTAGCGCGCTTGCGGTGGACATCGACCGCCGCACGTGCCACTCGGTCACACCGCGAAAGTTCGCAGCCAAGGCAACACCTACGAGGCCCATGGCCAGGCTCATGACGGCGCCCGCCAGGACACGCCACGTCTCCATCTGGCCCTCTCCGGTGTCGGTGACCGGATCTTAGCGGCCGGCCCTGTCACATCTGTGTCGCCGGAGCCCCGTGAATCGGCGTTCGCCCTGGTCAAAGGCTTGGGCGTGGCGCTCTGTAATCCGTCGCGAAAGCTACAGAGGTTCGAATCCTCTACCCGCCCACCAGATGCGAAATCAGCCCCCGACCTGGGACAACCGGGTGAGGGGCTGATCTTGTTTGGTCCCGCCCCGCCCAGCCGAGTCCAGCCCGCCACAGCGAGTTGTGGGCAGATGGTGGGCAGGTCGTCTTGGCTCCCTAGCCCTTTGACGGCCGGTTCGGCGTGGCTGTCTGGGTTGTCTTGGTCCCGGTGTCCGCACCCGGCTGAGGCGTGCGCCGGTTCGGGGTGCCACGGCGAGGCGTACGGCGGACGTAGGGGCGCATGGTGCCCGGTGTGGGTGCGGCGGGAAAGGCTGGCGGTGCGGGCGTAGATCGGTGGCAAGCCAGTCCCGGGGTTGGACTGCGGGGGAGCCGGAAGCCATGAGTTCGACGGCGGCCAGCCGCGCCCGCTTCCCGTACCGCCATGCTCGGCATCCTGGCCGTGGTCGACGAGTTGGCCGGCGTACATCAATCTCTCTGGCCTGGCGCGGGAGCGGCGTCCGTCGGAGGCCACCGGACGGCCCACCGCTCCCGCCCGCCGCACGGAGCGCGGCGGCTTGATTCGCCGGCGTTGGTCCGCCGAGTGCTGGACAGTCTGGCAACCGGCCGTACGTAAGATCGTGCATCTGCGGTGGAAGCAGCGCCTGGGGCCGGTGCAGGTCGGCGGTCTGGGCATGCCAGCCTCGACCGTGCACGCGGTGCTGACCCGCTGCCGGCTCTACCGGCTCAGCCACATCTGGCCGGTGGAAGCTCGCCAGCGATCCCGCCCAACAGGCCCGGTCAGCAGCGGGGACCAGCAATGGCGCGGGTAAACCATCATGCATAAGCCGCCTTCGAACTGGCGCGACGCCGACCAAGTTGCTGGCCGAGACCCAGGGGTCTCCTTCGATCAGTAGTATCCCCTGCACATGACCTCTCCAAAGCCACTGCCCACCCGCGACAAGGTGTTCGTCTGGGCCGGGATCGCGTTCGTCCTGGTGCTGTCCTGCGGACTCAGCTCGTCCCTGATCGCCGAGGGTGTTGGCAGCCGCCGCGCTCTGGCACACGGCCCGGTAGGCACGCTCGCCCCCAACGACAGAAAATGCGGCGACTCCTCCTGCGCTTGGGTGGGAACGTTCGCCAGCGCTGACGGCACGGTCACCGAGGAGGACGTGGTGCTGAAGGGCGAACGGGCCCGAAGGAACGGCCCGATGCCGGCCACCATCGACGACGTGCGCCTGGACGACGAAGCCACCCGACCGACCGCCTACGCGGCCGACTACAACTGGCTCGGGCCTGTGGCCAAGGGAAGCTTGCTCTCTCTCGTGGGGCTGGTAATAGCGGGCTTTCTGCTGGTGGTGCTGAAGCGGCACCGATCCGCCGCCGTTTCCCCGTGAGTCACGGCGCCGTGCGGGTGCGCCCGGGACGCTCGGGAAGATGCGGCAGAACGGTTCGTACAAACAGCAAGGGGTCCACCGGGCAGTACGCTTAGTCGCAGTACCTCCACTGGGTGGTGGTGGTGCCGTAGATTCCTCCGCCGTAGATCGCTCCGATGGATCCCGTCCACCTGATGCACGTGCCGGCGGCGTAGCCGCTGGCCGCCGCATAGTGGGCGTAGTTCCCTTCGTCCCTTACAGTGCTCATGCCCTGACGCTCCAAGACGGCCTCTGTGTAGCTGGCGACGCCGTCTGCCCGGCCGACCCTGAGGGTGACGACACAGTTCTCCTGATAGCTGCCGTTCCACAACACATAGACCTCGCCCAAGGGCATGTTGTTCCGGTCGTCCCAGAGATCCTCCCTGGTGAGCTGCGTGTATTGGCCGTTCGGCCAACCGCACCCTTGCGCCGAAACGACGGCTTCGCGCAGGGTGTGGGCCGAGGCGGGCGAGGCCATGAACGTGATCGAGGCGAGTACAAGGCCAAGGGCCAAGCCGATACGCACGAGGATGCGACGGTATGTCCGAGACATGACAGGTCCTCTCTGGTATAGCTACATCCATTCCAGCAGGAACCGTCCGCGCACGTAGAGCCGCTCCTGTGCAGCAGCCGCCCTGCAAGGCGGAGATCGCCGGATGGACGTGGGCCGAATCCCCCGCCGGCTTGATTCCAGTATGCGTGCGAGCCCACACCTCGTCCTTGATGGAGCGTGCACAGTTCCCTGGCGGCTCAGGACCGGCCCGGACGGCAGGACTTCCCCCCGTCGTGACTCGTCTATGGAATGATCGCTGACCGTGCGTTCGACCCGTGTCCTGTTGATGGTCTTCGCCGCCGCCGGCACGCTGTCGGTCCTGGCGGCGGCGGTCTCCGCCGACCACGCCGTCGCACAGTGCGCTCTCGTCGCATCGGCCGCCCTGATCGGGTACGTCCTGCTCGCCGGCCCGGCAGCGCCCCGGGTACGACCGGCGCTGGCCGCCGGCATCGCCCTGCTCGCGCTCCCGACAGCAATGGAACTGTGGCGGGGCTCCGCAGCACCGGCCACTCGCCAGTCGCTCATCCCGATCTACACGCCGCTGGGCGGTAGTGCCGCACCAACGGGACGGACGGCGCTCCCATCGATTCTCGACCAGTGGCGGCAGGCGCTCGACCAGGAACGGCTTGCCAGCGTAGGACTGCTGCTCGGCGTGCTCTGTCTAGCCGTGGCGGTGCTCGCCCTGCCGGCTCGGCAGCGGCCGAAGACCACCGTACTGGCGGGAGTCGTCGCCGTACTCCTGCTCCTGATCGTCGGTGCCGACGTCTGGTCGCGGGTCGACGGCGAACCGCTGCTCGGCCTGCTCGGTACCGCCTGGCCGGCGCTGCTGGCCACCCTCGCGGCGGCGGGTGTGCTGGCGCTGTCGGCGTCGCGCGCCGACCGGGTCGCCCTCGTGCCGCTCGGGGCGCTGCTGGTCGCCGTCTCGGCGGCGGTCGCCTTCCACGATCTCACCCGCAGGTGGGTAGCCTGGTGGACGTTCTCGAATCCGGACGACGGGGTCTTGCTGTCGGCCGGCGTAGCCGTGTCGCTGGCCAACGTGGTGGACGTGCCAGCGGCGCTGCTGGCCGCGGTGACGCTCACCGGGCCGGCGCTGCTCGCGGTCGGCACCCTGCGCGCCTCCCGAGCCGCCGACCCGACCTAGCCAGCGCCTCGAACCGCGTACCAACAAGAGACCGGCTACGACCCCGGCTCACGGATGCGCGTGGATGAGCCGGAGTTCGTGGCCCAACCCCGCCGACAGGGTCACCAGATCGTCGTCGGTCAGCTCGCGCTCCGGATTCCACAACGTGAGCCGGAACCGGGAGAACCCGGCCGGCCAGGCGTAGTCGAGGTCGGCGAGGGAGACCAGCTCACCGCAGCACGGCACCGCCACGGTCAGGTCGTCGAACCCGTCCGGATTCGGCGAGTTGAGATCCGTCAACCGGTCGAACCACCCCACATCGATCATGCCACCGCACCGTGGGCACCCGATCCGCTCCAGGTTCTCGAACGGGTGGGCTACGGTGATCCGCGCGAAGAACTCCACTTCGATGCTGGGGTACACGTTCTCCGGAATGCCGGCGAGCCGCCGCGCCTCGGCGGCGGTGCGCTCGGCCGCGTCCCGGCTCGGCTGCCAGGTCAGGTCGGTCGGGATGAGGTACACGATGAAGTCGCCCACGCCGCGCATTGTGCACCCGAACCGTACGGAGTCGAGCCTCCGGCGGCGGGACCGGCCTGCCCTGCCCGGTCCCCGCCGGCACGTACATTTCTCGCGTGGGAGATCTTGTCGGGACCTGGTCGCGGCGGTCGGAGTGTTCGCCGGTCGCGGCGACGGTCGCGCTCGCCCGCAGCCGGCGCTCCGGTTCGACCGCCAGCACCTCGCTGACCGAGGTGGGATAGTGCGCGAACATACGCCCGTTACCAGCGCCGATCTCGACGACCCTCCCGGCCAGTCCCGCTACCAGGGCCTGCCGGTGCTCCACGGCTCCGGCCCGGTCCATCAGTACGCTGACCCGCTCGTAGAACCGGGCGAAGATCGGATGTGACTTCCCGGCCATCCGTCCTCCTCTTCCTGGCGTACGTCCCGCCGTCGACCGGAGCCGGGGTAGCCCCGCCGGACAACCGGGCACCACCGGCGGGCCACGGCGGGTAGCGCATTCCTGCAGCGCGCTCGCTCGACCATCTCACCCTTCGGCTCGCACCGACATCCCCGACGGGGGCAGATTCCCGGGTACCGACGGGAGGGATGGTGGGGCTTTGCGGAGGGCCGCGCGGGGCGGCGACGGCGGCCCGGGTGCCTTAGCGTCGCTGCATGGCCTCCGACCAGATCCCCGAGCTGGTGTTCGTCCTGACGGTGTACGTCGCCCTGTCGGCTGTCATGCTCGCACTGCTCTACTGGGTCGTCCGGCTGGCGGTACGCCACGCGATCGAGGACGCCGACCGCCGTCGGGCGAACCAGCGGCAGCGGTGACATCGGGTACGCCGGCGTGGCTGGCGTTCAGCACGTCAGCCGGGCCACCGCACCGATCTCCAGGGCGACCCAGACCACCCCGTCCGGACCGACCGTGATCCCGTGCGGCTCCGACCCCGGAGTCGGCAGCTCGTACTCCCGGATCGTGCCGTCCGGACCGAGCCGCCCGACCCGGTTGGCGCCCCACTCGGTGAACCAGTAGCTCCCGTCCGGCCCGGCGGTGATCGCGTGCGGCCGGGCGGTCCGGTCCGGCAGCGGGATCTCGGTGATCCGCCCGTCCGGGGTGATCCGGCCGAGCTGGCCGGCGGCGATCTCGACGAACCGGACTGTGCCGTCCGGGCCGGACGCGATGCCGACCGGTCCGGCGCCGGCCGCCGGCAGCGGGTGCAGCGTGATTGTTCCGTCGAGATCGATCCGACCGACCGCGTTCGCCTGGTTGAGCGTGAACCAGAGCGTCCCGTCGGCACCGGCGGTGATCACCGAGGGATAGCCACCCGCTTCGGGCAGCGGAAACTCCACCACCTCGCCATCAGTGCTGATCCGGCCGATCCGATCACTGTTCATCTCGGTGAACCAGAGCGCGCCGTCCCGCCCGGCGGTGATCCCGTACGGGCCGCCGGCCGGCGACGGGATCGGATAGGAGCTGACCTGCCCGGAGAGCGACACCCGGCCGATTCGGTGGTCCCGGAACCGGGTGAACCAGAGTGCGCCGTCCGGTCCCGTCGTGATGACGGAGGGTCCGCTCGCCGATTCGTCGAGTTGGTAACGCTGAACCTCCCCGTCAGCGGTCATTCGGATGATTTCCCCGGCATGCACCAGGGTGACCCATATTGCGCCATCCGGTCCGATAGTGACGCCGTACGGGCCGGCGGTGGAATCGGCTATCCGAAATTCCCGGACCGACGGAGGACGCGAGGATGTCATTCAGTTTCCTTAGTATTTCGAGCGGCGGCGACCCATTGGTACCCGGCTGGCGACGGACTGCTGTACCCGGCCGGCGTTCCGGTCGTACGCCATCTTGTTGCGGTCCTGCATCTCCCGTCCCGGTCCGACCTGCCGGGCCCTCGCCGTACTCCGTCAGCCGCCGCTGGTCGCCGAGCAGCGGCTCCAACTCCCGCAGCCGCGCCTCGAACCGGCGCAGCTCGGCGAGCGCGTCGTCGATCGTCTGTCGCACCGTCAGGTACCCGGGCAGCGGCGCGTCCTGCCCCAGGTAGCCGAGGCCGCCGGTGGTGACGACTTCACCTTCCCTCGTCCGGCGAGCAGCCGAAGCAGGGTGGGCTGGCCGGAGCCGTTCCCGCCGATGATCGCGGTGCGTTCGTCGGCGGCGATGCCGCAGCTGACCCCGTCGAGCACGGTCCGGTCGGCGTAGCGCTTGGTGACGTTGTGCAGGCTGAGTTGGCTAGGCATGGGAGCGGCTCCGGTCGTCGGCGGATCAGCCACCGGTCGTGCGGCGGCTCGGGACACGGGGTGAGGCTCACCTGACCATCGGACGGGTACCTGCCTTAAGTCTACGGATGTAGCAGTAAGATACTGCCATGTCGTCGCCCCGACCGCCAACCGATTCCGCCGCCGGGCCGGTCCGTCGGCCGGGGGGCCGCAGCGCCGAGGTCCGCCGTCGGGTTCTCGACGCGGTCCGGGCCCACCTCGTCGAGTACGGCTACGACGCGCTGGGCATCGACGCCGTGGCGGACCGGTCGGGGGTGCACCGCACCACGGTCTACCGGCGCTGGCGCGATGTCGGCGGGCTGCTCGCCGACGTACTCGTCGAGGCCACCGACGACGACTGGCGGCCACCCGACACCGGCTCGCTGGAGGGCGACCTGCGCGCCGTCAACTCCGAGGTGTACGCGGCGCTGAGCGCCGAACCCCCGCTCACGATGGCGCTGATCGCCGCGTCGTTCCGCTCGGCGCCGGCCGCGGACGCTCTCCGCTCCTTCTGGGCCGACCGGTACGACCGCTGCGCCGTCATCGTCCACCGGGCCGTACGGCGCGGCGAGATCCCGCCCGGCTGCGACCCGCGCCGGTTACTCGTCGCCGCCACCGCACCGCTCTACCACGAGCTGGTGCTGCTGCGGACATCGCCCGACCGGGAGTTCGCGGTCCAGGCGGCCCGGGACGCCGTGGCGGCCGCCCGGGCCGGAGCCTTCCCGTCGGGTGCCCTCACGGACTGTGATCCTGCCGACGTCGGGGCACCGGCCGCACGCCCTCCGGCAGGTGCTTGCTGAGTCTGCTGTGGACGACGGCCCGAGGTATCCCTAGTGTCCCGATGTCGACCTATTCTCTGGCGGCACTGCGTCCGTGATGGGCGGAGTTACGCGGTTGCAGCGGTTTAGCCGAAATCCGTCGACAACGGTATTTGGTACGGCTGATCGCGTACGGGTGGTGAGTCTTATTGAGCGGGGAGTGAATCATGTCGGGCATTTGCCGGCCAGTGGGGTTGCGGCCGGCCGGCGGACTTGTCCCTACCGAACGGTTAGACTTTGCCGATCCCCGGATGGTCGCTCTTCCGATGGCTTTGCGGGTTCCTCGGACTGTGGCACCATCATGGAACATCTACCTTCCACGACGCTACCTCGACGGGAGCAACCGATGCCTGCATGGAGGTTGGGCCGCCTCATAGGCTCCCTACTTCTGCTCGCGGCGCTCGCCGTCAGTGGCTTCGCCGCGGCGACCGCGGTGACCGATCTGGCTGTGCGGGACCGAAGCGGCCACACCTGGATCGCTGACTCGACCGACCCTCCAACCGAGGGTGACACCACCGAGCCGGACGACGGGCTCCAGGTCCTCGGCTGGGACTGGGCCTAGCGACCACCCGCGTCGAGGGACGGACTCTCTTCCATCGGGAGTGGTATGGCTGGGCGCCCACCGTCACCACGTCGATCTCCTGAGCACGCCTGGCTGATCACCGGCCCGCTTGCCATCTTCGCGGTCGTCCTGGCGGTGGTGCTCGGTGTCCTCGACGGTCCGCCCGACGAGTGGGCGTTGGCCGCCCTGGTGCTCGGTCTTGCGCTGCTGGGTGACACGCCGCTGCTGTTCTACGTCGTCCGACGACAGACCACGGTCACCACGTTCATCGAGATTCCACTGCTCTTCGGGCTCTACCTGCTGCCGCCGATCACCGTCGTACTCGTCTTCACGCTCGGTTCGCTGATCACCCAGATCTACCGCCGGTTCCCACCGGCGAAGTTGTGGTTCAACGTCGCCAAGTCTGCCGCGGCGGTGTCGCTGGCCAGTCTGGTCGTGCTGGCGCTGCCGGAGATGCACGGCTTCGGGCCGAGCACCTGGGGCGTGCTCGTCGCCGCCGTGGCGACCCACGCGCTGGTGACGCTGGGCGCGGTCGCCGGAGTCTTCGCGATCATGCACGGAGCGCAGGCGGGCTGGGAGGTGTTCCGTACCTCCGGTCCCGGCCTGCTCACGGTGATGCTCAACGTGGCCATGGGCCTGGTCATCGTGATCTGCCTCCGGGTCACCCCGTGGTCCGCCCTGCTCCTGCTCGCGCTCGCCGCCGCGCTGGTCCTGCTATACCGCGCGTACGCACAGTTCTTCCGGCAGCACCGGACCCTGGCGGACGTCTACGAACTGACCAAGGCGATGAGCGAGCGCGGTCAGGACGGCACCCTGGCCGACTCACTGCTGGGCCGGGTCCGGGCGCTGATGCAGGCCGAGTACGCCACCCTCTGGCTCCCCGCCCAGGGCCGGCACCCGGAGGTCCTGCTCACCGCCAGAGTCGACGACTCGGGACTACTCGACTTCTCCCGGACCCCCCTGGTCGCCCGGGAGCGCGCCACCGGGGAGAGCCGGACCGTCGCCGCCGGCAGCCGGATGGGCGGCCATCCGGACGTACGGGAGGCGTTGCGGGAAGCGGGCCTGAAGGACGTGATCGTCACGCCGCTCCGCTCCGGCCAGGCGGTGATCGGGTCGCTCGAGGTGGTGAACCGGCTCGGCGACATCGGGCACTTCACCCCTGCCGATGTGCCGATCTTCGAGACGATCGCCGCGCACGCCGCGGTCGCCCTGGAGAACTCCCGGCTGGTAGACCGGCTGCGGCACGATGCGTACCACGACGGGTTGACCAACCTGCCCAACCGGCGCAGGGTGACCGGGGCGCTGGAAGAGGCGGTCCGGGTACGCGCGCCGAACGAGGTCGTCGCCCTGCTTCTCTTCGACGTGGCCGGGCTTCGCCAGGTCAACGAGTCCGTCGGGCACGCGGCCGGCGACCGGGTACTCGTCGAGGTGGCGACCCGGCTGCGCGCCTCGGCTCCGTCCGCCGCGCTGGTGGGCCGGGTCGGGAGTGACGAGTTCGTGGTGACGCTGCGGATGGAGAGCATCGACGCGGCGCTCGACCTCGCCGCCGAGCTGCGTGAGCAGATCCGCGACCGGATGGTCTTCGACGCGCTGGTCCTCGACGTCGACACCGTGGTCGGGGTCGCGGTGCATCCGGACCACGGTGACGACCCGGCGACCCTGCTCCAGCGCGCCGACCTCGCGGTGACCAGGGCCAAGTCGGCGCCGGACGGCATCCAGCTGTTCAGCCCCGGGCTGGAGTCCCGGTCGTCGCGCCGGCTCGGCCTGGCCGGCGACCTGCGCCGCGCGCTCGGCCACGCCGAGGTGGAGGTCTACTACCAGCCGAAGGTCGCGCTGACCGACCGGCGGCTGGTCGGGGTGGAGTGCCTGGCCCGGTGGGTGCACCCGGCGCACGGGACGGTGGCCCCGGAGGACTTCGTGGCGGTGGCGGAGCACACCGGCCAGCTTCCCGAGCTGACCAAGCTGGTACTCGGCGAGGCGCTGCGGCGCAGCCGCGACTGGACCAGCGGCGGCAACACTCTCGCCGTCTCGGTGAACATCTCCCCGCGTACGCTCGCCGACCAGCAGTTCCCCGCCCTGGTGCAGGGGATGCTCGCGGAGTACGGCGTCGCCCCGGAACTGCTCACGCTGGAGATCAGGGAGGCCGGCGTTCTGGACGGCACCGAGCGCGCGGTGCCGGGGCTGCGCCGGCTGCGCGACATCGGGGTACGCCTCGCCGTCGACGACTTCGGCACCGGCCACTCCTCGCTCTCCTACCTGCGCCGGTTGCCGGTCAACGAGGTCAAGGTCGACCGCTCGTTCGTGCAGGGAATGGCGACCGATCCGGTGGACCTGGCGATCGTCAACGCGGTGGTGACGCTCTCCCAGCAGTTCGGCCTGGCGGTGGTGGCCGAGGGGGTGGAGAGCGAACTCACCCTGGAGCTGCTCCAGGACATCGGATGCCAGATCGGGCAGGGCTTCCTGTTCAGCCGTCCGCTGCCGTACGAGCGCCTGGAGGCCTGGTTCGCGGCCCAGACGGAGTCCGACGCCCAGTCCGGCCCGGCCGACGTACGGCGGCTGCGGGCGGTGCCCTGAGCTGCGCCGGCGATCCGGGATCGATGCCCCGGTATGGCCATCGGGGATCTGATTTCACCTCGTGCCCGGCGACGTGTACTCTTACCCCTGCGCGCCACCGGGAAAGATCGCGTGCGCGCCCCCTTAGCTCAGTCGGCAGAGCGTCTCCATGGTAAGGAGAAGGTCTACGGTTCGATTCCGTAAGGGGGCTCAGAGGGTTCAGCTGGACCCGCCTCGGCGGTGTAGCTCAGATGGCAGAGCAAGCGGCTCATAATCGCTGTGTCGCCGGTTCAAGTCCGGCCACCGCTACTCTCGGGCGCCGGGGCCGACCCGGAGACCGAAACGAGGGGGCGCCGTTGGCGCCCACTTTGCGTGTCCGCGTGGCAGGCGTCTACGCTGGTACGTCGTAGTTCAGTCCGCTAACGAGGAAGGCGCCCCGCCGTGGCCAAGGCGACCGATGTCCGTCCCAAGATCACTTTGGCGTGTGTGGAGTGCAAGGAGCGCAACTACATCACGCGTAAGAACCGCCGTAACGACCCGGACCGCATCGAGCTGAAGAAGTTCTGCCCCCGGGACGGCAAGCACACCGTTCACCGCGAGACCCGCTGATCCACCGCCGACGCGAGTCGGCCGGTCAGAGACCTCCAGCATCGCCGTTCCGACCCTGGCGAGCGCGCCTGCGAGCCCGCTCCCGCCGGGGCCGGGGCGGCGATTCTGCTGTCTGCGGCCGGCCCGGCGCCGGCGTGCGGCGGGACCGCTCCGGGCGTCCCGCGGGCGCGTTCCGGCCGCTGGGCGGTGACCACGGCGGCTCGCCCCGGCCGTGTAGGTTCGGCGGCATGTCCCTGGACCCGTCCTTCGTCGGTCGCAGCTATCCGCCGACCCCGCCCTACCAGGTGGGGCGCGAGAAGATCCGAGAGTTCGCCGCCGCGATCGGCGCCGCCGACCCGGCGCACCACGATCCGGATGCCGCCCGGGCGCTCGGGCACGCCGACGTGGTGGCCCCGCCGACGTACCCGTTCACGATCACCATGGCGGCCAACCGGCAGATCGTCGACGATCCGCAACTCGGGGTCGACTACAGCCGGGTGGTCCACGGCGACCAGCGGTTCCGGTACACCCGGCCGGTGGTGGCCGGCGACGAGCTGGTCTGCGTCAACACGATCGAGGAGATCGTCAACCGGGGCGCACACGCCTTCATGACCACCCGCACCGAGGTGAACACGACCGCCGGGGAACCGGTGGTCACCGTCTGGACCAAGCTCGTCGTACGCGGAGAGGGCTGAGATGGATCTGTCTCCCCGGACCTTCCGGATCACCCGCGCGGACCTGATCCGGTACGCGGGCGCCTCGGGTGACTTCAATCCGATCCACTGGAGCGACCGGTTCGCCATCAAGGTGGGACTGCCCGGGGTGATCGCGCACGGCATGTTCACCATGGCGCTGGTCGGGCGGGCGGTCACCGACTGGGCCGGCTCGCCGGACGCGGTGGTGGAATACAGCGTCCGGTTCACCCGGCCGGTCGTGGTCCCGGACGACGACGAGGGCACCGAGATCGAGGTGAGCGCCGCCGTGCGGGGCGAGCCCGAGGACGGACTCACCCGGCTCGACCTGACCGCCACCTGCCACGGGGAAAAAGTGCTGGCCCAGGCCAGGGCGGTGATCCGCACCCCGGCCTAGTCCGGCCCGGACCAGGTACGGCGGGCTCGCTGGGGCACACCGGTTGGGAAACTCGTGCCTCTACCCGTACACTGGTCCGCCGTGGGGCAAGTGGCCTCTACTCAGGCGTGCGTGCCTGAGTGGGTCCAGCTGCCCGCACAGGGGTGTAGCTCAATTGGCAGAGCAGCGGTCTCCAAAACCGCAGGCTGCAGGTTCAAGTCCTGTCACCCCTGCGCCTACGGCCTGACCGGTCCCGGGATCGGCGTCGCCACCACCTGTGGCGACCGGCTCGTGTTGGTGGCACCGGCGGGGTCGAGCCGGGGCGGTCAGTCCGCCCGGTCCGTCCCCTGACGGATCCGCCGGCCGCGGGCCGTTCCGGGGACGGTCGTCCGGAGGGTTCGGTCGAGGGCGGTCGGCGCCCGCGGCGGAGACTCCGGGTTCCGGCCGGCGTGAAAAGCGCAGCGCGCGCCCACCGGCGCGCGTACCAACCACCCGGCGACGGAGGGCGAAGTGGCCGACAAGAATCGGCGCGACGAGGACGACAACGACCGTCTCGACGACGAGATGATCGACGACGTTGTCGACGATGACGCCGACGACGAGGCGGACGAGCCGGTCGGACGTGGTGGCACCGCCACCCGGGAGCGCACCAAGGCCGACTCGGCGGACAGCAGGCCCACCACCAAGACCGAGGGTCGGGTCGGAATATTCGGCCGGCTTGCCCGGTTCTTCCGCGAGGTCGTGGCAGAACTGCGTAAGGTCATCTGGCCGACCCGTAAGGAGCTGCTGACCTACACCGCCGTGGTGGTCGTGTTCGTCGCCGTGGTGCTGTCGATCGTGGCCGGGCTGGACCTCGCCTTCGCCCGCGGCGTGCTGTGGGTCTTCGGCGGCTCCAGCTGACCACCTGCCCCACCTGATAGTGACGGAAGTGAGCGAGCGTGCCTGAGTACGACGAGACCGCCGAGACCCCGGACGAGCAGTCCGCGGTGGCGACGGCGAGCGGTACCGAGTCGGTCGAGGCCGCCAACGAGCCGGAGTTCGCCGCCGCCGAGGCGCCGGACGAGGACTACGACCCGGTCGCCGAGCTGCGGCAGAAGCTGCGCTATGCGCCCGGTGACTGGTTTGTGGTCCACTCGTACGCCGGTTACGAGAACAAGGTCAAGACGAACCTGGAGACCCGGATCACCAGCCTCGACATGGAGGAGTTCATCTACCAGGTCGAGGTGCCGACCCGGGAAGAGGTCGAGGTCAAGAACGGCAAGCGCCTCCAGGTCCAGAACAAGGTCTTCCCGGGCTACATCCTGGTCCGGATGGAGCTGACCCCGGAGTCGTACTCCTGCGTGCGCAACACTCCGGGGGTGACCGGCTTCGTCGGCGCGACCGACCGGGCCGACCGGCCGGCGCCACTCTCGCTCGACGAGGTGCTCAAGTGGCTCGCCCCGGCGGTGGAGACCGAGACCAAGAAGGCGAAGCCGGAGGTCAAGGTGCTCGACTTCGAGGTCGGTGACTCGGTCACCGTGACCGACGGCGCCTTCGCGTCGCTGCCGGCCACGATCAGCGAGATCAACGCCGACCAGCAGAAGCTCAAGGTCCTGGTGTCGATCTTCGGTCGGGAGACTCCGGTCGAGCTCAACTTCAACCAGGTCGCCAAGATCTGATTGACGGGCCGCCCGGCGGGCCGGGCCGCGTCAGGGCTCGGCCCGGCCAGCCCCATCGGGCCTCGGCCGACCTCGGCACGGCGTCCGCGAGGGCGCTGCGCTACTCTTGAACGTCGCCCGCCACGTAGGCGCGCTTGACCGTGCGCGTCAACGGGTGACCTCAGGTGCACGTTCCCCAGTTTCAAGCCCAGGAAGAGACATGCCTCCGAAGAAGAAGCTCGTCAAGACGTTCACGCTTCAGCTCCCGGCGGGCCAGGCCACCCCGGCGCCGCCGGTCGGTCCGGCGCTGGGTCAGCACGGCGTCAACATCATGGAGTTCTGCAAGTCCTACAACTCGCAGACCGAGTCGCAGCGCGGTGACATCGTGCCGGCCGAGATCAGCGTGTACGAGGACCGGACCTTCACCTTCGTGCTGAAGACCCCGCCCGCCGCCCGACTGCTGATCAAGGCTGCCGGCGTGCAGAAGGGCTCCGGCGTCCCGCAGAGCCAGAAGGTCGGCTCGGTTACCCGCGCCCAGCTGCGCGAGATCGCCGAGAAGAAGATGGCCGACCTGAACGCCAACGACCTCGACCAGGCCGAGAAGATCATCGCCGGCACCGCCCGGTCGATGGGCATCACGGTCAAGGAATAGGTCCTCCTACCACCCCTGACCGGCACGACCAGTTCGTGGGAGGGCCGCGGCACTCCGCAGCCCGCCAGACACCACAGGAGTAATCAGAGATGCAGCGCAGCAAGAGCTACCGCAAGGCCGCCGAGGCCATCGACCGGGACAAGCTCTACACCCCGATCGAGGCCGTCAAGCTGGCCAAGGGGAGCAGCACGGTCAAGTTCGACGCTACGGTCGAGGTCGCTATGCGCCTCGGCGTCGACCCCCGTAAGGCCGACCAGATGGTCCGGGGCACGGTCAACCTTCCGCACGGCACCGGCAAGACCGCCCGCGTGATCGTCTTCGCGGCCGGCGCCAAGGCCGAGGAGGCGACCGCCGCCGGAGCGGACGTGGTCGGCACCGACGAGCTGGTCGCCCGGATCCAGGAGGGCTGGCTGGACTTCGACGCGGCGATCGCCACGCCGGACCAGATGGCCAAGATCGGCCGGATCGCGCGGATCCTGGGCCCGCGCGGTCTCATGCCGAACCCGAAGACCGGCACGGTGACCATGGACGTCACCAAGGCCGTCTCGGACATCAAGGGCGGCAAGATCACCTTCCGGGTGGACAAGCACTCCAACCTGCACCTGATCATCGGCAAGGCCTCGTTCTCCGAGGCCCAGCTGGTGGAGAACTACGCCGCGGTGCTCGACGAGGTCCTCCGGACCAAGCCGTCCGCGGCCAAGGGCAAGTACCTCAGGAAGGTCACCCTCACCACCACGATGGGCCCGGGCGTTCCGGTCGACCCGAACGTGGTGAAGAACCTGCGGGAGTCGGCCGAGGCCTGAGTCTCGACCGAACCGGTCAGTCCCGTCCGACGCGGGGCGCCCAGCGACGTTTCGCGGGCGCCCCGCGTCGGCGTTTCCGTTGCACCGGCGGGCTCCGGATCGGTGTCACCACCACCCTCCGGCGCGCTGCGGCTCCGTGTTCCGGCGGCGCTATGGCACTCTGCTATCCGTGCGACTGGATCAGGTCTGGCTGCGGTACGGCGTCCGCGCCCCGTGGGTGCTGCGCGCGGTCGAGCTGGAGATCGGCCCCGGGCAGAGCGCCGTGGTGCTCGGCCGCAACGGCGTGGGCAAGTCGACGCTGCTCCAGGTGGCGGTGGGCGTACTGGACCCGACCCGGGGTGTGGTCCGGGACCGGCCCAGTGCGGTCGGCTGGGTGCCGGAGCGCTTTCCGGCGGACCAGCCGTACACCGTCGACCAGTACCTCACCGGGATGGGGCGGATCCGGGGGCTCTCGGCCGCGGCAGCCGCTCGTACCGTGACCGGCTGGATCGAGCGCCTCGGGCTGGCGGCGTACCGCGACGTCCGGCTGCCGGCGCTCTCCAAGGGCACCGCCCAGAAGGTCGGGCTGGCCCAGGCCCTGCTCCGTCCGCCCGGACTGCTCGTCCTCGACGAACCATGGGAGGGGCTGGACGCGGCCACCCGCGAACTGGTCCCCGAGCTGATCGGGGAGGTACTCGACGACGGCGGCGCCGTACTGGTCAGCGACCACCGTGGCGAGACGGTCCGGCTGCCGCACGCCGCGCAGTGGAGCGTGGCCGACGGGACCGTGAGCGTCCTGTCTCCGGGCTCCGGCGGCCAGCGGCCCGCCGGGGCCGAGACCCCTGCCGGGACTGCCTCCGCCGTGCCTCCGACCCCTGCCGGGGGTGTCTCCGCCGTGTCTCCGGCCGGTGCCGACCAGCGGGCCGCCGGGGCCGGGACCTCCGTGGTGGAGATCGCGGTGCCGACCGAGCGGGCCCTGGAGACCGTCGCCGCGCTGCGCCGCGCCGGCCACCAGGTGCTCGGGGTACGCCGTGCCGAGCCACCGGCCGCCGGACATGCTGACCTCGCGGCCGAAGTGCCCGCCCCGCACCGCACCCCGGCGGCCAGGGGCACCCGGACCGTCCCCGGTGCCCAGGCCGTTCCGGCTGTTCCCGGTGTTCCGGCTGTTCCAGCCATTCCAGCCAAGGCGGCCGGAGCGGCCGGGGCGGTCGACGGGGGCGGCGAGCAGCCGACCAAACCCGGCGCGGCCACCGGGGAGGCGTCGTGACCGCGCTGGCCCGGATGCGGTTGGCGGGATTCGTCCGGACCGCCCGGGCGCTGCCGCCGCTGATCGCCGGGCTGGTCGCACTCACCGTGCTGTACGGGGGCGGTGCCGCGCAGGCCGCCGAGGCGTACGGGGTCTCCGCCGTGGTGCTCTTCCCGGTCCTGACCTGGCAGACCAAGCTGCTGCTGGACACCGAGCCGGACATCCAGCGCCGGCTTGCCGTGGTCGCCGCCGGCCGCCGGGCGGAGTTGGCCGGCGGGATCCTCGCCGCCGGGCTGGCCGGGCTGGCCCTGGTCCCGGTCGCGCTGCTGCTGCCCTGGCTGGTGGGCGGGGTGACCGGGCCCCAACGGGACGGCGACCTGCCGCTCGGGCTGGGCCTGACGGTCGGGCTCTGGGCACACCTGCTGGTCCTGCCGGCGGCCGTCGGCCTGGGCGCGCTGGCCAGCCGGGCGGCGACCAACAGCCCGCTGTACGGGCTAGCCGCCATGGTCGGCGGGGTGGTCGGGGTGTACGTCCTCGGGTTGAAGGACTCGGTGCTGCCCTGGATCGCGCCCCCGGTACTCGCCACCGCCCGGGCCAGCACCGCCGGGCCGACCGGCTGGTCGGTGGCCCAGTTGACCGGGCACGCCCTGCTCTGGAGCGCTGCGGCGCTGGCCGGGTACGCCTGGCTGCGCCGCCGCCGGACCTGAGCCGGGGGACGGTGGCGCCTGAGCGGGGACGGGCCGGACGTGAGCCGGACCACCTCGGGTGATTTGGCCGTTACGGCAGGCATCCCGTACTCTGATAAGTCGGCCAGCTAGTCTGGCCGACGTTCTAACCCAGAGACCGCTGGTCACCGTGCCCCGGCACGGTCGAAGGTCCCGCTCGACGGGCGGCCCGCGCAGGGGAGACGGTAGCGTGCCAGGTCGTGTCCGCATGACCTTCCCCGCCCCGTGCGCCCTGCGCCGGGGCTTCTCTCGTTGCGGCGGAACTTCCGATCCGCACCCGGGCTCCGATCGCGCCCAGACGGCCGATCGGGCCGTGATCAGCCTGGAGCAACGAGAGAGGAGGGACATGGCGGACAAGCCGGTTCGGGCCGACAAGGCCACCGCCGTCGCCGAGCTCACCGAATACTTCCGCAACTCGGGAGCCACCGTGCTCACCGAGTACCGCGGCCTGACGGTTTCCCAGCTCACCCAGCTACGCCGCTCGCTCGGTCGGGACACGACCTACGAGGTGGCGAAGAACACGCTGGCCAAGCGCGCCGCGACGGACGCTGGCATTGCCGGCCTCGACGAGCTGTTCACCGGTCCTACCGCGCTGACCTTCGTCTCCGGCGACGTGGTCGAGGCGGCGAAGGGTCTGCGGGAGTTCGCGAAGGCCAACCCGAAGCTCGTCATCAAGGGTGGCGTCTTCGAGGGCCGGGCGATCACCGCGGACGAGGTCAACAAGCTCGCCGACCTCGAGTCCCGTGAGGTGCTGCTGGCCAAGATGGCCGGCGCGATGAAGGGCAGCCTGAGCAAGGCCGCTGCCCTGTTCCAGGCGCCGCTGGCGCAGACCGCCCGCCTGGCGGCTGCCCTGCAGGACAAGCGTGAGAAGGAGGGGCAGGCCTGAGCGGCCAGCCCTCCGGTACCCCCGATATTCGTGTAAGAGATTAGGAAAGGACGCCAGACACCATGGCGAAGCTCAGCACCGAAGAGCTGCTCGACGCGTTCAAGGAGATGACGCTGATCGAGCTCTCGGAGTTCGTGAAGCAGTTCGAGACCACCTTCGACGTGACCGCCGCCGCACCGGTGGCCATCGCTGCCGGTGGCCCTGCGGCCCCGGCGGCCGAGGCCGAGCCGGAGCAGGACGAGTTCGACGTCATCCTGGAGGCCGACGGCGGCAAGAAGATCCAGGTCATCAAGGTCGTGCGTGAGCTGACCGGCCTGGGCCTGAAGGAGGCCAAGGACCTCGTCGAGGGCGCGCCGAAGCCGGTCCTGGAGAAGGCCAACAAGGAGGCCGCCGACAAGGCCAAGGCCAAGCTCGAGGCCGAGGGCGCGAAGGTCACCCTCAAGTAGTTCCGCACCGCGTCGCCCCCGGGCGCCCGTACCGACCAGCTCTCCGTTCCGCCGAGCGGGGGGCTGCGGAGGTACGGGCCACCGGAGGCGGTTCGCGTCGGCTAGTGAGCTGACGCACAGCAATGTCGCCGACGGGCGGCGGTCCGGCGCCGGATCGCCGCCCGTCTCCGTTCGTTGACAGGCTGCGACCGTCGATGATCAGGGCTTTGGCGCCTCGGACGGCCGTCGTCGGCCCGTCCGGCCGGTCAGGCTCGGATGGCGACCCGGGCAAAGACGTCGCCCGACCCGGTCATCAGCCCTTGACGCGGCAGGAACCGGCAGGCACGCTGACATCAGCAAGACCTTCCGCGCTTGCGACGGCCGACACCTGGGTAAGGGCCACGGAGCACCACGAGCCGCTGGCCCCTACGAGGCCTAGCGGGATGCGTGCGGGACGTGTGAGCGCGCTCGGCGCGCGCCAGCCGGCGGCTGGCGACACGTTCTGCAACGCCCTGCCGTGGTGGGCTGGACAGCGGTTAGCCGCTCGGCTACACTGCTAGTTTGCGCTGCCTTCCGACTTGACCCCTGCTCGGAATGTCCAGTTTTGGGCGTTTGGAGTGGGGCCATTGGAGTGCACGCGTGACAGCCGCATCTAGCAGCACCGGTCCTCGGAAGGACGCATCTTGGCAGCTTCCCGCCCTGCGAAGACCAGTCGTACGTCGAGCGCTTTCGCGCCCCGCCGAATCTCCTTCGGCAGGATTACCGAACACCTCGAGGTCCCCAACCTCCTCGCCATCCAGAACGAGTCGTTTGACTGGCTGGTCGGCAACGAGGCTTGGCAGGGCCGGTCGGCCGACGACCCGCACGCTCGATCGGGTCTCGCCGAGATCCTCGACGAGATCAGTCCCATTGAGGACTTCTCTGGCACTATGTCGCTTTCCTTCTCCGCGCCCCGCTTCGACGAGGTCAAGGCCTCGATCGAGGAGTGTAAGGAGAAGGACCTGACCTACTGCGCCCCGCTGTTCGTGACCGCGGAGTTCACCAACAACACCACCGGCGAGATCAAGAGCCAGACGGTGTTCATGGGTGACTTCCCGATGATGACGCCGAAGGGCACCTTCATCATCAACGGCACCGAGCGCGTGGTGGTCAGCCAGCTCGTCCGGTCCCCGGGCGTCTACTTCGACAAGCAGCCGGACAAGACCTCCGACCGCGATCTCTCCAGCGTCAAGGTCATCCCGAGTCGGGGTGCCTGGCTGGAGTTCGACATCGACAAGCGCGACACCGTGGGTGTCCGCATCGACCGTAAGCGCCGGCAGGCCGTCACCGTCCTGCTCAAGGCGATCGGCTGGACCAACGAGCAGATCCGCGAGCGGTTCGGCTGGTCCGAGCTGATGATGACCACCCTGGAGAAGGACCACATCGCCGGGGTGGACGAGGCACTGCTCGACATCTACCGCAAGCTCCGGCCGGGCGAGCCTCCCACCCGGGAGAACGCCCAGACCCTGCTCGACAACCTCTTCTTCAACCCGAAGAGGTACGACGTCGCCAAGGTCGGCCGATACAAGTTCAACAAGAAGCTCGAGCTGGACGTGCCGATCAACACCGGCACGCTGACCGAGGACGACATCGTCGCCACCGTGGAGTACCTCTGCCGGCTGCACGCCGGTGAGGAGGGCTACGAGGCCGACGACATCGACCACTTCGGCAACCGCCGGCTCCGTACCGTGGGCGAGCTGATCCAGAACCAGGTTCGGGTCGGCCTCTCCCGGATGGAGCGGGTGGTCCGCGAGCGGATGACCACCCAGGACGTCGAGGCGATCACCCCGCAGACCCTGATCAACATCCGCCCGGTGGTGGCGGCGATCAAGGAGTTCTTCGGTACGTCGCAGCTGTCCCAGTTCATGGACCAGACCAACCCGCTGGCGGGCCTGACCCACCGGCGCCGGCTGAGCGCGCTCGGCCCGGGTGGTCTGTCCCGGGAGCGGGCCGGCTTCGAGGTCCGGGACGTGCACCCGTCGCACTACGGCCGGATGTGCCCGATCGAGACGCCGGAAGGCCCGAACATCGGCCTGATCGGCGCCCTGTCGACCTTCGGCCGGGTCAACCCGTTCGGCTTCATCGAGACGCCGTACCGGAAGGTGGTCGAGGGCCGGGTCACCGACCAGATCGACTACCTGACCGCCGACGAGGAGGACCGGTTCGTCAAGGCGCAGGCCAACACCGCGCTGCGTGCGGACGGCACCTTCGCCGAGGACCGGGTCCTGGTCCGCCGGAAGGGCGGTGAGGTCGACTACGTCGCTCCCACCGCGGTCGACTACATGGACGTGTCGCCGCGCCAGATGGTGTCGGTCGCCACCGCCATGATTCCGTTCCTCGAGCACGACGACGCCAACCGGGCACTGATGGGCGCGAACATGCAGCGCCAGGCGGTGCCGCTGGTCAAGGCCGAGGCGCCGCTGGTCGGTACCGGTATGGAGTACCGGGCCGCGGTGGACGCCGGTGACGTGGTCGTCGCCGAGGTCGGCGGCGTGGTCGAGGACCTGTGCGCCGACTACGTGACGGTGCACCAGGACGACGGCCACCGGCGTACCTACCTGCTGCACAAATTCCGTCGCTCCAACGCGGGCTCCTGCGTCAACCAGAAGCCGATCGTCTTCGAGGGCGACCGGGTGGAGGCGGGCCAGGTCATCGCGGACGGTCCGTGCACCGACGACGGCGAGATGGCGCTCGGCCGCAACCTGCTGGTCGCGTTCATGCCGTGGGAGGGCCACAACTACGAGGACGCGATCATCCTGTCGCAGCGCCTCGTCCAGCAGGATGCCCTCACCTCGATCCACATCGAGGAGCACGAGGTCGACGCCCGGGACACCAAGCTCGGTCCGGAGGAGATCACCCGCGACATCCCGAACGTCAGCGAGGAGATGCTCGCCGACCTCGACGAGCGTGGCATCATCCGGATCGGTGCCGAGGTCGTCACCGGCGACATCCTGGTCGGCAAGGTTACGCCCAAGGGCGAGACCGAGCTGACCCCGGAGGAGCGGCTGCTCCGCGCGATCTTCGGCGAGAAGGCGCGCGAGGTCCGGGACACCTCGCTGAAGGTGCCGCACGGCGAGACCGGCACGGTCATCGGCGTACGGACCTTCTCCCGGGAGGACGGCGACGAGCTGCCGCCGGGCGTCAACGAGCTGGTCCGGGTCTACGTGGCGCAGAAGCGGAAGATCCAGGACGGTGACAAGCTCGCTGGCCGGCACGGCAACAAGGGCGTCATCTCCAAGATCCTGCCGGTCGAGGACATGCCGTTCCTGGAGGACGGCACCCCGGTCGACATCGTGCTCAACCCGCTCGGCGTGCCGAGCCGGATGAACATCGGCCAGGTGCTGGAAACCCACCTCGGGTGGGTCGCCAAGACCGGCTGGCAGGTACAGGGCGAGGACGCGGACTGGAAGCGGGCGCTGCGGTCGATCGACGCGCACGAGTCCGAGCCGGACACCAACGTGGCGACGCCGGTCTTCGACGGCGCCAAGGAGGAGGAGATCTCCGGTCTGCTCTCGTCGACCCTGCCCAACCGGGACGGCAAGCAGCTGATCGGCGCGAGCGGCAAGGCGCAGCTCTTCGACGGACGTTCCGGCGAGCCGCTGCCCGACCCGATCGCGGTCGGCTACATCTACATCCTCAAGCTGAACCACCTGGTCGACGACAAGATCCACGCTCGGTCGACCGGCCCGTACTCGATGATCACGCAGCAGCCGCTGGGTGGTAAGGCGCAGTTCGGTGGCCAGCGGTTCGGCGAGATGGAGTGCTGGGCGATGCAGGCGTACGGCGCCGCGTACGCCCTGCAGGAGCTGCTGACGATCAAGTCCGACGACGTCCTCGGCCGGGTCAAGGTGTACGAGGCGATCGTCAAGGGCGAGAACATTCCCGAACCGGGCATCCCGGAGTCCTTCAAGGTGCTGCTCAAGGAGCTCCAGTCGCTGTGCCTCAACGTAGAGGTGCTCTCCAGCGACGGTGTGGCCCTGGAGATGCGCGAGACCGACGACGAGGTCTTCCGGGCCGCGGAGGAACTCGGCATCGACCTGTCCCGGCGTGAGCCGAGCTCGGTCGAAGAGGTGTAGGTGGGTGGTGGGTTCGGGGCGGCTCGAGCCACCCCGAACCCCAACCCCGGGTGCTAGCAACAGAAAACGACACGACACGAGGGACATATAACGTGCTCGACGTCAACTTCTTCGACGAGTTGCGGATTGGCCTGGCCACCGCTGACGACATCCGTCAGTGGTCGCACGGCGAGGTTAAGAAGCCTGAGACGATCAACTACCGCACCCTGAAGCCGGAAAAGGACGGGCTCTTCTGCGAGAAGATCTTCGGCCCGCAGCGGGACTGGGAGTGCTACTGCGGTAAGTACAAGCGGGTCCGGTTCAAGGGCATCATCTGTGAGCGCTGCGGTGTCGAGGTGACCCGCTCCAAGGTGCGGCGTGAGCGGATGGGCCACATCGAGCTGGCCGCGTCGGTCACGCACATCTGGTACTTCAAGGGTGTGCCGAGCCGGCTGGGCTACCTGCTCGACCTGGCGCCGAAGGACCTCGAAAAGATCATTTACTTCGCGTCGTACGTGGTGACCAGCGTCGACACGGAGGCGCGGCACCGCGACCTCTCGACGGTGGAGAACGAGATCCTCGCCGAGAAGCGGCAGGCGGAGAACAGCCGCGACTCGGAGATCGAGAAGCGGGCCGCCAAGCTCGAGGCCGACCTGGCCGAGCTGGAGGCCGAGGGTGCCAAGGCGGACGTCCGGCGCAAGGTCAAGGAGGGCGGAGAGCGCGAGATGCGCCAGATCCGCGACCGGGCCCAGCGCGAGATCGACCGCCTCGACGAGGTGCTGGACACCTTCCGCAAGCTGGAGCCGAAGCAGCTGGTCACCGACGAGCTGCTCTACCGCGAGCTGCGGGACCGGTTCGGCGAGTACTTCACCGGTGGGATGGGTGCCGAGGCGATCAAGGCGCTGGTCCAGAACATGGACCTGGACGCCGAGGCGGACAACCTCCGCGAGATCATCCGTAGTGGTAAGGGCCAGCGGAAGATCCGGGCGCTCAAGCGGCTCAAGGTCGTGGCGGCGTTCCTGAACACCCGCAACTCGCCGCTCGGCATGGTGCTGGACTGCGTACCGGTGATCCCGCCGGACCTGCGCCCGATGGTGCAGCTCGATGGTGGCCGGTTCGCGACCTCGGACCTGAACGACCTCTACCGCCGTGTGATCAACCGGAACAACCGGCTCAAGCGACTGATCGACCTCGGCGCGCCCGAGATCATCGTCAACAACGAGAAGCGGATGCTCCAGGAGGCCGTGGACGCGCTGTTCGACAACGGCCGGCGTGGTCGGCCGGTCACCGGCCCGGGTAACCGGCCACTGAAGTCGCTGTCGGACATGCTCAAGGGCAAGCAGGGCCGGTTCCGGCAGAACCTGCTGGGCAAGCGGGTCGACTACTCCGGTCGTTCCGTGATCGTGGTCGGTCCGCAGCTCAAGTTGCACCAGTGCGGCCTGCCCAAGCAGATGGCGCTGGAGCTGTTCAAGCCGTTCGTGATGAAGCGGCTGGTCGACCTCAACCACGCACAGAACATCAAGTCCGCGAAGCGGATGGTCGAGCGGCAGCGGCCGGTCGTCTGGGACGTGCTGGAAGAGGTCATCGGCGAGCACCCGGTGCTGCTGAACCGGGCGCCGACCCTGCACCGGCTGGGCATCCAGGCGTTCGAGCCGCAGCTCGTCGAGGGCAAGGCGATCCAGATCCACCCGCTGGTCTGCACCGCGTTCAACGCGGACTTCGACGGTGACCAGATGGCGGTGCACGTACCGCTGTCCGCCGAGGCGCAGGCCGAGGCCCGGATCCTGATGCTCTCGTCCAACAACATCCTCAAGCCGGCGGACGGCAAGCCGGTCACCATGCCCACCCAGGACATGGTCATCGGCCTCTACCACCTGACCCACCTCACCCCGGGTGAGGTCGGCGAGGGCCGGGCGTTCAGCTCGGACGCCGAGGCGCGGATGGCCTTCGACAACGGTGAGCTGCACCTGCAGACCCCGGTGAAGGTCCGGCTGCGCGGTGTGGTCGAGGTGGACAACGGCCCCGGTGCCTCGCGGTGGACCGCGCCGGAGGGCTGGGTTCCGGGTGAGCCGCTGACCGTGGAGACCACGCTCGGCCGGGTGCTCTTCAACGAGACCCTGCCGGTCGGCTACCGGTTCGTGAACTACGAGATCCGCAAGGGGCAGCTCTCCGCGATCGTCAACGATCTCGCCGAGCGGTTCCCGAAGGTGGCCCTGGCCGCGACGCTCGACGGGCTCAAGGAGGCCGGTTTCCACTGGGCCACCTGGTCCGGCGTGACGATCGGCATGGAGGACGTCATCGCGCCGCCGCGCAAGCGGGAGATCCTGGAGCGGTACGAGAAGGAAGCCGAGCGGATCGACAAGCAGTACCAGCGGGGTCTGATGACCGCCGAGGAACGTCGCGGCGAGCTCATCGAGATCTGGACCAAGGCGACCAACGAGGTCGCCAAGGAGATGGAGACCGCGCTGCCGCAGGAGAACCCGCTGTGGAAGATGATCAACTCGGGTGCCCGCGGTAACCTGCTTCAGCTCCGGCAGATCGCGGCGATCCGTGGTCTGGTGGCCAACCCGAAGGGTGAGATCATCCCGCGGCCGATCAAGGCCAGCTACCGGGAGGGTCTCTCCGTGCTGGAGTACTTCATCTCCACGCACGGTGCCCGGAAGGGTCTCGCCGACACGGCGCTGCGTACCGCCGACTCGGGTTACCTGACCCGTCGTCTGGTGGACGTCTCGCAGGACGTGATCATCCGCGAGGAGGACTGCGGCACCGACCGCGCCATCCCGATGCAGATCGCGACCCAGCTCGACGGCAGGCTGGTGGCACACGAGCACGTGGAGACCAGCGTGCACGCCCGGACCCTGGCCGACGACATCAAGGGCCCGGACGGCAACCTGGTCGCCGAGCGGGGTGCGGACATCAACACGATCCTGGTCGACAGGATCGTGGGGGCCGGGGTGGACACCGTACGGGTCCGCAGCGTGCTCACCTGCGAGTCCAAGCTCGGCGTCTGCGGGGCGTGCTACGGCCGCTCGCTGCCGACCGGCAAGACCGTGGACGTCGGCGAGGCGGTCGGCATCATCGCCGCCCAGTCGATCGGTGAGCCGGGTACGCAGCTCACGATGCGTACCTTCCACACCGGTGGTGTCGCGGGTGAGGACATCACCCAGGGTCTGCCCCGGGTCCAGGAGATCTTCGAAGCCCGGGTCCCGAAGGGCAAGGCGCCGATCGCCGACACGCCGGGCCGGATCCGGATCGAGGACGGCGAGCGGTCGCGCAAGATCATCGTGGTGCCGGACGACGGCAGCGACGAGATCGTGTACGACAAGATCTCCAAGCGGGTGCCGCTCCAGGCGCACGACGGGGATCACGTCGACGTCGGCCAGAAGCTCACCAAGGGCACGATCGACCCGCACGAGCTGCTGCGGATCCTCGGCCCGCGGGCGGTGCAGGTCCACCTGACCCAGGAGGTCCAGGAGGTCTACCGGTCGCAGGGTGTGCTCATCCACGACAAGCACATCGAGATCATCATCCGCCAGATGCTCAAGCGGGTGACGGTGATCGACTCCGGCGCGACCGAGTTCCTGCCGGGTGTGCTGGTCGACCGGGCACTGTTCGAGTCGGAGAACCGCCGACTCGTCTCCGAGGGCGGCGAGCCCGCGGCGGGCCGGCCGGTGCTGATGGGTATCACCAAGGCGTCGCTGGCCACCGACTCGTGGCTGTCGGCGGCGTCCTTCCAGGAGACCACCCGGGTACTCACGGACGCGGCGATCCACGCCCGGAGCGACTCGCTGATCGGTCTCAAGGAGAACGTCATCATCGGTAAGCTCATCCCGGCCGGTACGGGCATCAGCAAGTACCGCAACATCCGGGTCGAGCCGACCGAGGAGGCGAAGGCCAAGGTCTACTCGATGACCGGCTACCCGGAGACCGACTACGGGTTCGGGCCGGCCAGCGGCCAGGCGGTGCCGCTGGACGACTTCGACTTCGGGTCGTACCGCTAAGGCGACACCTGAGGCGCCCCGCTCGTCGGTCGACGAGCGGGGCGCCTCGCTTTTCCGGCCGTGCACGCCGGGTTGGGTAGGCTGGCGGGGTGACCACGATGCCGGCCGCCAACCCGGGGACGCGGCATCCGCTCGACCCGGATCCGGTGCGTTCCACCAAGTCCCGGGCGGTCTTCGCCCTCGGCCTGGTGGCGCTGCTGACCGGTCCACTGGTCGGGGGCATCGTCCCGGCGACGCTGGCGATGGTGCTGGCCCGGCAGGCCCGCCGGGAGGCGTACGCCTCCCGCGGTTATCTGACGGGTGCCGCCTGGCTGCGTCGCGGTGAGCGGCTGGCCTGGGCCGGCGTCGCCCTCGCCGCGACCGCGCTGGTGGCGGCGACCGTGATCGGTGTGGTGAATCTGGCCGACGGCTCGGTGGGCCAGGACTTCGCGCCCGGGGTCGACTGACCAGGCCGCCGGCGGAGGGGTGGTTCGGTGGCAGGGCTACCGGACGTAACCGGGCCGGTGGCGGCTGGCCGCGCGGCGGTAACCTGACCTTGGCACGACGTGTCGGGCCCGGTCGACGGATTCTCCTCGGCCGGTCGGTTCCGCCGTGGTTGGCGGCTCGGTGGTGTGCAGGGGGATTTTCGTGACGGAGGAGGCGCAGCCACCCGGGGTGGAGCGCGCGGCGGACGAGACGCCGGGGCAGCCCGCCGGGCCCGAGCCTCGCTACCACGAACCCTCGTACACGCTGCCGCCGACTGCCGCAGCGTCGCCGACGAGCGCGCCGGGGGAGCGGGGCGGATTGGCCAGCGAATGGTCCCGCCCCGCGCCGACCGGGTCCGAGGCCGGGCCGGGGGTCGCCGGCACTGGCTGGGCAGGCGCCTCCACCGCCCCGCTCCCGGCGAACCCGACCTGGGCACCGAGCCCCGTCCCGCCGCCGACCCCGGTGACCTCCGCCTGGGCGCCCGGCCAGGATTCCGGCCCGGTGCCGGCGGTTCCGATCTCCGGCCCGCCCCCCGCGGGTACGCCGGGGGCGGCCGGCGTCGCCGGGTACCCGGTGGCGGAGCCGCTGCGGGCCGCGACGCCGGGCGGTGCGCCGACGGCGTACCCCGGCATGCCCGGTCTGGCCGGCGGAGCGGGCCCGGCCGGCGGCGGTGGACCGGCCGCGGTGCCGGCGCCACCCCGCGAGTCGCTGCGGGCGCCCAGCCGGGTGGACGCGGTCCCGGGTACGCCGTTCGGCCTGGTACATCTCGAGGTGGCTCCGGTCACCTCAGGGCCGGCGGTGGCCTCGCTGGTGACCGGGGTCGGATCCGTGCTGGTCGCCCTCACCGCCGGCTGCCTGGGCCTCGCCGGCAGCAGCCCGGAGGACTGGGGCGGCTGGGTCGCGGGCGCCTTCGCGGTGCTCGCCGGGCTGCTCGGCCTGGCCGGCGTGCTGCTGGGCGAGCTGGGCCGCCGGCAGACCTCGCCCATCGGCCGGGCGCTCTGGGCCGGCCGTCGCCGCGTGACGCCCGCAGCCGCGCCGGGCTCCGCGGCGCCGCCGGTCCGGTTCACCGGCCGGGGGCTGGCGATCGCCGGCCTCAGCTGTGCCGGTGTGGGCCTCGCGCTGACGGTGCTCGCGCTGGCCGTGGCAGTGCTGCTGCAACTGGCCTGAGCGCCGTCGGCGGGCGGACGGCCGTCGGCTTACCGGGCCGACGGGCCGATCGCGGGATCAGCCGGTACACTTGAAAACCGGCAGTGCTTCTCGGGAGCGACGCGGAGATCCGGGCCTGGCCGGGGGTTGCTCGACGACCTCCCGGAGTCCTGTTTTGACGTGCCCACTCACGGTAGGTACTCTTTCCTCTCGTGCCCGGGCATGCCCGGGCAACTCGTGCGTGTGCCCGAGTCCACGTGGTGGCAATCGAGCAACCCACGACAAAGTCGAAACGAGTCGGCTACGCCCCAGCGTGCCGACGAGCTGGAATCCGGCGTCGACGAGCGACGGCGGAAACCGCGAGCGGGCGACACGCCCGACCGCGGGTGCCGGGATCGTCCCGAGACGGCCCTGGTTGGAAGGTAAGAGAGCCCACCCGTACGGGCGGCTAAGACACACGGCGCGGTCGCAGAGGGCGGCCGAAGGGAGCGGAAAACCCGGTGCCCACGATCCAGCAGTTGGTCCGCAAGGGCCGCCAGGCGAAGACGAGTAAGACCAAGACGCCGGCGCTGAAGGGGAGTCCTCAGCGGCGCGGCGTGTGCACGCGCGTGTACACCACCACCCCCAAGAAGCCGAACTCCGCGCTGCGCAAGGTCGCTCGGGTGAAGCTCAGCAGCCAGATCGAGGTGACCGCCTACATCCCGGGCGTCGGGCACAACCTCCAGGAGCACTCCCTCGTGCTGGTCCGTGGCGGCCGTGTGAAGGACCTTCCGGGCGTGCGTTACAAGATCGTCCGCGGTTCGCTGGACACCCAGGGCGTCCGCAACCGCAAGCAGGCCCGTAGCCGCTACGGCGCGAAGAAGGAGAAGAGCTGACATGCCGCGTAAGGGCCCTGCTCCGCGCCGGCCGCTGGTCGCGGACCCGGTGTACAACTCCCCGCTGGTCACCCAGCTGGTGAACAAGATCCTGCTCCGCGGCAAGCGTCAGCTCGCCGAGCGCATCGTCTACGAGGCCCTGGAGGGCTGCCGGGAGAAGTCCGGCACCGACCCCGTGGTCACGCTCAAGCGGGCGATGGACAACGTGAAGCCGACCCTGGAGGTCCGCAGCCGCCGGGTCGGTGGCGCGACCTACCAGGTGCCGGTCGAGGTCAAGCCGCAGCGTGCCACGACGCTCGGCCTGCGCTGGCTGGTCACCTACTCCCGCGCCCGCCGGGAGAAGACGATGGTCGAGCGGCTGATGAACGAGCTGCTGGACGCGAGCAACGGTCTTGGCGCCGCCGTGAAGCGGCGTGAGGACACCCACAAGATGGCCGAGTCCAACAAGGCCTTCGCGCACTACCGCTGGTGACGGCCAGCCGGGTTCCGGCGCGGTCCGCCGCGCCGGAGCCCGGGCAACGGTCGCGATCACACCGACGAGACGACGACGAGACGACAAGTAGGGATTGAAGTGGCCGCCGCAGACGCGCTCGCCAACGTACGCAACATCGGCATCATGGCGCACATCGATGCCGGTAAGACCACTACCACCGAGCGGATCCTGTTCTACACCGGCATCACCTACAAGATCGGTGAGGTCCACGAAGGCGCCGCCGTCATGGACTGGATGGAGCAGGAGCAGGAGCGGGGGATCACCATCACCTCCGCCGCCACCAAGTGTGAGTGGAAGGGCCACACGATCCAGATCATCGACACGCCCGGCCACGTCGACTTCACGGTCGAGGTCGAGCGGTCGCTGCGGGTGCTCGACGGTGCGGTGGCCGTCTACGACGGTGTCGCCGGTGTGGAGCCGCAGACGGAGAACGTCTGGCGCCAGGCCGACAAGTACAACGTCCCCCGGATGTGCTTCGTCAACAAGCTCGACCGGACCGGGGCGGACTTCTTCCGCTGCGTGCAGATGATGATCGACCGGCTCAACGCCACCCCGCTGGTGCTGCAGGTGCCGATCGGCCTGGAAGGCGATCACATCGGCGTCGTCGACCTGATCGGGATGCGGGCGCTGACCTGGCGCGGTGAGACCCAGAAGGGCGAGGACTACGCGGTCGAGGAGATTCCGGCCGACCTCGCGGACATGGCCGCCGAGTGGCGCGAGAAGCTGATCGAGACCCTCGCCGACGTCGACGACTCGGTGATGGAGAAGTACCTCGAGGGCGAGGAACTCTCCGTCGACGCGATCAAGGCCGCCATCCGGCGGGCCACCATCGGTGGCAAGGCGAACCCGGTGCTCTGCGGTTCGGCCTTCAAGAACAAGGGTGTCCAGCCGATGCTCGATGCGGTGGTCGACTACCTGCCGTCGCCGCTGGACGTCCCGGCGATCGAGGGCACCGCCCCCGACGGCGAGACCCCGATGCTGCGCAAGCCGGACAAGAACGAGCCGTTCTCCGGGCTGGCCTTCAAGATTCAGACCGACAAGCACCTGGGCAAGCTGACCTACGTCCGCGTCTACTCGGGCACGGTGGAGTCCGGATCGCAGGTGATCAACTCCACCAAGGACCGCAAGGAGCGGATCGGCAAGATCTACCAGATGCACGCCAACAAGCGGGAAGAGCGCAGCTCGGCCCAGGCTGGCGACATCATCGCGGTGCAGGGTCTGAAGCAGACCACCACCGGAGACACCCTCTGCGACCCGGCCAACCCGGTCATCCTGGAGTCGATGACCTTCCCGGAGCCGGTCATCGAGGTAGCGATCGAGCCGAAGACAAAGGCCGACCAGGAGAAGCTGAGCACCGCCATCCAGCGGCTCGCCGAGGAGGACCCGACGTTCCGGGTCAAGCTCGACGAGGAGACCGGCCAGACCGTCATCTCCGGCATGGGTGAGCTGCACCTGGACATCCTGGTGGACCGGATGCGCCGCGAGTTCAACGTCGAGGCGAACATCGGCAAGCCGCAGGTCGCGTACCGGGAGACCATCCGCCGCAAGGTGGAGAAGGTCGAGTACACCCACAAGAAGCAGACCGGTGGTTCGGGGCAGTACGCCCGGGTCATCGTCAGCCTCGAACCGCTGCCGCTGGACAACGACTCGCCGACGTACGAGTTCGCGAACGCGGTCACCGGCGGGCGGATCCCGAGGGAGTTCATCCCCTCGGTGGACGCCGGTGCCCAGGACGCCATGCAGTACGGCATCCTCGCCGGCTTCCCGCTGGTCGGTCTGAAGCTGACCCTGCTCGACGGCCAGTACCACGAGGTCGACTCGTCGGAAATGGCCTTCAAGATCGCCGGTTCGATGGTGCTGAAGGAGGCGGCCCGCAAGGCCGACCCGGCACTGCTCGAACCGATGATGTCCGTCGAGGTCACCACGCCCGAGGAGAACATGGGCGACGTGATCGGCGACCTCAACTCCCGCCGAGGCATCATCCAGGCGATGGAGGAGCGCAGCGGCGCTCGCATCGTCCGGGCTCTGGTGCCGCTGTCGGAGATGTTCGGCTATGTCGGCGACCTGCGGTCGAAGACCCAGGGCCGGGCTAGCTACAGCATGCAGTTCGACTCCTACGCCGAGGTTCCCGCGAGCGTGGCGAAGGAGATCATCGCGAAGGCGACGGGTGAGTGAGCGGAAACGCGCACTGACCAGTCACCGGGCCGGTGATACCGCGAGCGCGGCGGGCGAGTAATCTCGCCCGCGGCGCCCACGGGCCGGGCTGCTAGACCGGGCCTGAAGGTTTCACCGCCGCAAGACCCACATGACTTCCCGGCCGGGAACCTCGGTCGGAAAGGCTGTCGACAGAGTCCTGAGCGCCGAATGGCGTGCCGGGCGTACGAACCAAGAAGTCCACAGGAGGACACCAGTGGCGAAGGCGAAGTTCGAGCGGACTAAGCCGCACGTCAACATCGGCACCATTGGTCACATCGACCACGGTAAGACGACGCTGACGGCGGCCATCACGAAGGTCCTGCACGACAAGATGCCGGACCTGAACCCGTACACGCCGTTCGACGAGATCGACAAGGCGCCGGAGGAGAAGGCCCGGGGCATCACGATCTCGATCGCACACGTCGAGTACCAGACCGAGGCGCGGCACTACGCACACGTCGACTGCCCCGGTCACGCCGACTACATCAAGAACATGATCACCGGTGCCGCGCAGATGGACGGCGCGATCCTGGTGGTCGCGGCGACCGACGGCCCGATGCCGCAGACCCGCGAGCACGTGCTGCTGGCCCGCCAGGTCGGCGTTCCCTACATCGTCGTGGCGCTGAACAAGAGCGACATGGTCGACGACGAGGAGCTGCTCGAGCTGGTCGAGCTCGAGGTCCGCGAGCTGCTGTCGGCGCAGGAGTACCCGGGTGACGACCTGCCGGTCGTCCGGGTGTCGGCTCTGAAGGCGCTCGAGGGCGACCCGGAGTGGACCGACAAGCTCATGGACCTGATGAGCGCTGTCGACACCGCCATTCCGCAGCCGGAGCGGGAGACCGAGAAGCCGTTCCTGATGCCGATCGAGGACGTCTTCACGATCACCGGTCGGGGCACCGTGGTCACCGGTCGCGCCGAGCGCGGCATCCTCAAGCCGAACGAGGAGGTGGAGCTCGTCGGTATCCGCGAGAAGTCGCAGAAGACGGTCTGCACCGGTATCGAGATGTTCCGCAAGCTGCTCGACGAGGCCCGCGCGGGTGAGAACGTCGGTCTGCTGCTCCGGGGCATCAAGCGCGAGGACGTCGAGCGCGGCATGGTGGTCGTCAAGCCCGGCACCACCACCCCGCACACGGAGTTCGAGGCGACCGTCTACATCCTCTCCAAGGAGGAGGGTGGCCGGCACACCCCGTTCTTCCAGAACTACCGTCCGCAGTTCTACTTCCGGACCACGGACGTTACCGGCGTCGTCACGCTGCCCGAGGGCACCGAGATGGTCATGCCGGGTGACAACACCACGATGTCGGTCAAGCTGATCCAGCCGATCGCGATGGAGGAAAACCTCAAGTTCGCGATCCGCGAGGGTGGCCGGACCGTCGGCGCCGGGTTCGTCACGAAGATCGTCAAGTAATCAAAGTAATTCAGGTAACCCCGATTAGCGTTGCCGTGCGGTAGTACGGCATACTGGTCAGGTTGCGTACCGGCGGGGTGGCTGGCTGCTCAACGGCGGGAAACCGACATTGAGATCAAGTCAGCCACCCTTGTTGGGCGTCCGGGAGTAGTTGATCTATTTCCGGCGCCCCGATACTTCCCGCACGGGCGGGACCGCCTCGGACTTTCCGGGGTGGAGTCCGGCCCGGGGGTGCGACACGCCCGACCGCGGGGGTCGGACAGCACGGGAACTGGGCAGCGCCCGAGCCCGGCATGGAACATCCCGCTCCCCCTCCGGGAGAGCGGCTCCGCTGGAGCGGGCGGGCGGGACGGACAAGGCGAGAGAAGGAACAGAGGCCACCATGGCGGGACAGAAGATCCGCATCCGGCTCAAGGCGTACGACCACGAGGTGGTCGACTCCTCGGCGCGCAAGATCGTTGAGACGGTGACGCGTACCGGGGCTCAGGTCGCGGGCCCGGTGCCGCTGCCCACGGAGATCAACCGTTTCTGCGTGATCCGTTCGCCGCACAAGTACAAGGACTCGCGTGAGCACTTCGAGATGCGCACGCACAAGCGTCTGATCGACATCATCGACCCGACCCCCAAGACGGTCGACTCGCTCATGCGCCTCGACCTGCCGGCTGGCGTCGACATCGAGATCAAGCTGTAGGGACCGGACTAATGGACAGGCAAGTGAAGGGCATCCTGGGCGCCAAGCTCGGCATGACCCAGGTCTGGGACAACAACAAGGTTGTCCCGGTGACCGTGGTGCAGGCCGGACCGTGTGTCGTGACCCAGGTCCGCACCGCTGATAAGGACGGCTACTCCGCGGTCCAGCTGGCGTACGGCGTGGTCGACCCGCGGAAGGTCAAGAAGCCGATCACCGGCCACTACGCCAAGGCGAACGTGGCGCCGCGCCGGCACATCGTCGAGCTGCGCACCACCGACGCCGCGGACTACGAGCTGGGGCAGGAGGTCAGCGTGGAGGCGTTCGCCGTCGGCACGCCGATCGACGTGACCGGCCGGACCAAGGGCAAGGGCTTCGCCGGTCCCATGAAGCGGCACGGCTTCCACGGTCTGCGCGCCAGCCACGGTGTCGAGCGCAAGCACCGCTCGCCCGGATCGATCGGCGCCTGCGCCACCCCGGGCCGGGTCTTCAAGGGCACCCGGATGGCCGGCCGGATGGGTGGGGCACGCTACACCGTGCAGAACCTCACCATCCAGGCGGTGGACCCGGAGAACAACCTGCTGCTGGTCCGCGGCGCCATCCCCGGCCCCAAGGGCGCGCTGGTGCTGGTCCGCTCGGCCGCCAAGGCCGTCGCGAAGAAGGGCGGTGCCCAGTGAGCGCGAGGAGTGAGCTTGCGAGCCTCGCAGTCGCGAACGGAGGACGAGCGCTGTGACCACCGTTGACGTGCTGACCGCCGAGGGCACCGCGAGCGGCTCCGTCGAGCTGCCCGCCGAGGTCTTCGACGTGCAGGCGAACATCGCGCTGATGCACCAGGTCGTGGTCGCCCAGCTCGCCGCCGCGCGGCAGGGCACGCACAAGACCAAGACCCGGGGCGAGGTCGCCGGTGGCGGCAAGAAGCCGTACAAGCAGAAGGGCACCGGTCGGGCCCGGCAGGGCTCGATCCGCGCGCCGCAGTTCGCCGGCGGTGGCGTCGTGCACGGGCCGGTCCCGCGCGACTACAGCCAGCGGACCCCGAAGAAGATGAAGGCGGCCGCACTGCGGGGCGCCCTCTCGGACCGGGCCCGCGGCGGCCAGGTGCACGTGGTCGAGACCTTCGTCACCGGCGACAAGCCGTCGACCAAGGGCGCCCTCGCCACGCTGCGCAAGGCGACCGAGGCCAAGCGGGTGCTGGTGGTGCTCAGCAGCACCGACGAGCTGAACTGGCTCTCGCTGCGCAACGAGCCCCGGGTGCACCTGCTGGAGGCCGGCCAGCTCAACACGTACGACGTGCTGGTGGCCGACGACGTGGTCTTCACCAAGGAGGCCCTGGACGAGTTCCTGGGTGTCCGCGGTGGGGCGCAGGGTGAGGAGAGCGACAAGTGAGCACCATCGCCGACCCGCGGGACATCATCTTCGCGCCGGTCGTCTCGGAGAAGAGCTACAGCGAGCTGAACAAGAACTGGTACACCTTCCTGGTGCACCCGGACGCCAACAAGACCGCCATCAAGATCGCGATTCAGCAGATCTTCGACGTGCGCGTCCTGACGGTGAACACGCTCAACCGCGAGGGCAAGCGCAAGCGCACCCGCACCGGGTACGGCAAGCGCAAGAACACCAAGCGGGCGATGGTGAAGCTGGCTGACGGTGACCGTATCGAGGCCTTCGGCGGCCCGGTCAGCTGAGGGGTATAGACAATGGCTATCCGTAAGTACAAGCCGACGACGCCGGGCCGGCGTGGCTCCAGCGTCGCCGACTTCGCCGAGATCACCCGGTCGACTCCGGAGAAGTCGCTGCTGGTGCCGCTGCCGAAGAAGGGCGGGCGTAACGCCCACGGCCGGATCACCACGCGGCACCACGGTGGTGGGCACAAGCGGCAGTACCGTCTGATCGACTTCAAGCGGGTCGACAAGGACGGCGTGCCGGCGAAGGTCGCGCACATCGAGTACGACCCGAACCGCACCGCGCGGATCGCGCTGCTGCACTACGCCGACGGCGAGAAGCGGTACATCATCGCGCCGAAGGACCTGAAGCAGGGCGACCGGGTCGAGTCCGGTCCGGGCGCCGACATCAAGCCGGGCAACAACCTGCCGCTGCGCAACATCCCGGTCGGTTCCACGATCCACGGGGTGGAACTGCGTCCCGGCGGTGGCGCCAAGCTGGCCCGCTCGGCCGGCGTCGGCATCCAACTGCTGGGCCGGGAGGGGGCGTACGCCACGCTGCGGATGCCCTCCGGCGAGATCCGGCGGGTGGACGTACGCTGCCGGGCCACCATCGGCGAGATCGGCAACGCCGACCAGTCAAACATCAACTGGGGCAAGGCCGGCCGGATGCGCTGGAAGGGCCGCCGCCCGACCGTCCGTGGTGTGGCGATGAACCCGGTCGACCACCCGCACGGTGGTGGTGAGGGTAAGACCTCCGGTGGTCGTCACCCGGTTAACCCGCAGGGTAAGCCCGAGGGTCGTACCCGGCAGAAGGGCAAGGCGAGCGACCGCCTCATCGTCCGCCGCCGCTACGCCACCCGTAAGCGCGGCTAAGGGAGATAGGTAGACATGCCTCGCAGCCTGAAGAAGGGCCCGTTCATCGACGACCACCTGCTCAAGAAGGTGGAGACGCAGAACGAGAAGGGCTCGAAGAACGTCATCAAGACCTGGTCGCGCCGTTCGACGATCATCCCGGACATGCTCGGGCACACGATCGCCGTGCATGACGGGCGCAAGCACGTCCCGGTGTTCATCACCGAGGCGATGGTCGGGCACAAGCTCGGTGAGTTTGCGCTGACCCGCACGTTCAAGGGTCACGAGAAGGACGACCGGAAGAGCCGCCGGCGCTGAGCGCCGACCACGGATAAAGGATCAAGGGGTTTCAGCGATGCCAGTAAAGGGCGACGCTCCGGTGCTTCCGGGCGCGCGGGCGGTTGCGCGACACGTGCGCATCTCGCCGACCAAGGCGCGCCGGGTGGTCAACCTCGTCCGCGGTCTGCCCGCGAAGGAGGCGCTCACGGTGCTGCAGTTCGCGCCGCAGGCGGCGAGTGAGCAGGTTTACAAGGTGCTCGCGAGCGCGATCGCCAACGCGGAGAACAACGAGCGGCTGGACCCCGACGCGCTGCTCGTCAGCGAGGCGTTCGTGGACGAGGGCCCGACGATGAAGCGCTTCCAGCCGCGGGCGCAGGGCCGGGCGTACCGGATCCGCAAGCGGACCTGCCACATCACCATCGTGGTGGAGGCCGTCGCGCCGGCGGCGCCGGGCGGCCGGGGCGCGGCGAAGAAGGCCGCTCCGGCCAAGGCGACCGCGCCGGCCGAGGCCGAGCCGACGACCGAGGCAGCGGAGACGCAGAGCAAGACGGAGGGTGCCGAGTAATGGGTCAGAAGGTTCACCCGCACGGGTTCCGGCTCGGCATCTCGACCGACTGGAAGTCCCGCTGGTACGCGGACAAGCTCTACAAGGACTACATCGCCGAGGACGTCAAGATCCGGCGGATGATGTCCAAGGGCCTGGAGCGGGCCGGTATCTCCAAGGTCGACATCGAGCGGACCCGGGACCGGGTCCGGGTCGACATCCACACCGCCCGGCCGGGCATCGTCATCGGCCGCAAGGGTGCGGAGGCCGACCGGATCCGTGGCGAGCTGGAGAAGCTGACCGGCAAGCAGGTACAGCTCAACATCCTCGAGGTGAAGAGCCCGGAGTCGGACGCGCAGCTCGTCGCGCAGGGCGTGGCCGAGCAGCTCTCCAGCCGGGTCAGCTTCCGGCGGGCGATGCGTAAGGCCATGCAGTCCGCGATGAAGAACCCGATCGTGCGGGGCATCCGGGTGCAGGTCTCCGGCCGGCTCGGCGGCGCCGAGATGAGCCGTACCGAGTTCTACCGCGAGGGTCGGGTGCCGCTGCACACGCTGCGGGCCAACATCGAGTACGGCTTCTTCGAGGCCCGGACCACCTTCGGCCGGATCGGCGTGAAGGTCTGGATCTACAAGGGCGACGCCGTACCCGGTCGGGAGGCCCCGGCCGAGACGGGTCCGGCACGTCCGCGCCGTGAGCGGGGCGACCGTCCCGACCGGCCGCGTCGTGGCCGCTCCGGCTCCTCCGGCACCACCGCCGGCGGTACCGAGGCGGGCCGGGCGGCGGCCGCGGAGATCTCCGGTACGCCCGCCGAGGCGACGAACGACAGCGCCGCGCCGGCTACCGCCGCGGCGACTCCGGCGGGTTCCGCCGGAACGGACAGCTCAGCGCAGGAGGGCTGACAGATGCTGATGCCGCGCAAGCCCCCGAAGGGCTTCCGCAAGCCGCACCACCCCGACCGCCATGGCGCGGCGAAGGGTGGCACCCGGGTGGTGTTCGGCGAGTTCGGAATCCAGGCGCTCGAGTCCGCGTACCTGACCAACCGGCAGATCGAAGCGGCGCGTATCGCGATGACCCGGCACATCAAGCGCGGTGGCAAGGTCTGGATCACGGTCTTCCCGGACCAGGCCCTGACCAAGAAGCCGGCCGAAACCCGGATGGGTTCCGGTAAGGGTTCGCCCGAGTGGTGGGTGGCCAACATCAAGCCGGGGCGGGTGCTCTTCGAGATGTCCTTCCCCAACGAGCAGATCGCGCGAGAGGCGATGCGCCGCGCGATCCACAAGCTCCCGATGAAGTGCCGCATTGTGACGCGTGAAGTGGGTGAAAGCTGATGGCCGCGGGCGTCAAAGCCGGCGAGCTGCGTGAGCTCTCCGAGGAGGAGCTGGTCAGCCGGCTCCGGGAGGCCAAGGCGGAGCTGTTCAACCTCCGCGTCCAGTCGGCGACCGGTCAGCTGGACAACAACCGCCGGCTCCAGGTCATCCGCCGGGAGATCGCGCGGATCTACACGATCATGCGTGAGCGTGAGCTTGGGCTTTCGGCCGCGCCGACTGAGGTGACTGCATCATGAGCGAGCGCAGCGAGCGAATCATCAGGCTCAGTGCGGTGGAGCCTCGTGACTTCACCGAGCGAAGCGAGGGGAAGTCATGAGCGAAGAGACCACCACTGCCAAGGCGCGGGCCCAGCGCAAGGTCCGCGAGGGCCTCGTGGTCAGCGACAAGATGGAGAAGACCGTGGTCGTCGAGGTCGAGGACCGGGTCAAGCACGCGCTGTACGGCAAGGTCATGCGCCGCACCAGCAAGCTGAAGGCGCACGACGAGCAGAACGCGTGCGGCGTGGGCGACCGGGTGCTGCTCATGGAGACCCGTCCGCTGTCCGCCACCAAGCGGTGGCGGGTCGTGGAGATCCTCGAGAAGGCCAAGTAAGAGCCGTACCGCAGGCTCAGGGTTCCGCCAAGCTCAGCCGGCACGGGACTTCGGTCGACGAAGGCAGGCCGGATCCACCGCCGGCTGAGAACTGGCAGACATAGGAGATAGACGTGATTCAGCAGGAGTCGCGACTGCGCGTCGCCGACAACACGGGTGCCCGGGAGATCCTGTGCATCCGGGTGCTCGGTGGCTCCGGTCGGCGCTACGCGAGCATCGGCGACGTCATCGTGGCCACGGTCAAGGACGCCATCCCCGGTGCCGGTGTGAAGAAGGGCGACGTCGTCAAGGCCGTCGTCGTCCGCACCGCGAAGGAGAAGCGGCGGCCGGACGGCTCGTACATCCGATTCGACGAGAACGCGGCCGTGATCATCAAGGATGGTGGCGACCCGCGCGGTACCCGTATCTTTGGCCCGGTAGGCCGTGAGCTGCGGGACAAGCGGTTCATGAAGATCATCTCGCTCGCGCCGGAGGTGTTGTAACCGTGACCGAGCGCAGCGAGGGAACCAGCAAGCTCAGGCGGTGCGACCTTCAGGCACGCGCCGACCGGAGGGAGGTGCGGGCATGAAGGTCAAGAAAGGCGACACGGTCATCGTCATCGCCGGCAAGGACAAGGGTGCCAAGGGCAAGGTCATCGCGGCCTACCCGCGGCAGGACAAGGTCCTGGTCGAGGGCGTGAACCGGGTCAAGAAGCACACCCGCATCCGCACCACCCAGCGCGGTGCGAAGACCGGCGGCATCGTCACGCAGGAGGCCGCGATCCACGTCTCGAACGTGATGGTCCTGGACTCCGACGGCAACCCGACGCGGGTCGGGTACCGGATCGACGAGGGTGGCCAGAAGGTCCGCATCGCGCGTAGCACCGGTAAGGACCTGTGATGACGGCAACCGAGACCAAGACGCTGCCCCGGCTCAAGCAGCGGTACCGCGAAGAGATCGTGGGCCAGCTCCGCGAGCAGTTCCAGTACGGCAACCCGATGCAGGTGCCCGGCCTGGTCAAGATCGTCGTCAACATGGGCGTCGGCGAGGCTGCCCGGGACGCGAAGCTGATCGACGGCGCCGTACGCGACCTGGCCACCATCTCCGGCCAGAAGCCGCAGGTCCGCCGGGCCCGCAAGTCCATCGCGCAGTTCAAGCTCCGCGAGGGCATGCCGATCGGCGCCAAGGTGACCCTGCGGGGCGACCGGATGTGGGAGTTCCTGGACCGGCTGCTCTCGATCGCGCTGCCCCGGATCCGGGACTTCCGTGGTCTGGACGGGCGCAAGCTCGACGGGCACGGCAACTACACGTTCGGCCTGACCGAGCAGTCGGTGTTCCACGAGATCGATCAGGACCGGATCGACCGCGTACGGGGCATGGACATCACGGTGGTGACCACCGCCAAGACCGACGACGAGGGCCGGGCGCTGCTCAAGCTCCTGGGCTTCCCGTTCAAGGAGAACTGAGATGGCGAAGAAGGCGCTGATCCTCAAGGCCGCCGCGAAGCCGAAATTCTCGGTTCGCGCGTACACCCGCTGCCAGCGTTGCGGGCGGCCGAAGGCGGTCTACCGCAAGTTCGGCCTCTGCCGGGTCTGCATTCGGGAGATGGCCCACCGCGGTGAGCTGCCCGGCGTGTCGAAGGCTTCCTGGTGACACTGCGCCCCATCCGTGGGTGGCGGAGCGAGCACCGTGACGCCGCCCGCTTTGGGCCCAGCCACGTCCCGACCGATATCCGGGGCGAGGATCGCAACGCCGTAGGCCCGGGCCACTGCCCCGGGAACCCCGGCGAGAAAGGCTGACGAGATCCATGACGATGACCGACCCGATCGCAGACATGCTGACGCGTCTGCGTAACGCCAACCAGGCGTACCACGACCGGGTGACGATGCCCTACTCGAAGATCAAGGCGAACATCGCCGAGGTCCTCAAGTCCGAGGGCTACATCGCCACCTGGGCCGTCGAGGAGCCCGAGGAGGGCGTCGTCGGCAAGCGACTGGTCGTCGAGCTTAAGTACGGCCAGAACCGGGAGCGGAGCCTGGCCGGCATCAAGCGCGTGTCCAAGCCCGGCCTCCGGGTGTACGCCAAGTCGGACGGGCTCCCGCGGGTGCTCGGTGGACTGGGCGTGGCGATCATTTCGACGTCCCAGGGGCTGCTGACCGACCGGCAGGCCCGCAAGCGGAGCGTTGGCGGGGAAGTCCTCGCCTTCGTCTGGTAACGGGAGACAGAGAGAAATGTCGCGTATTGGACGTAAGTCGATCCCGGTGCCGTCCGGCGTCGAGGTGACCATCGACGGCTCGACCGTCAAGGTCAAGGGGCCGAAGGGCGAGCTGTCGCACAACCTGGCCGAGCCGATCACGGCGGAGCGGGGCGAGGACGGCCAGCTGCACGTCAACCGGCCGAACGACGAGCGCAAGGCCAAGGAGCTGCACGGCCTGAGCCGTACGCTGGTGGCGAACATGATCACCGGGGTGACCGAGGGCTACCGCAAGACCCTGGAGATCGCCGGTACCGGTTACCGGGTCACCGCCAAGGGCAGCGACCTGGAGTTCGCGCTCGGGTTCTCGCACCCGGTGCAGGTGAAGGCTCCGGCCGGGATCACCTTCACGGTCGAGCGGCCCACCCTGTTCCACGTGGCCGGCATCGACAAGCAGCAGGTCGGCGAGGTTGCCGCCAACATCCGGAAGATCCGTCCGCCGGAGCCGTACAAGGGCAAGGGCGTCAAGTACCAGGGCGAGGTCATCCGTCGTAAGGCCGGAAAGGCGGGCAAGAAGTGACCGCCAACGGCAGGGCGAGGGCATCCGCCGGCCGCGAGGCTGGGAGAAAGGCAGGTAAGAAGTGACCGCCACACTGCTCAAGCGTCGCCGCGGGGTCGCCGCCAAGCGCGCCATCGGGCGGGCGCGTCGGCACTTCCGGGTCCGCAAGACCGTCGTCGGCACCGCCGAGCGGCCGCGTCTCGTGGTCACCCGCTCGCTGCGGCACATCACCGCGCAGATCGTGGACGACGGCAAGGGCCACACGCTGGTCTACGCCTCGACCATGGACGACTCGATCCGGGGCGCCGAGGGCGACAAGAGCGCCCTGGCCGGCAAGGTCGGCGGGCTCATCGCCGAGCGGGCCAAGGCGGCCGGGATCTCCAAGGTCGTCTTCGACCGCGGTGGCAACCAGTACGCGGGGCGGATCGCCGCGCTGGCCGACGCGGCCCGCGAAGCCGGGCTCGAGTTCTAACCCCGTCACGAGGAGAGAGGAAGGCTGCTGATGCCAGGTCAACAGCGCCGTGGCGGCGGGTCCGGTGGCAACGAGGGTGGTCGCCGCGACAACCGCCGTGAGGGCGGTCGCGGAAACGCGCCCGCCGAGAAGACGCCGCACCTTGAGCGGGTCGTCGCCATCAACCGGGTTGCCAAGGTCGTGAAGGGCGGTCGTCGCTTCAGCTTCACCGCCCTGGTGATCGTGGGCGACGGCGACGGCACGGTCGGTGTGGGCTACGGAAAGGCCAAGGAGGTGCCCGCGGCGATCGCCAAGGGCGTCGAGGAGGCCAAGAAGCACTTCTTCAAGGTGCCGCGGATCGGTGCCTCGATCCCGCACCCGGTGACCGGTGAGGACGCCGCCGGTGTGGTGCTGCTCAAGCCGGCCAGCGCCGGTACGGGCGTCATCGCCGGTGGGCCGGTCCGGGCCGTGCTGGAGTGCGCGGGCATCCACGACGTGCTCTCCAAGAGCCTCGGCTCGTCCAACCCGATCAACATCGTGCACGCCACGGTGGCGGCCCTGAAGGGGCTGGAGTCGCCGGAGGCGGTCGCGAAGCGTCGGGGCCTGCCGGTCGAGGACGTCGCCCCGGCCGCCATGCTGGCGGCCCAGGCGGGGGTGACGGCCTGATGGCACGCCTGAAGGTGACCCAGGTCCGGTCCGGCATCGGGACCAAGCACAACCAGCGCGAGTCGCTGCGGTCGCTCGGTCTCAAGCGGATCAACGACGTGGTGGTCAAGGAGGACCGTCCCGAGATTCGGGGCATGATCTTCACCGTGAGCCACCTCGTGAAGGTCGAGGAGGTCGAGTAATGACGATCAAGGTCCATCACCTGCGCCCGGCCCCCGGAGCCAAGACCGAGAAGACCCGGGTGGGTCGCGGTGAGGGTTCGAAGGGGAAGACCGCCGGTCGCGGTACCAAGGGTTCCAAGGCCCGGAAGAACATCTCGGCGGCCTTCGAGGGTGGGCAGATGCCCATCCACATGCGGCTGCCGAAACTGAAGGGCTTCAAGAACAAGTTCAAGGTCGTGTTCCAGGTGGTCAACCTGGACCGGCTCGCCGAGTTGTTCCCGGAGGGCGGCCAGGTCGGTCCGCAGGAGCTGGTCCAGGCCGGCGCCGTCCGCAAGGGGCAGCCGGTGAAGGTTCTCGGTACCGGGGAGCTGGGCGGGGTCGCCCTCCAGGTGTCGGCGCACGCGTTCAGCGCGTCGGCCAAGGAGAAGATCACCGCTGCCGGCGGCTCGGTGACGGAGCTGTAGGACGTCGTGGTCGAGGCGCTCGCCCAGTTCCGGCAACTGGCGGGCGCCACGGCCTACTAGCGGGACATTCGCCCCGTTAATATCGGAAGCGGTGAATGCTCTCCGGGGTGGATCTGCCCGGAAGCGCGCCGGACTGTTAGAGTCCGATCCCAGCTATGGGTATCGGGTCGATCGCCCGACAACCACCCCGTCCCGCCACGCACCAGCGGCGGCCGCCTCGCGCAGGAGGAAGAAGTTGCTCTCCGCCTTTCTCAGTGCGTTCCGCACGCCTGACCTGCGCAAGAAGCTGCTGTTCACAGTAGGCATCATCGCGGTCTACCGGCTCGGCGCGACGCTGCCCAGCCCGGGCGTCTCCTACGGCAACGTGCAGCAGTGCATCCGGACCATGGAGGAGGGCGAGGGCAACGGCGTCTTCAACCTGCTCAACCTTTTCTCCGGCGGCGCGCTGCTCTCGCTGTCGGTCTTCGCGCTGGGCATCATGCCCTACATCACCGCCTCGATCATCCTGCAGCTGCTCACCGTGGTCATCCCGCGGTTGGAGCAGCTCCGCAAGGAGGGCCAGGCCGGTCAGGCGAAGATCACGCAGTACACCCGTTACCTCACCCTCGGCCTGGGCATCCTGCAGGCCTCGGCGTTCGTGGCGCTGGCCCGATCCGGCCAGCTCTTCAACGGGCTGTGCCAGGAGTTCCCGATCATCCCGGAGGGCACCGGCCTGCCGACCTGGCTGACCGTGACCGTCCTGGTGATCACGATGACCGCCGGCACCGGTGTGGTGATGTGGCTCGGCGAGCTGATCACCGACCGGGGCGTCGGCAACGGCATGTCGGTGCTGATCTTCACCTCGATCGCCGCCCGGCTGCCCAGCGAGGGCTGGACCATCAAGAACAACAAGGGCTGGGGGATGTTCGGCCTGGTCCTGGTCCTGGTCCTGGTGGTCATCACCGCGGTCGTCTTCATCGAGCAGGCGCAGCGCCGGATCCCGGTGCAGTACGCCAAGCGCATGATCGGCCGGCGGATGTACGGCGGCACCTCCACCTACATCCCGCTGAAGGTCAACCAGGCGGGTGTCATCCCGGTCATCTTCGGCTCGTCGCTGCTCTACCTGCCGTCGTTGCTGCTCCAGTTCTTCGACCAGAACAACCTCAACGGCTGGCAGACCTGGGTGCAGAACCACCTCGTGCAGCCGGACAGCCCGACCTACATCAGCGTGTACTTCCTGCTGATCATCTTCTTCACGTACTTCTACGTCTCGATCACGTTCAACCCGACCGAGGTCGCGGACAACATGAAGAAGTACGGCGGGTTCGTCCCGGGCATCCGGCCCGGCAAGCCGACCGCCGACTACCTCGACTTCATCCTGAGCCGGATCACCCTTCCCGGTGCGCTCTACCTGGGTTTGATCTCGATCCTGCCGAACTTCTTCTTCATCTGGCTGGACAACCAGCAGTTCCAGAACTTCCCGTTCGGCGGCACCGCGGTGCTGATCATGGTCGGCGTCGGGCTGGAGACCGTGAAGCAGATCGAGAGCCAGCTCATGCAGCGGAACTACGAAGGGTTCCTGCGGTAGATGCGACTCGTTCTGGTCGGTCCCCCCGGGGCGGGCAAGGGGACCCAGGCCGAGTTCATCGCCGCCCACCTCGCCGTGCCCAAGATCTCGACGGGGGACATCTTCCGGGCCAACGTGTCGCAGGGCACCCCACTCGGTGTCGAGGCGAAGCGCTACATGGATGCCGGCAAGCTGGTGCCGGACGAGGTGACCATCAACATGGTCCGGGATCGGCTCGCCGAACCGGACGCGGCCGAGGGATTCCTGCTCGACGGTTTCCCGCGGACCACTCCGCAGGCCGCCGCGCTGGACAAGCTGTTGGCCGATCTCGGCACCGCGCTCGACCTGGTGATGGAGCTGGTGGTCGACGACGACGAGGTCATCCGGCGGCTCTCCGGCCGGCGTACCTGCCGGGGCTGTGGCAAGGTCTGGCACATCGAGTTCGACCCCTCCTCGGTCGAGGGGCTCTGTGACCGCTGCGGCGGGGAGCTGTTCCAGCGCGACGACGACAAGGCCGAGACGATCGCCGAGCGGCTGCGCGAGTACGCCAGCAAGACCGCGCCGCTGATCGACTACTACGGCGCGCAGGGCAAGCTCGTCGGCATCGACGCCACCGGGCCGGTGGAGGACGTCACCGTCCGGGCTATCGACGCCCTCCGGTCGTACGGCGGATAGGCTGGGCACCATGCGCCGTCCCCAGCTGGACATCCAGCTGAAGACCCCGGAGCAGATCGAGCTGATGCGCGCCGCCGGGCTCGTCGTCGCGGCGGCCCTGGAGCGGATGCGTGCGGCGGTGGCCCCCGGCGTCTCCACCGCCGACCTCGACGCGATCGCCGAGTCGGTGATCCGGGAGGCCGGCGGCACGCCCTCGTTCAAGGGCTACCACGGCTATCCGGCGTCGATCTGCTCCTCGGTCAACGAGCAGATCGTGCACGCCATCCCGGCGCCGACCCAGGTGCTCCGGGACGGCGACCTGATCTCGATCGACTGCGGTGCCATCCTCGACGGCTGGCACGGCGACGCCGCGATCACGGTCGGGGTCGGCGAGGTCCGCCCCGAACTGCTCCGGATGGCCGAGGCCGCCGAGGACGCGATGTGGGCGGGGATCCGGGCCGCGGCGCGCGGCATGCTCAGCGGTCGCGGCCGGCTGACCGACATCTCGTACGCGGTCGAGCGCGCGGTCCGGGCCGCCGGCCGGTACGGCATCGTCGAGGGGTACGGCGGGCACGGCATCGGCACCGAGATGCACCAGGACCCGCACGTGCTCAACCACGGCCGGCCCGGGCGTGGCCCCCGGCTGGTGCCGGGGATGGCGCTGGCGATCGAGCCGATGGTGACCATGGGGTCCCCCCGGACGGTGGAGCTGGACGACGGCTGGACGGTGATCAGCCGCGACGGGTCGATCGCGGCCCACGTCGAGCACACGATGGCGTTGCTGGAGGACGGTGTCTGGGTGCTGACCGCGCCGGACGGCGGCCGGGCCCGGCTCGGCGACCTGGTCACCGCCCGGGAACCGGCCAGGTCCTCCGCCGGCTGACGGCCGCCTCCGGTCCGCACGGGTAGGCGGGGCTGGACCCGCAGTGGCATCCTCGTAGTCATGGACCGGCGGGACGAGATGCGTGCTGCGGACTCCGACCGAGCGGCCGTGGCCGACCAGCTCCTGCGGGCCCTGAACGAGGGCCGCCTCGACCTGGGCGAGTACGACGACCGGCTCCAGCGGGCGTACGCCGCGAAGACTTACGGGGACCTCGACGGGCTCCTCACCGACCTGCCGGGTACGGTGCCGGTCGACCAGGCCCAGTTGGTGCCGATCGGTGACCCGAAGCGGCCGGTGCTCCGCCCCGGACCCGACGGCCGCTATCCGGGCGCCACCCGGGCTTGGCTGGCCGACACCTGGGACGGCTACTTCGGCCTGGTCGGCGTCGTCGTCGCCATCTGGGCGGTCACCTCGGTGCTGGCGACCGACTTCCTCTACTTCTGGCCGGGCTGGGTCGCCGGGCCGCTCGGCGCGCTGCTGCTGGTCGGTACCGTCACGGGGCTGGCGAAGGGGGAGCCGCAGCGGTGGGCCGCCAAGCAGGCGGCGAAGCAGGCGGCGAAGGAACGGGCGAAGATCGAGAAGCGGGCCCGGGTGGAGGAGCGGAAACGCCGGCGGGACGAGCAGGCCGGTCAGGAGGAACCCGCCTGATATAGTCGCCTTCGTCCGATCCGGCGACCCCCAGGGTCCCGGGTTGGCGCTGGCGTGCGGGCGCGCGTACACTGGCTGATCGGCGCACAGCGTCCACTCCGGCATGCCCACCAGCGCTTCGGTGGGTCCCGGAGCCGCGGCTGGCTCGGATGTTCTCCGTCCGGGAAAGGCGTTGTGAGCCGTCCGGAGTAACCGACGTCAGGACAGCGGAGGACATGCCGAAAAAAGACGGAGCCATCGAGATCGAGGGCCGAGTGATCGAGCCACTCCCGAACGCCATGTTCCGGGTGGAACTCGCCAACGGCCACAAGGTGCTGGCTCACATCAGCGGCAAGATGCGGCAGCACTACATCCGCATCCTGCCCGAGGACCGGGTCGTCGTCGAACTTTCGCCGTACGACCTGACCCGAGGGCGCATCGTCTACCGCTACAAGTGAACGTCGCCGGGCCGGTTGCCGGTCCGGACCTCGTGAACTGCCTGACGACGGCCGGGTGTCCGTGTCCGTCCTCAAGACTCGACGGCGTCAGCGCGCTGCCGGGCACAGATGGGAAAGTAAGGCAACCGTGAAGGTCAAGCCGAGCGTCAAGAGGATCTGCAACAAGTGCCGGGTGATCCGCCGGCACGGCCGGGTCATGGTCATCTGCACCGACCCGCGCCACAAGCAGCGCCAGGGCTGATCCGCGACCGCCGACCGGTGACGAGCCGGCGGCGTCGACGGTGAGTTCCGACCGCAGATCCGGTACAACAACACAAGCTCGTCCCAGCCGCGAGCCGCGAGATCGCCCAGCGATAGCGCAGTCGTGGCCGACCCCCGGTCGGAGGCCGGGGCCCGCAGGTTATGGGCAGGCGGGGTGGGGCGGGTACAGACCTCCGCGAAGATTTTGAGGAGTACGCCCGCACATGGCACGGCTAGCCGGCGTTGATCTTCCCCGCGAGAAGCGGCTGGAGATTGCGCTCACCTACATTTTCGGGGTCGGTCGGACCCGCGCGGTCGAGACGCTCGCCGCCACCGGTATCTCCCCCGACAAGCGCGCCAAGGACCTCACGGACGAGGAGCTGGTCCAGCTCCGGAACCACATCGAGGCCAACTACAAGGTAGAAGGCGACCTGCGCCGCGAGGTCGCCGCTGACATCCGCCGCAAGGTCGAGATCGGCTGCTACGCGGGCATCCGGCACCGCCGGGGTCTGCCCGTCCGTGGTCAGCGGACCCGTACCAACGCCCGGACCCGGAAGGGCCCGAAGCGGACCGTCGCCGGCAAGAAGAAGCCCGGCAAGAAGTAGAGCTGAACCGGAATCCGGGTCGGCGCCCGCCGAGCCAGGCCGGACTCCCACCCGCGCCGGAGAAGTCAACCGGAATCCGGGTCGGCGTCTGCCGAGCCAGGCCGGACTGCCATCCGTACCGGAGAGTCCTCCGGAATTCGGGTCGACGTCCGCCGAAGTAGGCCGGACTCCAACCTGTACCGGAAAGTCAACTAGGAGCGCACAGACTTATGCCACCGAAGGCTCGCGCCGGGGCCGCCGTCAAGAAGGTCCGGCGCAAGGAACGCAAGAACGTCGCCCACGGGCAGGCGCACATCAAGAGCACGTTCAACAACACCATCGTCTCCATCACGGACCCGACCGGTGCCGTCATCTCCTGGGCCTCCGCCGGCCAGGTGGGCTTCAAGGGTTCTCGCAAGTCGACTCCGTTCGCCGCGCAGCTGGCCGCCGAGGCCGCCGCGCGTCGGGCCATGGAGCACGGCATGCGCAAGGTCGACGTGTTCGTCAAGGGCCCCGGCTCCGGCCGGGAAACCGCCATCCGTTCGCTGCAGGCCGTCGGGCTGGAGGTCGGCCAGATCGCCGATGTCACCCCGCAGCCGCACAACGGGTGCCGTCCGCCGAAGCGTCGTCGGGTCTGAGAGGTAGACGAAGAACATGGCTCGTTACACCGGTGCCGACTGCCGCCGTTGCCGTCGGGAGAAGATGAAGCTGTTCCTCAAGGGCAGCAAGTGCGATGGCCCGAAGTGCCCGTTCGAGTCCCGGCCGTTCCCGCCCGGGCAGCACGGCCGGGGCCGTACCAAGGAGACGGAATACCTGCTCCAGCTTCGTGAGAAGCAGAAGGCCCGCCGGGTGTACGGCGTGCTGGAGAAGCAGTTCCGGGGGTACTACGAGGAGGCCGTCGCCAAGAAGGGCAAGACCGGCGAGATCCTCCTGCAGATCCTGGAGTCGCGTCTCGACAACGTGGTCTACCGGGCTGGCCTGGCGAAGTCGCGCGACCACGCGCGGCAGCTCGTCAAGCACGGCCACCTGACGGTGAACGGCCGCAAGGTCGACATCCCGTCGTATCGGGTGAAGGAGCACGACATCGTCGAGGTCCGAGCCAAGTCCAAGGAGCTGACGCCGTTCATCGTGGCGCAGGCCGAGGCCGGCTCGAAGGCGGTGCCGGCCTGGCTGGAGGCGATCCCCAGCCAGATGAAGGTGCTGATCCACTCGCTTCCGGCCCGGGGCGTCATCGACACCCAGGTCCAGGAGCAGCTGATCGTCGAGCTCTACTCGAAGTAGCGGTTCCGGGTGTCTCCGCGCCCGGCTCCCGGCCTCGCCGCCGGAGCCGGCGCGGAGCGCCGGACATCAGTTTGGGCATCAAATAGCGGGTGCCCCGAACGAAAAGGAAACAACATGCTCATCACCCAGCGGCCGACCCTCACCGAGGAGTCGATCAGCGAGACCCGGTCCCGGTTCACCATCGAGCCGCTCGAGCCGGGCTTCGGGTACACCCTGGGCAACTCCCTCCGCCGGACCCTGCTCTCCTCCATCCCGGGCGCGGCGGTCACCTCGATCAAGGTCGACGGTGTGCTGCACGAGTTCACCACCATCCCGGGCGTCAAGGAGGACGTGGTCGAGCTCGTCATGAACGTGAAGGAGCTCTGCGTCAGCTCCGACCACGACGAGCCGGTCAGCATGTACCTGCGCAAGCAGGGCCCCGGCGACGTCACCGCCGGTGACATCCAGCCTCCGGCCGGTGTCTCCGTGCACAACGCCGACCTCAAGCTCGCCACCCTGAACGGCAAGGGCCGGCTCGACATGGAGCTGACCGTCGAGCGGGGTCGTGGCTACGTCACCGCCGCGCAGAACAAGCAGGCCGGCGCCGAGATCGGCCGGATCCCGGTCGACTCGATCTACTCGCCGGTGCTGAAGGTGACGTACCGCGTCGAGGCGACCCGGGTCGAGCAGCGTACCGACTTCGACCGGCTGATCATCGACGTCGAGACCAAGGCCTCGATCGGGCCGCGGACCGCGCTGGCCTCCGCCGGCTCCACCCTGGTCGAGCTCTTCGGGCTGGCCCGGGAGCTGGACGAGAGCGCCGAGGGCATCGACATCGGCCCGTCGCCGCAGGACGCGCAGCTCGCCGCCGACCTGGCGCTGCCGATCGAGGAGCTGGACCTCACCGTCCGCTCCTACAACTGCCTCAAGCGCGAGGGCATCAACACGGTTGGCGAGCTGATCGGGCGTACCGAGGCCGATCTGCTCGACATCCGGAACTTCGGGCAGAAGTCGATCGACGAGGTCAAGATGAAGCTCGCCGGCATGGGGCTCGGGCTGAAGGACTCCGCGCCCAACTTCGACCCGGCGCACGTCGTCGACTCCTTCGGCGAGGCCGACTACGACACCGACGACTACCGCGAGACCGAGCAGCTTTAGTCCGGGGCTAGCCGGAGATCCGGCCACCCACTGGAGATCCGGCCACCCACTATTGAGGAGCACCAAGAATGCCCACGCCCACCAAGGGCCCCCGCCTCGGCGGTAGCCCCGCGCACGAGCGGATGATCCTGGCCAACCTGGCCACCGCGCTGTTCCAGCACGGCCGCATCACGACCACCCAGACCAAGGCCAAGCGGCTCCGCCCGCTCGCGGAGCAGCTCATCACCAAGGCCAAGCGGGGCGACCTGGCGTCCCGCCGACGGGTGCTGACCGTCGTACGGGACAAGGACGTGGTCTTCACCCTGTTCGACCAGATCGCTCCCCGGTTCGCCAACCGTCCCGGTGGCTACACCCGGATCGTGAAGACCGTCCCGCGCAAGGGCGACAACGCGCCGATGGCCATCATCGAGCTGGTCGAGGAGCTGGTCGAGGCTCCGGCGGCACCGGCGAAGAAGACCGCCGCCCGCAAGGCGGCGCAGCAGGACAAGGTCGAGGCGCTCGCCCCGGACGAGGAGACCCCGCGTTCCTCGTCCGGCGAGGACGACCAGGACGCCGAGGCGCCGGAGTCGCGCTCCGGCGACACCGGGGCGGCTCGGGAGGACACCGACGAGGCCGACACCAAGTAACACCGACGAACGACGCCGGGCCCGGCATCCCCGCAGGGGTGTCGGGCTGCGGCATATCTGGAGCTGGTCGTGGAGCACGAGGTGGATGAGGAGCGGCGGACCCGGGTACGCCTGGACGTCGCCTACGACGGCGGCGACTTCTCCGGCTGGGCGGCGCAGCCCGGTCGGCGTACCGTCGCCGGGGTGCTGGTTGCGGCGCTGACCAGGATTATCGGGCCGGATCGGGTCAGTGGGCTGACCGTGGCGGGGCGGACCGACGCCGGTGTGCATGCCAGCGGGCAGGTCTGTCACCTCGACCTGCCCAGCGGGGTGTGGCGGCAGGGGGCGGAGACGCTGCTGCGCCGGCTCGCCGGAGTACTCCCGCCCGACATGCGGGTTCGCGCCGTGACCGAGGTACCGGCCGAGTTCGACGCCCGGTTCTCGGCCACCTTCCGGCGCTACGAATACCGGGTCACCGACGCGCCGTACGGCGCCGAGCCGCTGCGCCGGCACGAGGTCCTCGCCTGGCCCCGCCCGCTCGACCTGGCGGCGCTGAACGAGGCCGCCGCCGGGCTGGTCGGCGAGCACGACTTCGCGGCGTACTGCCGGCGCAAGGAGAACGCCACGACGGTGCGGGAACTGACCCGACTGGACTGGCGGCGGGATCCGGACGGCCTGCTGGTGGCCACCGTGCAGGCCGACGCGTTCTGCCAGTCGATGGTCCGCAGTCTGGTCGGGGCGATGCTGGTGGCCGGGGACGGGCGGCGCCCCGTCGACTGGCCGGGTGGTCTGCTCGGGCGGCGGGAGCGGGCCAGCGAGGTGAGCGTGGCGCCGCCGCACGGGCTGACCCTGGTCGCGGTCGGCTATCCCGAGGACCCCGCCGAGTACGCCAGCCGCGCGCTGCGTACCCGTCGGCTCCGGCTCACCGCCTCGGCCTGAACCCGGCCGGCAGGCCCGGCGGTGTCGCGCCTCCGGGCCGGTGCTCAGTCGGACCCCGCCGGGCTCGCCGGCCCGGACGGGGCGATGGTCCGCTGGTCGAGCACCTTGCCGCGCAGGTACACCTCGATCATGTCGGAGAGGATCTGCCGGGCGAACAGGTCCTCGTCGCCGATGGTCTTGCCGTCGCTCTTGGCCACGACGCAGTAGATCAGGAAGTGGCCACGGACGTGCCAGCCAGCCTGGGCCGAGGCGGCCGTGACGGCCTCGGTGCCGCGTCCGGCGGCGAGGCCCAGGAATCGCCCCTTCCGGCCGTCCACGATCGGCTTTATCTTCTCGCGCGCCGAGGTCGCCCCCGCCTCGTCCGCCAGGTTGACGATGCCGGCGGTCGCGACGTACAGGCCGGTGGGGGAGCGTACCGTGCCGCGGACGAACTGGCTGCACCCGGCCTCGGCCAGCACGGTGGCGATCTGGCCGTCGGCGGCAAGACTGCAGTCCTCCGCCGCCTGGGTCTTCAGCAGCTCGTACGGTGACTGCTCGGGGTCGACCAGTACCTCCTTGCCGTCCGGGAAGAGCTCCTTGACGGTCAGCGGGGCCGGATCGGCGGCGCGGGAGCTGATGTCCCGGGGCGCGGCGCCGGCACCGGTGCCGTCAGCCGCCCGGGAGTCCCGACCGACGGGGTCGTCGACCATGAAGAAGTAGGAGCTGAGCCCGCAGATACCGAGCAGGAGCAGTACGCCGAGCGAGCCAATGATCAACTGCCAGGTCCGCTTGGAACTGCGCAGTGGTGCGCCCGCGTTGCCGGAGGTCGACCGCACGGTGGCGAGGGCCGAGCCGGCGGCGGGCTTGGCCGAGGTGGTGGTTGCCGGGGCGGGCGCGGTCGGCGCGGTAACGGCTGACTTGGGTGCCCTCTCGGGGCCCGGCGTGCGGGCCGGGGAGGCACCACCGGCGGGCCCGGTACGTGCACCCTGTGCCGGCGGCCCCGACCGACCACCGCCGGGTGGCCCGGACCGCGGGCCGGCGGGTGAACCCGGGGCCCGATCGTGCGGCGGACCGGACCGCGGGCCGGCGGGTGATCGTGGTACGCCGTCCGGTGCGGGGCCGGGGCGTGCGCCTGGGCCCCGGTCCAGCGGTGCGGCGCCGGCTGGCCTGCCGCGTGGTCCGGCGGGTGATCGCGGTACGCCGTCCGGTGCGGAGCGTGGCCCGGCGGGTGAGCCGGGGCCACGGTCCAGCGGCGCCGCCCCCGGTGACCCCGAGCGGGGACCCGCGGGTGAGCCCGGGGTCCGGTCGTGCGGCGGGCCGGTGCGCGGCCCGGCGGGTGAGCCCGGCGGGTTTCCGGCGGTCCGGGACCGGCGCGGGGGCGGTGGACCGGCCGGCGCCGGCCTACCCGGTTCGGGGCCGGGCCGGATGACACCATCCGCCCCAGGATCTCCCGGTCGGGGTCGTGGTGCCCCCGTCGGCGCAGCACCGGACGCCGGACCCGAGCGGGCGGAGCCGCGGGCGCCGGGCCGGCCTGCGGGGGGAGGTTCGGCGGCAGCCGGCCCGCCCGGCCGTCGTACGCCCGGGTTCTCCAGGCCTGGCCGGGGCGGCATGGCGCGGTCCAGCGGAGGTCGGACCGGCCCGCCCCGGTCACCGCGGTGCTCGGCCGGGCCGTCGGCCGGCCTGCGGCGTCCGGCGGACGGCCCGACAGGGTCCGAAAGGCCGGGCCGGAGCGGCTCCTGGTCGGCCGAGGGAGGGCGTCGCTGTCGTGGCACCGGAGCAGGCGGCGGCCCGGCGAGCGGACCCTCCCCGGGGCCCGGGTGGTACGGGTCGCCCACCCCGGAGGCGCGCTCGGGCTGGGCCCGACGTCGACCGCCGGTGGCACGCTCCCGCGAATCGGCGCTCCCGGGCGCGACCGGGCCGGAGGCGGTGCGGGGCGGCCCGAACGATTCGGCGCCGGACGGAGCCGGCCCGACGGGAACGCCGCCTCCCGCCCGCGGCGATCGGCCGCCCGGACCCGGCCCGCCCTCGTCGGCGGGCAGCTCGTCGGCGGGCATCCGGGCGCTGGGAACCGGCCGGCCGCCGGAGGCCATCCGGTCACGAGGGCCGGGACGGTCACCGGTGACGGACCGACCGCCTGGGACCGGCCGGCCACCACCGGGAGGTCCGTCCTCGGGGGCGGTCAGATGGCGTCCGCCACCCGCGCCGCGGATCGGGCCGCCCGGAGGCAGACGATCCTGGCCGGGACGATTCGAGGGCAACCGGTCGCGGGTCTGGCCGCCGGGGGGTCCGAGTGGGTCGGGGACCGGCTTGCCCGGCGGCGGATAGCCGGCACCCGGCCCGGTGCGGTCGGGCTCGGGAGCGCCGTGCCGGGCACGACGGGACCGACCGGGGGACTCCGCGGAGCGCCCCGGGCCGTCCGGCGCACGGCCGGGCGACGCCTCCGGGTACCGGCCGGCCGGCCCGTCGGCGTACCGGCCGGTTGGTCCGTCCGCGTGCCGGTTGGCTGGTCCGTCCGCGTGCCGGCCCGGCCCCTCGGGGAATCGGCCGGAGGTGTCGATGGAGCGGCCCGGAGCCGTCACCGGCCGACCTGGACGGTCTGCCGGTCGACCCGGCCCGTCGCCCGGCCAGCCGTGGGAGGAGCCCGGTGCAGGGGGCTCTGGAGTGGACGGACCGAAGCGGGCCGCCGCCGGTAACCCGTCGGACCGCTCGGCTCCGGACCGGCGCCGGCCGGCTCGGCCTGGCGGCGGACCGGCCGCCGAATCCGCATCGTCCGAAGGCTGATCGGCGGGATCTCGTCGAGACCGTGGCGGTCCACCGCCCGGTCGAGGTCCACGCCCATAAACCATGTCGCACAGGGTAACGGAAATGCGGATCGGCGCGCCGTCGTGGATGAGTCTCAGTTGGTGAGAGAGTGGGCATTTGCCCGGAAGCCGGGCAGGGCCCGGAGTACGGCCACTGACGAGAGCGCCCGGCCGGTAGGCGAGAATGCGTGGCGTGACCGGCGACCACTATTTCAGCACCGAGCCCGCGACCAGCGCCGACCGGCGTACGGTGGCGTTCTCCGTCGAGGGGTACGACTACTCGCTGACCTCCTCGGCCGGGGTCTTCTCCGCCGACCGGCTGGATCCCGGCACCGCCGTACTGCTGCGCAAGGCCGAGCTGCCCGGGCCGGAGACCGGCGGAGCACTGCTCGACCTGGGCTGCGGTTACGGGCCGATCACCTGCGTACTCGCCACCCGGGCGAGCGCGGCCACCGTCTGGGCGGTCGACGTCAACGGCCGGGCCCGCGAACTCACCGGCGAGAACGCCGAGCGGCTCGGCCTGGCCGACCGGGTACGCGTCGCCGCGCCGGACGAGGTGCCGGAGGACCTCACCTTCGCGCAACTGTGGTCGAACCCGCCGATCCGGGTCGGCAAGGAGGAGTTGCACGGCATGCTGCGGCGCTGGCTGCCCAGGTTGGCGCCGGGCGGCGTGGCATGGCTGGTGGTGGCCCGGCATCTCGGCGGTGACTCCCTCCAGCGCTGGCTCGTCGAGGCCGGCTGGCAGGTCGAGCGTCACGCCAGCCAGAAGGGTTACCGGGTGCTCCGCGTCACCCGCTGACCGCCCCGCGCCGGTCGTCGCGGCCTGCGCCGAAACGGTTCCCTGGCGCTGGCCGGCGCACCTGCTCTGTTTCCGAGTGGCCGCCGGAAACTCCGCCTCCTGTCCTCTTTCAGGCTGGCCCCGGAAACTCGGTCTCCCGTCCACTTTCGGGCTGGCCCCGGAACCCGGCATTCCGCCCGGGACCCGGTGTCACGCGGGTGAAACCCGGTGTCGTCGGAAGGGGTGGTTGGGGCAGGATGCCGACGTGGGTTACGTGGACGTCGCCGGAGTCGGGCACATCCTGCCGGATGGCCGGCAGTTGGTCGCCGACGTCTCGTTCCGGGTCGGCGAGGGCGCCAAGGTCGCCCTGGTCGGGCCGAACGGCGCAGGCAAGACCACCCTGCTGAAGATGGTGGCCGGCGACCTGCCCACCCGGACCGGAGCTATCGCCCGCTCCGGCGGGCTGGGCGTGATGCGCCAGTTCATCGGCATGATCGGCGACGAGTCGACGCTGCACGACCTCGTACTCTCGCTCTCGCCGCCAGAGCTGCGCGCGGCGGGGGAGCGGCTGGCGGTGGCCGAGGTGGCGCTGTACGACGCCGAGGTGCGCGGCAAGTTCAGCAGTGCCGCCGGCAAGGCCCAACTTGCGTACGCGGAAGCGCTGACCGCCTGGGGCGAGGCCGGGGGCTACGACGCCGAGGTGCTCTTCGACACCGTCTCCACGATCGTGCTGGAGCTGCCCTGGGAGAAGACGCGCAGCCGACCGGTACGCACCCTCTCCGGCGGGCAGCAGAAGCGGTTCGCCCTGGAGTTGCTGCTGCGCGGCATCGACGAGGTGCTGCTGCTCGACGAGCCGGACAACTTCCTGGACGTGCCGGGCAAGCGCTGGCTGGAGGGGCGGCTGCGGGAGTCGGCGAAGTCGGTGCTCTACGTGTCGCACGACCGGGAACTGCTGGCCCATACCGCCGACCGGGTGGTCGCGGTGGAGGGCGGCAGCGCCTGGGTGCACCCGGGCGGCTTCGGCAGCTGGCACGAGGCCCGCCTCGCCCGGCACGACCGGCTGGAGGAGCAGCGTCGCCGCTGGGATGAGGAGCACCAGAAGCTGCGCGAGCTGATGCTGATGTACAAGCAGAAGGCGGCGTACAACGACGGGATGGCGTCCCGCTACCAGGCGGCGCAGACTCGGCTGCGCAAGTTCGAGGAGGCGGGGCCACCACCCGTACCGCCGAAGGACCAGGACATCCGGATGAAGCTGACCGGCGGGCGTACCGGCAAGCGGGCGGTCGTCTGCCAGCAGGTCGAGCTGGACGACCTCACCTTCCCGTTCGACCTGGAGGTCTGGTACGGCGACCGGGTCGCCGTGCTCGGCGCCAACGGGACGGGTAAATCGCACTTCCTCCGCCTGCTCGCCCGGGGCGGCACCGATCCGGACCCGGCCAACGGCCCGGTCGACGGTGGCCTGGCCCTGGCCCCGGTCCGGCACGGCGGGGTGGCCCGGTTGGGTGCCCGGGTCAGGCCGGGCCACTTCTCCCAGACCCACGACCGGCCGGAGCTGCTCGACAAGACCCTGGTCGAGGTGCTGTGGCGGGGCGACGACCACCGGGCCGGGATGGACCGGCACACCGCGATGAAGGCGCTGAACAGGTACGAGCTGGCCGGCCAGGGCGACCAGCGGTTCGGCACGCTTTCCGGTGGGCAGCAGGCCCGGTTCCTGGTGCTGCTGCTGGAACTCTCCGGCGCGACCCTGCTGCTGCTGGACGAGCCGACCGACAACCTGGACCTGGCCTCGGCCGAGGCCCTGGACGCCGGGTTGCGGGCGTTCGAGGGGACGGTGCTGGCGGTCACCCACGACCGCTGGTTCACCCGGTCGTTCGACCGGTTCCTGCTCTTCCGGGGCGACGGTGACGTGGTCGAGACCCCGGAACCGGTCTGGGACGTGGGCTGAGTCGAGCCGGCCACGCCCGCCGGCCATGCCCCGCCCGCGTCCATCGGTGGCGCGCGGCGGCGGTGGTGGCGAGTCCGGGCCGGCGGCGGAGGTGGTGGGCAGGCCGGGGTGCGGTGACCGCGTGGCTCTCCGGGTCGGCAGTGTCACGCGGAGTATCGTCGTGTCGTGATGCCGCGCGCAACCGGCAGGTGGAGCCTGGTGCGGAGGATCGCCCAGGTCGCGGTGACCACGGCATTCCTCGGCCTCGTCGGCTGGTCCGTCGCGAGCCGGTGGGACGAGGTGCCGGCCGTGCTCGACGAACTCTCCGTGTCGGGCCTGCTGCTGGCCGGACTGGCCGCCGTCGCCGGGGCGCTCTGCGGCTGCCTGGCCTGGCGAGCCATCCTGGCGGACTTCGGCGCCGAACTTCCGCTGGGCGGCGCGGCGCGGATCTTCTTCGTGGGGCAGTTGGCGAAGTACCTCCCCGGCAAGGTCTGGCCGATCCTGGTGCAGGCCCGGCTCGGACGGGCGTACGGGGTGCCGGGGCGGGCGTCGGCGGCGGCGGCGTTACTGGCGATGCTCGTCACGCTCGGCACCGGCCTGCTGCTCACCGCCGTCGCCCTGCCGGTGCTGGGTGATCGGGCCGTGGCGGACTACTGGTGGGTCCTGCTGGCCGTCCCGCCCGCGTTGCTGGTGCTCTGGCCGCCGCTGGTCAACCGGATCCTCGCCGCGCTGCTCCGGCTGGCCCGCCGCGAGCCGATGCCCCGGCCGCTGTCCCTGCGCGGCATCCGCGGGGCCGTCGGGTGGTCGCTGGCGACCTGGCTCGGCTACGGTACGCACCTCTGGCTGCTCCTGGCCGACGTCGGTGCGGGCGGTCCGGACCTGCTGCTCCGCTCGATCGGCGCCTTTGCCGGGTCCTGGTCGGTCGGGTTTCTGCTGGCCGTGGCGCCGGCCGGGGTCGGCCCCCGAGAGGTGGCGCTGCCCCTGCTGCTCGGTCCGACCGTCGCCGGGCCGACCGCGCTGGTCGCCACCGTGCTGTCCCGGCTGCTGCTGACCCTGGTGGACCTGCTCCTGCCCGCCGTCGCGATCTCGGTCCAGTGGTCAGGGCGTCGACTCTCCGGCCGGCTACCGGGCCGGGTCGACGGATTCCGCGACGCGCCAGCGGTGACGACGGAACGTGCTGATGGGCGTACGGCACGTTACGCTGCTGCTCGTGCGCTGGCTGGTGTTCGGCAGCTACGACGTACGGCGACATCCCCGGGTCGGCGTACTCGTCGAAGGGCTCCGGGCAGCCGGTGACGAGGTGACCGAGCTGAACGAGCCGCTGACCCTGGACACGGCCGGCCGGATAGCCGTGCTCCGGCAGCCGTGGCGGCTGCCGCTGCTCGCCGGCAAGCTGGCCCGGTGCTGGGCCCTACTGGCACTGCGGACCCTGCGGCAGCGGCGTGCCACCGCCACCGGCCCGGCCGACGCCGTACTGGTCGGCTATCTCGGGCACTTCGACGTGCACCTGGCCCGGCTGCTGTTCCGGGGTACGCCGATCGTGCTCGACCATCTCGTCTCCGCCGCCGGCACCGCCCGGGACCGGGGGCTCGCCGCCACCGGGGGTGTGCGGGGGCGGATGATGCTGGCGATCGACGACGCCGCGCTGCGCCGGGCCGACGTCGTACTGGTGGACACCGCCGAGCACCTCGACGCGCTGCCGGCAGCGGTCCGGGACCGGGGGATCGTGGTACCCGTCGGAGCCGGCGCGGAATGGTTCGCGGCCGGCGCCCGTACCGCCCGGCGCCGCTGGCCCGGCGACCCGGCCGGCGGCGTTCGGTGGCGGCTGCGGGTGGTCTTCGTCGGGCTGTTCACCCCGTTGCACGGCACCCGGACCCTGGGCGCCGCGCTGGCCGCGCTGGCCGCCGACGACTCGATCGAGGTGAGCGTGGTCGGCACCGGGCAGGACCATCCGGCCTGCCGCCGGGCAGCCGCCGGCAACCCGCGAGTGACCTGGCACGACTGGATACCGACGGGTGAGCTGCCCGCGTTCGTCGCCGGGCACCACGTATCGCTGGGCATCTTCGGCGAGACGGCGAAGGCCGGCCGGGTGGTGCCGACGAAGGTGTTCCAGGGCGCCGCCGCAGGCTGCGCCATCATCACCTCCGACACCGTGCCGCAACGCCGTGCGCTCGGCGACGCGGCCGTCTTCGTGCCGGCCGGCGATTCGTCCGCGCTGGCCACCGCACTCCGCGAACTGGCCGGGGATCCGGACCGGCTCGCCCGGCTGCGGCGGGCCGCAAGGCGACGGGCGGTCGAACACTTCTGGCCGGCGACCGTCGTGACAGCGGTCCGGCACCGGATCGACCCCACCGTCCACCGGGACGGTTCCACGCCGCTGTCATCGGCGGGCGTGTCCGGTGCGCCGACGGCGGCCGGCGGCAACCTGACCGCCGCTCCGGTCTGGTGGGTCGGATGACCGCGCTGGCGGCCGACCCGCCGCTGCCACCCCGGGCGGCCCTGCGCTGGAACGTCGTACGCCAAATCGTGGCGGAGTGCGGACCGCGGAGCATCCTGGAACTCGGCTGCGGGCAGGGCTCCGTCGGCACCCGGCTGGCCCGGCTGGCCAGTTACACCGCGGCCGAACCCGATCCGCGCAGCTTTGCGACCGCGTACGCCCGGATCACGCCACTGGGTGGGACGGTGCTGAACGGGGACCACCGGCAGGTACCGTCGGCCGGCGGCTACGACCTGGTCTGCGCGTTCGAGGTGCTGGAACACATCGCCGACGACCTGCCGGTGCTGACGGAGTGGCTGACCCTGGTCAGGCCTGGCGGCCACCTGCTGCTGTCGGTACCCGCCGATCCGGAGCGGTTCGGCGCCTGGGACACCCTGGTCGGACACTACCGGCGGTACTCCGCCGGGCAGCTCCGGCAGCGGTTGCTCGACGCCGGTGCCACCGACGTACGGGTAGTGCACTACGGCTGGCCACTCGGCTACCTGCTCGACTCCGTACGGGACCGCTGGGCGGGCCGCCGCGCCGAGCGCCCCACCGGAGCCGGCGACCCCGATGCGGGGTTGACGGGTGGGACGGCGGAGGAGCGCACCTCGACCTCGGGGCGGATCCTGCAACCGCACGGGGTACTGGCCGGCGAGGCGATCCGGTTGGCCGTCTCGCCGTTCGTCGTCCTCCAGCGGATGCGCCCGGACCGCGGGCCCGGCCTCGTGGCGCTGGCGACCCGACCGTAGCCCCCTCGCCCGGACCACCTCTCAGTTCAGTCCGGGACTCGTCACGCCGGCAACCCAACTCTCCCGCCGGGACCACCTCCCCGGACCAGGATCAGAAACCGGGCCCGGGATTGGGAACTGGTGGGGCGGGATCGGGACTGGTGGTCCGGGATTGGGACTGGTGGCGCTGGTCAGGAAGCGGCGGCGCTGATGAGCACGGCGACCGGGAAGAGCGCGTACGGTCCGTCCCGCGCCGCGGCCCGCGCCTCGGCCGACTCGGGCAACCAGTCCGGGCGTTTGTCCAGGTTGACCAGGACCAGGTCCTCGGGGCGGGTCGGCTCGGTGTGCAGCGTCGTGGCGGTGAGCAGCCGGGGCTTCAGCCGCCAGTAGTAGGCGAGCCACCGTGCACTGGTCGCACCCGTGCCGGCGACCCAGGCGTACCGCTGACCGGCCGGTGGCGGATGCCCGGCCACGAGCCGGCCGGCCTGGGCCGGTTCGTCCAGCAGCCGCTGCCGGTCCGGGCCGAGGACCAGCACCCCGAGGTACGCCCCGAGCGCCGTCCCGACCAGCGCCGCCGCGGTCACCCGGACCCGCCGACCCGCCAGCCACCTCCTGGTCCGGACGAACCGACGCACCGCGGCCGGAATCCCGGCGCGGCGCTCACCCGTCGGCCGGAAGTCGCCACCGTCCTCCGGGTGACCTCCGAACTCGCCCTTCCGGGTGTACACGTCGAGTCCGTCCGCCCGGCCGGAGACGTCGAGTCCATCCCCTCGGGCGTGTGCGCCGAGTCCGTCCCCCCGGCCGGAGACGTCGAGTCCGTCGAGCCTGTCTTCGGTCCGGCCGGTGAGCCGGGCCGCGAGCCGATCCAGCAGCACGCCCATCCCGACGAGCCCGACCACCAGCATCGGATAGGACCAGTACGAGTGCACGAAGGCGCCGTTGCTCAGCCCGAGGATCCAGGCACCGGTGAACGCGACCGCCATCGCCAGGTAGACCCGGGTACGCCGGTCGAGCAGCCCGACGACCGCACCGATCGGCAGCGCGCCGATGTACCAGAGCGGCAGCAGGCCGTAGGCGTACTGCCACTGCCGGCGGAGGAACTGCCGCACGGTGTAGCCGCCACCGGTACTGCGAAGCTCGGCCTGCCCGCCGAGCACGTTCACCCCGGTCACCCCGACCACGAAGGCGAGGCTGATCGCCACCCCGGCCAGCATGCTCGCGCCGACCAGGACCGTCACCCGGTCTACCCGGCGGGCCGCCAGCAGCCACAGCCCGAGTACGGCGGCGAACCCGACACCGGGCCAGGAGACCAGGGTGGTGAGCAGTGCGGCGACGCAGGCCCCGACGACGAGCCGGCGGGCCGGATCGGGGCGGGCACGCAGCCGTACCACCAGGGCGGAGAGGGCGAGGATCGGCCCCAGGTCGAACATCAGCGGGCTGTAGATCCAGTAGAAGGGGGTGGCGACCATCAGGCCGAGCGCCAGCAGGGTTGCCGACCAGCGCAGGCCGAGCCCGCGCAGCAGCGCGGCGCCGGCCGGAATGATCAGCAGGGCCAGCAGGTACGCGGGAAGCCACACCTGGTACTCGCCGTCGCTCGGCAGCAGGCCGGTCAGCGCGGTGAACAGGTTGAACAGCGGCGGGTGGTGCGCGTACGGCGTCGAGGCGTACGGGAGCCAGTCGGCACCGAAGTGCGAGCCGAGGATGCCCTGTTCCTGGAGGTTCCGTAGCTGCAGCGCGTACCGACCGATGATCCGGCCCAGGTGGTTGTCGCCGAACGGCATGCCGAGCAGCGGGATCCAGGTCAGCGCGACGATGCCGGTGATCGCGGCGACGCCGGCCCAGCCCTGTCGCTCGACCCGGCGGAGGTCCGCTCCGGACGGGTCGTCGGCCGGCACCTCCGGCTCACCGACCGGCGCCGCCGGCCTGCTCTCGCGTACCCGGGCGACCGTGTCCCGGACCCGGAGGCCGATGCTCCGGACCCGGAGCAGCCCGGCGGCGGCGCCCACCGCCTCGTTCACGAGCGGTTTCCGGGCGGCCAGTCGATTCTGGACCGCACGATGAGGTCGGCGAGCAGCGCCACCGCGCCGACGATCAGGCCGGCACAGAGCAGCAGTACGGTGTTGGTCGCGATCCGCACCGGATGCGCGACCAGGTCGTAGACGACCTTTCCGGAGCCGACGGCGAGCAGCAGCAGCGACGGCGGCATCAGCACCTTGAGCGGGTTGAAGTACATCACCATCCGGAGCACCTGGAGGAAGTAGCGGTAGGCGTCCCGGACGAAGTGGAACTTCGACGAGCCCGACCGGCGGGCGTAGGAGATCGGCACGTAGTGCACGTCGTGCTGGTTGTGCAGGAAGGCCATCGTGATGGTGGTGACGCAGGAGAAGCCGGGCGGGAGCAGCCGGAGGTAGGGCAGCGACACGTCCCGACGGAACGCCCGCAGCCCGGAGTTGAGGTCGGGGATGCGGGTGCCGGCCAGTCGTTCGGCGATCTTGCGGATGAGCCACTTCGCCGGCACCCGGAGGAACTTGTGGCTGCCCTGCTCACTCGTGCGGGCGCCGACGACCTGGTCGACGTGCGGGTCCCGGAGCAGCAACCGGACGAACTCCGGGATCCGCTCGTTGGGATAGGTCATGTCCGCGTCGGTCCACACCACGATGGCGCCGCGGGCCTGTTCCGTGCCGATCCGGCGTGCGGTGCCGGAACCGCCGTTGCGGTGGAACGCCAGCAGCCGGAGCCGGGGGAAGCGGCCGGTCGCCTCGCGCAGGATCTCCAACGTGTCGTCGGTGGAGGCGTCGTCGATCGCCAGCAATTCGTAATGTAGACCACTGGCGTCCATTGTCGCGCAGATGCGCTCGATTTCCGCCAGTACGTGCGTCTGCTCGTTGTAGCAGGGCAGCACGACAGTCACCTCGATCGATGCGTTGCTCTCCCTGCTGACCTGGGCGGGGACGACAGACATCTCCGTGCCGGGCCGGTCGAATCGGCCGTTCACCGCCATGTGAACCCGCCTTTCGACGCCTCGCGCGGCGACCGTGAACGGCATGGGGTTTATCGCAGAGGTCGCCGTATCCGTGCCCACGATATAGCAGTTTCCGGCGTACGCGCGCGACGCGCCAGTAAGCCAGCCGATTTCACAGACGTGAATCGACGCCGAATCATTTTCTATGAATGGTCGTCCCCTGGCCGGGTGATCGGAACCCGGTGCGAAATAGCGGGCCGGCGCCGGCGGCATAGGGTTGATCTCGTGACTGAGATGACCTACCGCCGGTTGGGCGACTCCGGGCTCGTGGTGTCCGTCGTCGGGATCGGGTGCAACAACTTCGGCCGCAAGCTCGACGCCGCCGGTACCCGGGCCGTGGTCGACGCGGCCCTGGACGCCGGCATCAACTTCTTCGACACCGCCGACATCTACGGCGAGCCGCACGGCGGGTCGGAGGAGCAGCTCGGTGCCGCGCTGCGCGGCCGGCGGGACGACGTCGTACTGGCGTCCAAGTTCGGCATGAGCATGTCCGGGATGAACGGGCCGGACCACGGCGCCCGGGGCGCCCGGCGCTATGTCGCACGGGCGATCGAGGCGTCCCTGCGCCGGCTGGGCACCGACCACATCGACCTCTACCAGATGCACGAGCCCGACCCGGGTACCCCGATCGAGGAAACGTTGAACGCGCTCGACGACCTGGTCCGGGCCGGCAAGGTCCGCTACCTCGGCAACTCCAACTTCACCGGCTGGCAGGTCGCCGACGCGGCCTGGACGGCGCGTACCCGGGGGCTGACGCCCTTCATCAGCGCGCAGAACGAGTACAGCCTGCTGAACCGGAGCGTGGAGACCGAGGTCGTGCCGGCCGCCCGGCACTTCGGGCTCGGCCTGCTGCCGTTCTTCCCGCTCGCCGACGGGCTGCTCACCGGCAAGTACAAGCGGGGCGCGCAGCCGCCGTCGGACAGCCGACTCGCCGGCCCGAGCCCGAGGTACGCCGCCCGGCTGGCCTCTGCCCCGTGGGACACCATCGAGGCGCTGGAGAAGTACGCGGCCGAGCGCGGCCGATCCCTGCTGGACGTGGCGATCGGTGGCCTGGCCGCCCAGCCGGCGGTGACCTCGGTGATCGCCGGTGCCACCACCCCCGACCAGGTACGCGCCAACGCCGCCGCCGGCCGCTGGCAGCCCACCCCCGACGACCTCACCGCCCTCCGCGCCCTGCTCTGACCCCCGACCCCGACCCCGACCTGCCGGAGTTCACGCTGCCGACCTGGACATCAGGGGCGTTACCCGAAGCGGTTAGCGCCTCTGATGTCCAGGTCAGCGATGCGGCGATTAGGTGCGGTCGACGCGCGAGGGGTCAGGCGCGGCGGCGGGTGCGTACCAGGAGGGCGCCGATGGTGGCGATGGCGGCGAGCGCCACTGCGGCCCCGGCCACCCACCACAGCCAGGTGGTGGTACCGGCCGGATCTGGTGCGTCGGCCGCACCCGCCGTGGCTGGGGGTGGGGCGGCCTGGGCGGCACGGGCCTGCACGACCACGCGTACCTCGGCCGGGTTCGGCTTCGGCGCGGTGACCGTCACTTGCCAGGAGCCGGGGGTGAGCACCGGCCCGGTGCTGTAGAACCCCTCGCCCTCGCCGGCTGGGTTGAGCTGGAGCGGGCCGACCGTCCGGCCGTCCTCGGCGGTGGCCGTCAACACCAGCCGTACCCCGTTGTCCACCGGATGGCCGTCCTGGTAGCTGGCCTGCACGGTCACCCCGGTGGCACCGTCGCCGGCGACGGCGAGCTTGATCTTGCCGCCGTGCGCGGCGGCCGGTGCCGCCGGGACCAATCCGACGGCAAGGAGGAGGGCGCAGAGCAGCGGTACGAGCGCCCGGGCACCGGCGTGCAGCGTCCGCGCACCGGCGGCGGGTGTGCAGGCGCCGGAAACCCATCGCGTTGCTGGTGGCTGCGCCGACGCCTGTCGCGTCGCTGGTTGTCGCGCCGATGGGCGCCGGGCGAACCGGGCCTGCGTCGGCACGGCGGGCCGCCGGGGTGTTGTCGGGGGTCGACGTCGCATTCGGGGTACTCCTTCCCGGCGGATCGTCCACCGGACGGGTACGGGGGCGGCCGCCGAATGGTGACCGCCCCCGCGCTTACCTGAGGTGCCGAACTTCCCGGGTCAGAGCCTGCCGCCCCGCTTCACCCGGGTCGGGTCCTCGACCAGCCGGCCGGTGCCCTGCACCGACTTGCCGTCGTTGGCCCTGACGCCGGAGGCGGTCGGGCTGCCGCCCAACCGGACGATCATCGCGTCGGCGTCCCGGATCAGCACGTCCCGGATCTCCGCCTCGGTGACCAGCCCGGTGTCCGCGGCGAGCGCCTTGAACTGACCGAGCTGCTTGATCGCCCTGTCGTCGTTGCCGTTCGCCTCGGCCTGGCGGACCGCGTCCAGCTTGTTCGACAACTGCTTGTGCGCCTTGGTCGACAGCCGACTCGTCGCCTTGAACCGGTCCAGCAGCATCTGCATGTCCCGGAACGAGGTGGTGACGAAGAACCGTACGGTCGAGGTCGTCACGTTTCCGGCCTTGTCCGTCGCGGTCACGGTCAGTTCGTGCAGGCCGAGCGGCAGCTCGTACATCGCCTGCAGGGTGTTGGGCTGGTACGGGCGGCCGTCCAGCGTGCCGACCGTCGCCTTGATGCCGGAGGTCGGGTCGACCGCCGACCAGTTCACCCGGACGTCCTGGCTGTCGCCGTAGAGCTGGCCGTCGGCCAGCCCGGAGACCAGTACGGTCGGCTTCGCACCGTCGATCTTCAGGATCGCCGACTTGAGCGTCTCGGCGTTGCCGGCGCCGTCGGTGGCCCGGTAGAGCAGCTCGTGCTGCCCGTCCCCGGTCACGTTCACCGGCTCGGTGTACGCCGTCCAGGCGCCGCCGTCGAGCGACCACTCCAGCTTGGCCACTCCGGCACCGGCGTCGGTCGACGACAGCGTCACCGGGATGGTGCCGCTGTGCCAGCCGTCGTCGGTCGGCGGGGCGAACGCCGCGGTGCTGACCGGCGCGGTGGCGTCGATCTTCACCTCGACCGACTTCGCCTCCTCGACGTTGCCCGCCTCGTCCACCGAACGGAACCGCACGGTGTGCGGGCCGTCCCCGGCGACCAGCACCGGCTCGGCGTACGTGCTCCAGGTCGTCGCGGTGTCGAGCTGGTATTCGGTGCGGGCCACCCCGCTGCCCCCGGCGTTGTCGGTGGCGGCGAGGGCCACCGTCACCGGGCCGGTGTGCCAGCCGCTGGTCGGGGTCCCCGACACGGTGGCGGTGGTCACCGGGGCGGCCTCGTCGACGACCTCCGTGCTGAGCCGGAAGTAGTCGAACGAGACGGCCTTCGAGGCGGTCTGCGCCGCACCGAGGCTGAACAGGCCGATCCGCGGCGTGGCACCCACCGCGGCGTTGGTCAGCGGTGCCAGCTCCGTCCAGGTCGTCCCGTCCGCCGAGTACGCCGCCGTGTAGGCGTTACCCGACCTTGCCAGTCGCAGGTGCCACACCGACTCGGTGAGGTTGGTGACCTGCGGCTGCGGGTCCTGCACGGCCGCGCCGATCTCGCTGCGGAACTCGATCCGCCGCGCCACCGGCTGGCCCACCTGGTTGTCGGCGATGAAGTCGAACTTCAGGTAGTTGTCGTCGTCGCCGTAGACGATCAGGCCGGCCTGCTGGTACTGCTCGTCCAGCCTGCTGCCGTCGACCTTCGTCTGGATCGTCCAGTCGCCCTCGGGAGCGGTCTGCAGCACGAAGTTCGTCGGTCCGGTGTTGTTGCCGGTGTAGATGTCACCGTTCGGCACGTCGATGTGCAGCGCGCCGTCGGCGACCCGGTACGCCGCCGGGTCCTCCCGGACGATCCCGTCCCACCGGCACTTGTCCAGGCTGGTCCCGGTGAACTCGTCGTTCGGGGTCACCTCGCCGGCCGGCTCGTCCGGGGTGATCTGGAACCAGTCGAAGCTGGCGTCGATCACCGGCGCGGTGCTGCCGCCGTTCAGCGCGAACAGCCCGACCTTCGGGTCGGTGATGCCGGCCAGCGCCGCCGACCGCCCGACCGGGGTGAAGGTCTGCCCGTCGGCCGAGAAGGCTGCGGTCAGGTTCACCCCGTCGCTGGTCAGCCGCAGGTAGATCGAGTCGCCGGCCGGTGCGGACGCCGAGTCGCCACCCTCGTTGCGCGGGGTGCCGGCGGTCTCCCGGATGAACTCGACCCGCCGGCTGCCGCCGTACAGCAGGTCCAGCTTGGCGTAGTTGTCGTCGTCGCCGTAGACGATCAGGCCGGCCTGCTGGTAGTCGGCGACCGCCGCCAGGCTCAGCTTGGTGGTGGCCTGCCAGCTACCGCTCGGCGCCGGTTGCAACACGACGTTGGTGGCGTCGTTGCGGGTGCCGTACAGGTCGCCGACCGAAGTGGGCAGGACGAGCGAGCCGCCCCGCACACCGTAGAGCTGGTTCTCCCGGACCACCGTCGACCAGCGGGCCTTGTCCAGCTCGCCGCCGGTGAAGTCGTCCGAGCGGGCCCCGAAGCACGAGGTGTTCGGCGCCTCCACCTGCACCGTCACCGTGGCGTACGCGGCAGCGCCGCGCGCGTCCGTCACGGTCAGGGTCGCGGCGAACGTTCCCGGGCCGGTGTACGTGTGAGTGGCGTCCAGGGTGTTCGCCGTGCCCCCGTCCCCGAAGTCCCAGGCGTACGTCAGCGGGTCGTCGCCCTCGGCGTCGCTGGCGGTGCCGTCGAAGCTCACCGCGACCGGCGCGGTGCCGGTGCTCGGGGTGGCGGTGGCGGTCACCGTCGGCGGCGCGTTGTCCGTGACGCCGCGACCGAGGAAGTCGACCCAGTTGACGTTGACGATCGCACCCGTGCCGGTGGCCCCGACCGGGTTGCGCGCTACGAAGAACAGGGGACCACTTGACGTGCTCGGGGTTGCCAGCTCGGCCGTGGCGTTGGTGAACGTCTGCCAGCCGCCGGTGTCCGGCACGGTGGCGGTGGCCAGCACCGCCCCGTCGGCCGCACCGGACCGTACCTCGATCCGGGCGCCGCCGCCGGCCGAGGAGGCCCGGAACCGGAACCCGGTGATGCCGGTCAGGTTGGTCGGGTCGAAGGTCCAGTAATCGCCGTCCTCGACCCAGCCGATGTTCTCGAAGCCGCCCTCGACGTCGGTGGTGGCCTGGGTCTGCACGCCCGGATCGCCGCCGCCGACCGCGCCCGGCGCCCGGCCGGTCGCCGCGAAGTATTCCGCCTGCTTCCGCTTCGGCTGCAACTGCTCGATCGCCCGGCCGGTCAGCGGGTTGGAGTTGCCGGCCCCGCCGCCGTCGGTGTAGGTGGCCTCGAAGACCGCGAACACGTTGGCGTCGGCGCCGTGGCTGGCGGCGAGCGCGGTCTGCACCGAGCCCTCGCAGCCGAACTGCTCGCCCATCGGGTGGGCGTGCTCGTCGTGGCCGAGGAACGACTGGAGCTTCACCTTGGTGCAGTCGATCTCCCCGTCCTCCGGGTCGGTCACCTTGACCGTGTACTTCACCTGGTCGCCCCAGTCGAAGAAGCCGCCGTCCGGCGGGAACTCGATGGTCACCGTCGGGGCGGTGTTGCCGACCGTCACCGGTACGTTCGCCACCGCCGTTCGGCCGGTGTCGTTGGTGACGGTGAGCTGGGCGGTGTAGTTGCCGGCCGCGGTGTAACTGTGCGTCGGGTTGGGCTCGGTGGAGGTGCCGCCGTCCCCGAACGTCCAGGCGTAGCTGATCGGGCCACCGTCCGGGTCCCGGGAGCCCTCGCTGGAGAAGGTCACGGTCAGCGGGGCGGGCCCGGAGGTGGGGTTGGCGGTGGCGACCGCGATCGGCGCCCGGTCACCGGCGATGTACTCGATCCGGTACACCCCGGAGTTGTCGTTGTTGCCGCCGAAGCCGCTGCCCCACTCGATCAGGTACAACGCGCCGTCCGGGCCGAACTCGAAGTCCATCGGCCGGATGAAGGTCATCCCGGTGAGCAACTGGTTGATGTCCACCACGGACTTTCCGTCCTCGGCGACCTGGAAGGCGTACATCTTGTTCTGGTTCCACTCGCCGAACATCGCCTTGCCGTCGTAGTACGCCGGCCACTTGCGCTCGGACGGGTTCTCCGGGTCGTACCGGTAGACCGGGCCGCCCATCGGGGCGCCGCCGCCACCGATCTCCGGGAAGAGCGGGTTGCCGCTGTAGTCGTAGTCGACGCCTGCCGGGATCGCCGGGGGCAGGTTGGTCAGCCCGGTGTTGTTCGGCGAGTTGTTCACCGGCGCGGCGCAGTCGAACTTCGCCCCGCTCGGCCCGGACGGGAACTGGTAGTCGTTGTACGCGTAGTTCGCGCCGTGGCAGTACGGCCAGCCGAAGTTGCCGGCCTGGGCGACCGCGTTCCACTCCACCGTTCCCTCCGGCCCGCGGTCCGGGTTCGCCGCTCCGGCGTCCGGGCCGTAGTCGGCCACGTAGAGGGTGTCGGTCAACGGGTCGATGCCAATCCGGAACGGGTTCCGGAAGCCCATCGCGTAGATCTCCGGCCGGGTCTTCTCGGTGCCCGGCGCGAAGAGGTTGCCCTGCGGGACGGTGTACGTCCCGTCGTCCTCCGGGTGGATCCGCAGCACCTTGCCGCGCAGGTCGTTGGTGTTGCCGGAGCTGCGCTGCGCGTCGAAGTCCTGCCGGCCCGGCCGCTCGTCGATCGGGGTGAACGAGTTCGACTCGAACGGGTTGGTGTTGTCGCCGGTGGCCAGGTAGAGGTTGCCGGCGCTGTCGAACGTCATGCTGCCGCCCGCGTGGCAGCAGGTGTTCCGCTGCGTCGTCACCTGGAGCACGATCTTCTCGCTGGCCAGGTCGAGGGTGTCACCGACGACGGTGAACCGGGACAGGTAGTTGCGGGCCGCGCCGCCGTTCGGGGCGTAGTAGAGGTACACCCACTTGTTGGTGTCGAAGTCCGGGTCCAGCCGGATGCCGATCAGGCCGTCCTCGTTGCCGGTGAAGACGTCGAGGTCGGCGGCGGTGACCGTGGTGCCGGTGTCCGGCTTGATGATCTGGACCCGGCCGTCCCGTTCGATGTAGAAGACCCGCCCGTCGGCGGCGACGTCCAGCTCCATCGGGTTGTTGGTGTTGCTGTCCAGGGTGATCTTCTCGAAGCTGCTCGTCAGCGAGGCGGAGCAGTCGGCCTCCACGGCACCGGCCGCGGTCTGGATGCCGCCGAGCAGGTGGTCGAGGAACTCCGGCTCGGCGTACGACTGCTGGGTGTGGCCGCCGGCCGTGTACCAGGCCCGGCCGCCGTCGTACTCCTGGCACCAGGCGAACGGGTGGTCATGGCCCATCGCCCCGGCGCCGGGGGCGTAGCTGGTCTCGTCCAGCGAGGCGAGTACGTGCACGTCGCCGCGCGGGTTGTCGCGGAAGTTGTACCACTCGTCGTACCGGGACCACTGCGCCGGCAGGTCGTTCGTGGACTCGTGCGCGTGGTCCTCGACCTTGATCGTGGCCTGCTGGTTCGCCGGGTGCGACGCGAAGTACGCCCCGACCAGCTCGCCGTACCACGGCCAGTCGTACTCGGTGTCCGAGGCGGCGTGCACGCCCGCGTATCCGCCGCCGGCCTTGATGTAGCGCTCGAACGCGGCCTGCTGCTCCGCATTCAGCACGTCGCCGGTGGTGGAGAGCCAGATCACCGCCTGGTACCTGCCGAGGTTGGCGTCGGTGAACGCCGTCGAGTCCTCGGTCGCGTCGACGGTGAACCCGTGCTCCGCACCGAGCTGCTGGATGGCGGCGATGCCGGCCGGGATGGAGTCGTGCCGGAAGCCGGCCGTCTTGGAGAAGACCAGCACACTGAAGGATTCGGCCTCGGGGGCCGGTTCAACTGCCGGTGCCTTCTTGACCGGTGCCAGCGTCTGGGGGAGGACCGCCGGGGCGGCCGAGGCCGGGGTGGCGGTCAGCGCGGTCGTGCCGAGGAGCACGGCCGTGGCGGCGCCGACCAGGCCGCGACGGAGTCTGCGATGCGGTTGCGGGGGGTGCGATGCGCCGCCGGAGCGGCCGGGACTGGACACGGAGGATCTCCTTGGTCCGGTGAGGACAGGGGGATCCCGGGTCGGTACGCCGAAGACCGCCACGGGGGTGGAGGTACGCCCGGAGCTCGCCGAAGCGCCGGCCATCGAATTTTGCCTTGTGGTTGAACAAATTAGGGCCGCCTGCTGGCCGCTAGGAATAAGGCGGTGAGGTTAATTCGGGTAACGGTTGCGTAACGAGCGCGAATGATCCGGATAGGACAGACATTTCCGCCAGCCGCCAGCCGCCAGCCGCCAGCCGCCAGCCGCCAGCCGCCAGCCGCCTGGCCCGGAACGGGCGGTACGTGGTCGAGAGCTGACACTGTGCGATTTGTCACGGCCCTTTACGGATCCGTGACCAGGCGCGTACGCTCGCCGACAAGTAACCCACGGGAGCCCGGTGGACCGGGCTGAGAGGGGGGCTGTCGAGCCCCCGACCGTCGAACCTGATCCGGGTAATGCCGGCGCAGGGAGGAGCGTTGCCGTGCTACACATCGGACGACTTCACCTCATCACCGACACCCGGCCGGGGCGGGACCCGCTCGCGGTGGTCGACGCGGCCCTCTCGGTCGCCGGCCCCGAACTGGTCGTACAGGTCCGGGTCGAGGACGACATCGACGACCGGACGGCGTACGAGCTGGCCGCCGAGGTCGCCCGCCGGTGTGCCGCCGCCGGGGCGTGCTGCCTGGTCAACGACCGGCTGCACCTCGCGCTGGCGATCGGTGCGGCGGGCGGGCACGTCGGCGCCCGGGACCTGCCGGTCGACGCCGCCCGTCGGGTGCTCGGCCCGACCGCCGTGCTCGGCGCGACCGCCCGGGACCCGGCCACCGGTGCGGCGGCGGTCGCGGCCGGCGCCAGCTACCTCGGCGTCGGCCCCTGCCACGCCACCTCCACCAAGGACGGGCTGCCCGCGCCGATCGGCCCGGAGGGGATCCGCCGGGTCGCCTCCGCGGTGCCGGTACCGGTGATCGCGATCGGCGGGATCACCGCCGAGCGGATACCCGCGCTGCTGGCCGCCGGGGCGTACGGGGTGGCCGTGGTGGGGGCCGTCTCCGGCGCCGCCAACCCGGCCCAAGCCACCGTCGCCCTCCTCACCGCCCTGCACACCGATCCGCCCCCACCCGATCCGGAACGGGGAACATTGCCGGGGTGGGACCCCCGGCGCGGTTCCCCGCTCTCCGGTCGGGGTGCGGGGGCCCAGGGATGAACCCTTTTCAACCTGTACCGCGCGGCGCCCACGTACCGCGTCCGACCTTGCGGTCCGCCGGACCGCAGGGGGAGGTGGAAAAAGGTTCAACGGTAGGGGGCGGCCGGGCGGACGTGGCGGTGGTGGGCGGTGGGCCGATCGGGCTCGCCGTCGCCTGGCGCTGCGCCGCCCGGGGCATGCGGGTCAGTGTGTACGACGCCACGCCCGGCTCGGGCGCCTCCGATGTGGCGGCCGGAATGCTCGCCCCGGTCGCCGAGACCTACTTCGGCGAGCGGGTGCTGACCGGACTGCTTGTCGAGTCCGCGGCCCGCTGGCCGGGCTTCGCCGCCGAACTCGCCGAGTACACCGGGCTGGACCTGGGCTACCGGACCGAGGGGACGCTGACCGTCGCGCTCACCTCCGACGACCTGGCCGAGGCGGAACGGCTCTGGACGTACCAGCGGGAGTTGGGGCTGCCGGTGACCCCGCTGCGGCCGGCGGAGCTGCGGGACCGTGAACCGTTGCTGGCCACCCGGCTACGCGGTGGCGCGCTCGCCCCCGGCGACCACCAGGTCGACCCGCGCCGGCTGGTCGCCGCGCTGCGGGTCGCCGTCGAACGCGCCGGGGTGACCCTGCTGCCGCGGCCGGTCCGGGACCTCACGGAACTGGAGGCGGCGGCGACGGTGGTCGCGGCCGGCTGCGGCACGGCGGCGCTGACCGGCCTGCCGGTCCGGCCGGTGAAGGGGCAGATCCTGCGGCTGCGGGCGCCCGGCGGCACGACACCCGGCTTCCGGCACGTGATCCGGGGCCACGCCGACGGCCGGCACGTCTATCTGGTGCCCCGGATCGACGGCGAGGTGGTGGTCGGGGCCACCGTCGAGGAGCGCGCCGACCTCGACGTCACCGCCGGAGCGGTACTCGACCTGCTCCGGGCCGCCACCGACGTGATCCCGGAACTGACCGAGTACGAGCTGGTCGAGGCGCGCTCCGGGCTGCGCCCCGGTACGCCGGACAACGCACCACTGCTCGGCCCGGTGCCGGACCGGCCCGAAGTGCTGGTCGCGGCCGGGCACTTCCGGCACGGCATCGTGCTCACCCCGCTCACCGCCGACCTGATCGCCGATCTGCTCGCCACCGGAGTGCCGGATCCGGCGCTCGCGCCGCTGTCGCCGGCCCGGTTCGGCACTCCGGCGGCCGGTGGCGGCGGACCGGGGCTCGGCGGGACGCCGGGACCGGACGACGGAACGACCAGGTAGGGAGGACGCGGTGGAGCTGACCGTGAACGGGGTCGAACAGCGGCTGCCCGGCGAGTTGACCGTGGCGGACCTGGTGGAGCAGATCACCAGCGCACACCGGGGCGTGGCGGTCGCGGTGAACGGCGAGGTGGTGCCGCGCGGCGGCTGGCCGGCCCGGCTGCTCCGGGACGGCGACCGGGTCGAGGTGCTGACCGCGGCCCAGGGCGGGTGACCGGAATGTCGTCCGTACTTCCCGATCCCGAACCACTTCCCGATCCCGAACCCGGGTTCGTGCTCGCGGGTGAGAAGTTCCACTCCCGGCTGATCCTCGGCACCGGCGGGGCGATCAGCCCGTACGTCCTGGAGCAGACGATCCGGGCCAGCGGGAGCGAACTGGTCACCGTCTCGCTGCGCCGGATCGACAGCAGCGCCACCATGGGCGGCGGGGTGCTGGAGGTGCTCAACCGGTGCGGCGTACGGCTGCTGCCGAACACCGCTGGATGCCGTACCGCCGCCGAGGCGGTCACCGTGGCGCAGCTCGCCCGGGAGGCGTTCGAGACGTCGTGGGTCAAGCTGGAGGTGATCGGCGACGAGCGGACCCTGCTGCCCGACGCGGTCGAGCTGGCCACCGCCGCCGAGCGGCTGGTCGCCGACGGGTTCACGGTGCTGCCGTACGTCACCGACGACCCGGTGCTGGCCCGCCGGATGCAGGACCTCGGCTGTGCCGCGGTGATGCCGGCGGGTGCGCCGATCGGCTCCGGGCTGGGCATCACCAACCCGCACAACCTGCGGCTGCTGCGGCAGAACGTGGACGTACCGGTGATCCTGGACGCGGGCGTCGGCACCGCCTCGGACGCGGCCCTGGCGATGGAGCTCGGCTGCGACGCGGTGATGCTGGCCAGCGCGGTGACCCGGGCGGCCGACCCGGTACGGATGGCCACCGCCATGCGGTTCGCCGTCGAGGCCGGCCGGCTGGCCGCCGGTGCGGGACGGATCCCCCGGCGCTTCCACGCGCTGGCATCCACTCCGGACGAGGGGCGGCCCGAGCTGTGATCGGGCCGCGGGGGATCGTGCTGGTCACCGACCGGTGGCAGGCGCACCGGCCGCTCGACGAGGTGGTCCGGGCCGCGGTCGACGGCGGCGCCCGGTGGGTGTTGTTGCGGGAGCGGGACCTGCCCCGGCCGGAGCGGCTCGAACTGGCCCGGCGGCTGCGGGCGATTCTCGCCCCGGTGCAGGGCACCCTGCTGGTCGCCGGACCAGACCCGCTCGACGGCGACGCGGTACACCTGCCGGCCGCCGGCCCGTACCCGCCGCCGGCGCTGCCGCTGGTCGGCCGCTCCTGCCACGACCTGTCCGAGCTGGGCCGGGTCTCCACCGAGGACTATGTGACGCTCTCGCCGGTCTATCCGAGCCCGTCCAAGCCCGGATACGGCCCTCCGCTCGGTCCGGACGGCCTGGCCGGGTTGGTCGTGCGCAGCCCGGTGCCGGTGGTCGCGCTCGGCGGTCTCAGCACCCCCGAGCAGGTCGCCGCCTGCCTGGCGGCGGGAGCGGTCGGGGCGGCGGTGATGGGTGCGGTGATGCGCTCCGGCGACCCGGCCGGGCTGGTCCGCGACCTCTGCGCGGCCGCCGACGCGCGCACCGACGCCGTTGAGGTGCGGGCCGGTGTCGTCGATGCGCCGGCCGGTGTCATCGACGCGCGGGCCGACGCTGTCGACGTGCGGGCGGCCGTCGTCGGTGCGCGGGCCGGCGGCCGCGCACGGCCGGCCAGTTCGGGGTGGACGCGGTGACGCCACCGGTGGTGCTGACCGTGGCCGGCTCGGACTCCGGGGCGGGCGCCGGCATCCAGGCCGACCTGAAGGTCTTCGCCGCGCTCGGCGCCTACGGCACCTCGGTGCTGACCGCGGTCACCGCGCAGAACACCCACGAGGTACGGGCGGTCTTCCCGGTCTCTGCCGAGATGGTGACCGCACAGTTGCACGCGGTGGTCGAGGATCTGCCTCCGCTGGCGGTGAAGACGGGGATGCTCGGCGACGCGGAGGTCGCGGCTGCGGTGGCCGGGGCGGCCCGGGACGGCCTGCTGCCCAACCTGGTGGTCGACCCGGTGCTCGTCTCGACCAGCGGAGCCCAACTCGGCGTGGTCGGAGCGATCGAGCGGCTGCTGCCGTACGCCCTGGTGGCGACGCCGAACCGGGCGGAGGCCGCGGCGATCCTCGGCCGTGCGGTCTCCGGCCCGGACGAGATGGCGGAGGCGGCCCGGCAGCTCACCGCGGGCGGCCCCCGGTACGTGGTGGTGACCGGCGGTGACGTCGACGACTCGGGGCTGGCGGCCGGCGGTGCCGAGGCGTTCGGCGGCGCGGTCGACGCGCTCTGCACCGGTACCGAGGTGCGGCTGTTGCGCCGGCCGTGGGTGCCGACCCGGAACACCCACGGTACCGGCTGTTCGTTCTCCGCCGCGATCGCCGCCCGGCTGGCGCTCGGTGACCAGGTGCCGGACGCGGTGGCCTTCGCCAAGGAGTACGTCACCCGCGCGCTGCTCGGCGCCCGCACCTGGTCGTTGGGGAGCGGGCACGGGCCGCTGGACCACTTCGGCTGGTCCGGTGCGGCGGCGGCCGGCGGCGGGTCCGGTCCATCCAGCGGGTCCGGTTCATCCAGCACGAGGAGGTAGTCATGAAGGCTCGTCGCAAGGTGTACGTGACAGGGGCGCGTCCGGACGTCCGGGTGCCGTTCGCGGAGGTCGAACTGACCGGCGACGAACCGCCGGTACGGCTCTACGACACGTCCGGCCCCGGGTCGGACCCCGCCGAAGGGCTGCCTCCGCTGCGCGGGGCGTGGATCGCGGAACGGGGCGACGTGGCCCCGGTACGCGGTGCCGGTACCCCGCTCGCCGGTCGGGACGGTGCCCGGCCCACCCAACTGGGCTATGCCCGGGCCGGGATCGTCACCCCGGAGATGGAGTTCGTGGCGGTCCGGGAGGGCATGCCGGCCGAGGTGGTCCGGGAGGAGATCGCCACCGGCCGGGCGGTGCTGCCGCTCAACGTGAACCACCCGGAGTGCGAGCCGGCGATCATCGGCAAGCGCTTCCTGGTGAAGGTCAACGCCAACATCGGTACCTCGGCGGTGACCTCCTCGATCGCCGAGGAGGTGGAGAAGCTCACCTGGGCGACCCGGTGGGGTGCGGACACCGTGATGGACCTCTCCACCGGCAAGCGGATCCACGAGACCCGGGAAGCGATCATCCGCAACTCCCCGGTGCCGATCGGCACCGTTCCGATCTACCAGGCGCTGGAGAAGGTCGGCGGTGACCCGGTGAAGCTCTCCTGGGAGGTCTTCCGGGAGACGGTGATCGAGCAGGCCGAGCAGGGCGTCGACTACATGACGGTGCACGCCGGGGTACGCCTCGGCTACGTTCCGCTGGCGGTCAACCGGGTCACCGGGATCGTCTCCCGGGGCGGCTCGATCATGGCGGCCTGGTGCCTGGCGCACCACGAGGAGAACTTCCTCTACACCAACTTCGCCGAACTCTGCGAGATCCTTGCCCGGTACGACGTCACGTTCTCGCTCGGCGACGGCCTGCGGCCCGGCTCCATCGCGGACGCCAACGACGAGGCGCAGTTCGCCGAGTTGCGTACCCTCGGAGAACTGACGTCGGTGGCCTGGGAGCACGGCGTACAGGTGATGATCGAGGGGCCGGGGCACGTGCCGATGCACAAGATCAAGGAGAACGTGGACCTCCAGCAGGAGCTGTGCCACGAGGCGCCGTTCTACACCCTCGGTCCACTGACCACGGACATCGCCCCGGCGTACGACCACATCACCTCGGCGATCGGTGCCGCGATGATCGGCATGTTCGGCACCGCCATGCTCTGCTACGTCACTCCCAAGGAACACCTGGGACTGCCGGACCGGGACGACGTCAAGGCGGGGGTCATCGCGTACAAGATCGCAGCGCACGCCGCAGACCTGGCCAAGGGGCACCCCGGGGCGCAGGCCTGGGACGACGCGCTGTCGAAGGCGCGGTTCGAGTTCCGCTGGGAGGACCAGTTCAACCTGTCGCTGGACCCGGAGACCGCGCGGGCGTACCACGACGCCACCCTGCCGGCGACGCCCGCCAAGACCGCGCACTTCTGCTCCATGTGCGGCCCGAAGTTCTGCTCCATGAAGATCACCCAGGAACTGAAGGAGTACGCGGCGCAGGGCATGCAGGAGAAGTCGACCGAGTTCCTGGCCTCGGGCGGCAAGGTGTACCTACCCCTGGCCTGACGGCCCTACCCCGCCCGCATGCCCGTCCGGCCCTCCTCCGTCCGGCCCTCCTCCGTCCGGCCCTCCTCCGTCCGGCCCTCCTCCGTCCGGATGGCCGACGGTCCGGCCGCCAGAAACGCTCGACCTGACACCACAACCGCGCGACCCGCGCACCGGAGCCACTCGACCTGGACGCCGGAGACACTCGCGACCTGGACGCCGGAGGCGTTACCGGGCGGGGAATACGCCTCTGGTGTCCAGGTCGAGCCGGCGGCGCGCCCGGTCAGAGGTGACCGCAGTCAGTCGGCGTGGTGGCGGCCGGTGGAGCGCAGTGATCGCCGTACGCTGCGGTCCAGCCCGAGGTCGTCGGCGGTCGGGTCGGGCTCGCTGAGCCCGCTCACCCAGTCGACGTACTCCTCGTCGCGGGCCGGCACCGGTTCCTCGGTACGGTTGCGCCCCTTCGTCTCCCGCTGCTTCGACTCGCCCTTGTCCTGCTTCGACCCGCCCTTGCCGGTCTCGACGGTGTCGGTCCGTTCGGGGTCGGCACCGCCCCGGTTGCGCCGGAACAGCCCGCGACGGACCCGCCCGGTCGGCCGCTCGGGATCCTCGGTCCCGGCCTCAACCGCGGTCCCGGCCTCAACCGCGGTCCCGGCCTCAACCGCGGTCCCGGCCTCAACCGCGGTCCCGGCCTCGGTCCCGGTCCCGGACGTGACCTCGGCGGTGGCCTTCGGGCCGGGGCCGGCCCGGCGCGTGCCGCGATCCGGCGTTGGCTGAACCGGGGTGTCACCGGAAACCACCGGAACGGGCGGGATCCGCTCGGTCCGGGTCGGGTCCGCTCCGCTCGGCTCCGTCCGGCTCCGGCCCGTTTCGGTCAATCCGGCCGCCGTTCCGCCCGATCCGACGGAGTCCCGTTCCGGTGTCGCCCCGGCGCTGCTGAGGCCGGAGCTGCTGAGGCTGGTGGTGCCGGCTGAGCCGTCGGCCGGCCGGTGGGCGGGATCGGTGGAGGGTTCACGGCGGTCGAGGCGGGCACGGCTGACCGGTGCGAAGGCGTCCCAGGCGTCGTCGCTACGGCTCGACGTTGCCGGCGGTGGCGTTGACGTTGCCGCGGGTGGCGTCGGAACCGCTGATGGTGTCGAAACTGTTGGTGGCGGTGAAACCCTTGGTGGCGTCGAAACCCTTGGTGGCGTCGAAACCGTTGGTGGCGTCGAAACCGCTGGTGGCGGTGGAACCGTTGGCGCCGGTGCAACCGTTGGTGGCGGCGCTGCCAGCGGCTCCGGCGCTGCCGGCGTGGTCGCCGCTGGCGCCGACGCCGCCGGTGTTGTCGAAGGTGTCGTGGTCGGCCAGAAGTCTTCGGTACGCAGTCGATGGGCACCCGCCCAACCGGCCGGAAATCCGGCGTTTCCCGAATCGGTGGCCGGCCCGCCGCTGCCCGGACTGACCGGTTCCGTGGCGCTTTGCTGACCGCTGTCGGGCACGGTCGGGGCCAGCGCACCGAGCCTTTCGGTGGGCGCGGAATCCTCCGTCGGGACGCGCGGAGTCGGGATGCCTCTGCCGATGTCGAACGACCAGTTCCCCGAACGCGGCGCCGGCTCCCTGGACGGCTCGGTCGATTCACCGACCGTCCGCCCGCCGATCGCCGAAGAAGGCGGCCAGGTGCCGGTCGGTGTCGTCCCGGTAACCCGGTCGCCGCCGGTGCCGGTACCGCCCGTCCGGGGGTCGCCGCTCGGGATCTCCAGTCGCCAGGTCCGGTCGGCGGTGGCGTCGCCGGATGCCGCCGTGCCGGCAGTGGTGCCGCCGGCCGCCGGGTTCGCCGCCGGGATGATTACCGTCGGCGCGTCGCTGGCGCCGCTGCCGGCCGGCGTCGTGCCGGTGTCCACTGACGTCGCGCCGTCGGCGCCGCCGCGCGTCATAGCGGCGGCGGCCGGGTCGGCTGGCGCGGCCGGGTCGGCTGCGGCGGTCGAGCCGGCGGCGGCGGTTTCCTCGGGGGCGGTCGTGGTCAGCGGCCAGCGGGCCCAGGCCGCCAGTACCGAACCCAGCGCCCCCGCACCGACGGAGATCAGCGCTCCCCAGTACGGGGCCGCCTGGTAGGCATCGGCCGAGTCACCCCTGCCGGCGACGACGTACGCCAGGGTGAGCATCAACGGGCCCGCCACCCCACAACTGGCGACAACGGGCACCGGGTGTTCGCGCCACCGGGCCAGGGCACCGGTGAGCGCGCCCGCGACCAGGGCCAGCGCCGGCATGGTGACGACTGCCAGCCGCTGGCTGGTGCCGGCGCTCAGCCAGCTCGGGTCGACACCGCCGAGCCGTACGGCGGGCAGCGGATCGGTGGGGCCGAGCGAGGGGAGCACGGACAGTACCGCGAGGAGCCAGACCGCGGCGGTCACCGCCGCGATGTTCCAGACCACCGGACGCTGGCTGAGCGCGGCGAGTGCGGCGAGAAACCCGACCCCGGCACCGACCGCCGCGGCCACGCCGGCCAGGGTCACCGGGTCACCGGAGGCGACCTGGGCCGCCCGGGCGGGCTGCATGGAGAGTGGTGCGACCGCGAACGCGCCGAGGGCGGCCAGCGCCGAGATGGCCGCTCGGTTGCCGAGCGCGGTGGGCAGGGTGTACCTGCGGGCTAGTCGGTCCGCCAGCGTCGCGCCGAGTACGGCCGCCACCATGGCGAACCAGCCGACCCAGACGAGCTGGGCGGGCCACTGGTTCACCGCGGCCGCGTCGAAGCCGCGGTCGAAGCGGACGAGGCCGAGCCCGTACGCGATCCCTAGCTGGCCGGCGCCGCTGACGATCCCGACGAGGAGTGCGGCGAGCAACACTCTGCCCCAGGTCCGGTAGGCCATGCCGGGCACGTTACGCACCCCCACCCGTACCCGCCACCCTGGGCCGGGTGCGGGCGGGTGAAGGAGTACGCGACGGGCTACCGAGCGTGGTTGAGTGTCCGGGTCAGTGCTGTTGGTCGGCCTGGCCGCTGCGGCTCAGCGCCAGCCCGGGCCCGCCCTCGGGGTGGTCGAGCAGGAGTTCGTGCAGCTCCGCGCTGGCCCGGGCGACGTCCTCGAAGTGCGCGTTGCGGCCCAGCGAGCGGGGACGCGGGATGTCGATGCCGAGCACCTTGCGGATCCGCCCGGGCCGCGGGCTGAGTACGACGACCCGGTCGGCGAGCAGCACCGCCTCGTCGATCGAGTGGGTGACGAAGAGGATCGTCGCCGAGTGCTCCATGTGGATCCGCTGGAGTTCGACCGACAACTCCTCCCGGGTCAGCGCGTCCAGGGCGGAGAACGGCTCGTCCATCAGCAGCACCTTCGGCTGCTGGATCAGGGCACGGCACAGCGACACCCGCTGTTGCATGCCGCCGGACAGTTCGTGCGGAAGCCGCTTCTCGAACTCGCTGAGCCCGACCATCGAGAGCAGGCCGCGGGCCCGCTCGCGGTGTGCGGCCTTGCTCCAGCCGAAGATCTCGGTGGGCAGCAGCACGTTGTCGAGCACCGAGCGCCAGGGCAGCAGCGCCGGCCGCTGGAAGACCATGGCGATGTCCCGCCGTGGCCGGGTGACGACCTCGTCCGCCACCCGGATCTCGCCCTCGGTCACCGGCAGCAGGCCGGCCACCAGGCGCAGCAGGGTGGACTTGCCGCAGCCGGAGCGGCCCACCACCGCGAGGAACTCGCCCTCGGCGACGTCGAGGTCGATGCCCCGCAGCGCCTCAACGGAACCGGACCGGCCGCCGAAGGTCCGGGATACTCCGGAGAGTCGGATCATGGCTGGGCCACCCCATTCGACAGGTCGACAGTGTCGACAGGCTATCCCGGACGCCTCCCGGCGGCGAGACCCGTTCCCGCCGCCGGACCGCGTTGTCGATCGCCGGCTCAGCCGGCCAGTCGCCACCGGCCGCCACGGGCCACCAGCAGGCTCAACGCCTGGGGCATCAGCCCCGAGTGGTTCTCCGGCGTCATCCGGATCGGGCCGGAGAGGCCGTCGGTCTCCGCGGTCTCCAGCAGGCTGCGGATGCGTGGGCGGTTCGGTTCCGCGTTGTCGCCACCGGCCCGCACCGCGGCGTCCACGATCAGTTGCAGCGCGTCGGCGGCGAACGAGGAGTATCCGTAGTAGCCGCCGAACCGGGCGGTGTAGTCCCGGAACCACTGCTTGCTGGCCGCCTTGGCCGGGGTGGTCGCGATCACGTCGTCGATCACCATGGTCTGGGTGAAGACCATCGTGGTGTTCTCCGCCGCGCTGCCGCTGTTGCCGATGAAGAGGTCGCCGGCGGCCACCGCGTCGAAGAAGACGTGGCCCTTGTAGCCCTCGCCCTTCAGGCTCGCGATCGCCAGGTTGGCCTGGTCGGCCGGGGTCCACACGATGATCGCCTCGGGCTCTTCCGCCACGAGCGCGCCCACCGCCTGGCTGACGTCGGTGTCGGTCACCTTCACCGACCGCTTCACCAGGATCGGGATGTCGGTCGCGTCCTCCTCGACGCCGACGAGTTCGCTAGCCAGCGTCGCCGCGCCCTCCGTACCGTACCTGTCGGCGGTGTGCAGCAGCGCCACCGTCTTGACCTTACGGGCACGGAGTTCGGCAGCGATGGCGGCGACGTTGTCGCGGGCGTTCGGGCCGAGTTTGAACATGTATTCCCGGTCCGGCCCCGGGGCGGCCACGTCACTGGCCGGAGCGAGCGCGATCGTCGGAACCTGCTTGCTCTTCACCGTCTTCGCCGCACCTATGGCGCAGTCGTTGCAACTGCCCATGATGATGCCGCTGATTGCCGGGTTGGCGGTGAAATCGCCGATATTGGTCGCCGAGATGCTGGCGTCGAACTTGTTGTCCCGGACCTCCAGGCGGACCCGGCGACCACCCAGCGCACCGGATTCGTTCAGTTGCTCGACCTTGAGTTCCAGGGCTCGCTGGTAGGCCTTGCCCACCTGTGGGGCCGCGCCGGACAGCTCCAGGTCGGCGCCGATGACGATCTCCCCGGACTCCTCCTCCGGCGCGCCGAACTGGCAGCCGGTCAGCGAAGTTGCCAGGATGGCCGACGCGAGCAGCGCGGGTATCGCGGAGCGGATGGGCCTCAACTCAGTCCTCCAGGTATCCGGCGCGGGCGGGGGGGCTTGCCCGGCCGTTGATCCAGTCGTCCACAATGGATGGGCAACGATCTGCCGTACGGTTCACGCGAAGCCTTCAAACCCGCAAAACCTTGCCAATGCCGGCCGCCTGGGTCAAGCGCTCGATACCGGGCCGGTTTCGGGATGACGGGTCTCACATAGTGATAAGAGAGGGTACGGGTGCGGGATAACTTTCCAGATACAAGCGACCACTCTAGAGATATATGTGCTGATCAGAGAGCCGGCGGTCTGTCGATCTCACGGCTTCGAGGGTAGTCGACGTCCCATGATGGACCTTTGCTGCCCTCCCGTCGCTTCCCAAAGCGGCCTTCTTCTGATGAAATCGCGGCCGTGCCGCGTGCGGCTCGATCCGCTGCAGCAGGCATCGGTCGACGGGTCACGTAATGAAACGACGGAGGCGATGTCGTGAGCACCGGACCTACGACCCTGCCCGCAAAAGGTTTGCGGGGGGGGCGCTGCACCGCGCCGCTGGCTTCCCCGGCTACGGGACACCCGGATCCGGTCCAAGCTGGCGCTGCTGCTCGTCGTCCCCGTCGCCGCGGTCCTCGCGCTCGCCACGATCCGGCTGGTCGACATCGGTCAGGGCGCGTACCAGGCCGGTGTGCTCCGGTCGCTGACCGAGCTCTCCGCCGACATCTCGGCACTCACCCAGGATGTGCACAAGGAGCGGATCGCCGCCGCCAGGCTGCTCGCCAAGTCGCGGGAGACGACGACCGAGACGTACGACGCGTACGTGCAGCGCACCGATGCCCGGATCGCCGCGTACAACGACCGGCGAACGCAGGTGACCGGCGTCCCGGCCTCTGTGGAGGACCGGCTGCGGGTCATCGACGACCGCCTGGCCACCCTCAACGGCACCCGGCAGGAGGTGCTGGAGCGTCCGCAGATGCCGCCCGGCGAAGCCACCCTGCGGTACGGGATGATCATCGGCGAACTCGTGGCGTACGGCGAGGCGCTCGGCCAGATCTCCGGTGAGAGCGCGGTCGGCGACAGCCTGCGTACCCTGTCCGCGCTCGCCCAGGCCAAGGAGGCGGTGGCCGAGGAGGAGGCGGTGGTCTACAGCTCCCTGGCGAGTAGCAACGGGGTGCTGGACCAGGAGCAGTTCTCGGCCTTCATCGCCACCCTGACCAGCCAGCAGGAGGCGCTGCTGGCCTTCGGTGCCTCCGCCAACTCCCGGCAGGAGGCGGTGGTCACCGGTGCCGTCACCGGCGACGCGGTGATCCTCGCCGACAAGGTGGCCCGCGACCTGACCCGGTCGGTCGGAGAGCGGGCACCGGTCAGCGCGAGCTCGGCGGCGATCGCGATCGGCTCGATCAACGACCTGATGCGCTGGGCGGAGACCCTGCTCGAACGCGACCTGCTGGACCAGGCCGAGGCGGCCCGCGCCGAGGTCGTCCAGCAGGCGATCGTCGAGTCGGTGATCGTGTTGATCACACTGATCGTCGCGCTCGCCTTCGCCGTGGTGCTGGCCCGGTCGCTCAACCAGTCGCTGCGCCGGCTCCGTGAGGGCGCACTCTCGGTGGCCAACCACGACCTGCCGGAGGCGGTCCGTCGGCTGCGGGACGTCGGCACCATCGGCGACGGCGGCGTCGACGAGATCGTCCGACAGGTCCGGGACCCGATCAGACTCAACAACAAGGACGAGGTGGGCCAGGTCGCCCTGGCGTTCAACGTCGTACACAAGGAGGCGGTCCGGGTCGCGGCCGAGCAGGCCGCCCTGCGGACCAGCGTCTCCGCTATGTTCCTCAGCCTGGCCCGGCGAAGCCAGACCCTGGTCGACCGGATGATCGGCGAACTCGACGCGATCGAGCGGGGTGAGGAGGACCCGAAGCGGCTGGCCCAGCTCTTCGAGCTCGACCACCTGGCCACCCGAATGCGGCGCAACGACGAAAACCTGCTCGTGCTGGCCGGCGCCGACTCGACGGCGCCTCGCCGGGAGGACGCGCTCCTGATCGACGCGCTGCGCGCCGCGCAGTCCGAGGTGGAGCTCTACAACCGGATCGAGTTCGGCACCGTCGACCCGGACATCTCGGTCGCCGCCCACGCGGTCAACGACGTGGTCCGGCTGGTCGCCGAACTGCTCGACAACGCGACCCGCTTCTCGCCGCCGCACACCACCGTGGTCGCCGACGCCCGCCGGATCCGCGACTACGTGTTGATCCAGGTCGAGGACCGGGGTCTCGGGCTCAGCGAAGAGCAGATGGACGCCCTGAACCGCCGGCTGGCCGCGCCGCCGGCCGTCGACGTGGCGGCCTTCCGGCTGATGGGTCTCGCGGTCGTCGGTCGGCTGGCGCACCGGCACGACATCCGGGTCGACCTGCGTCGCAACGTGGAGGGCGGCACGGTCGCCCAGGTCACCCTGCCGGCCAGCACGGTGGTGCTGCCCAGCCCGCGTGGCCGCGACCAGGTGCTCGGCCGGCAGCGGCAGCCGCTCGCGGTCGAGCAGGCACCGGCCGCGATCCGGCCGTCGACCGGTGCGGCCTGGCAGGAGACACTCTCTCCGGTCGGCGCGTCGCGTACCGGCGGCACCCTGACCGAGCAGTGGCGCAGCGCGGGCAACCAGTGGCAGACCGCCGGCGATTCGGCCGGGTCGATGCCGGCCAGCACCGGTGCCCCGGTCAACAGCCAGCTGACGGCGAGCCAGTTGCCGGCCACGCCCACGCCGACGTACCAGCAGGCGATGACGCCGACGTACCAGAGTCCGGCGTCGACGGCTCCGCCCGCCCACACGGGCCTGGCCGGTTCGACCGGGGTCACCTCGCCGACCGTGCAGTACCCGACGGTCGGGTCGGCGCTGCCGCAGCGCGGCGCGGCGGGTTCCGGCCCGGCCACCACGCACGCCATGACGCCGGCGGTGGCCGCACCCTCCGGCCTGCCCTCCGGCCCGGTCGCGGGTACCCCGGTCAGCGCCGCGTCCGCGGTCGCGCCGCGGGTGGAGGACACCGGCGAAGCGCCGATCTTCCGCGAGATGGAGGCGGTCTGGTTCCGTTCCCACGGATCGGACTCGACCGCGATCTTCACCGTGCCGCCGGGCGGCTACCAGTCGCCGCCGGCACCGAGCGCTCCACCGTCGCCGAGCGGGGCGACCCCGGGCCGAGCCCCGCTGGCCGCGCGCACTCCCGGGCGTTCCGCGCCGCCGCCGGCCCCCTACACGCCGCCGCCGACGCCGCCCGCCGCAGCACCGCCGCCCGCCGCGCCCGCGCCGCCCGCAGCCGCCCCGGTGCCCGCCGCGCCGAACGGGACCGAGGGGTCCTGGCGGACGGCGGCCGACGAGGGTTGGGCCCGGGCCAGCCGGGCGGCGGAGCCGGCCGACGGGGGTACCACCCGGTCCGGCCTGCCCAAGCGGGTGCCCCAGGCGCAACTGGTGCCCGGTGGCGTCGAGCCGAAGAGCGCGCGTGAGCGGACCAGGCGTACCCCGGACGAGGTACGCGGCCTCTTGTCGGCCTACCACCGTGGCGTACAGCGCGGTCGGACGGCCGGTTCCGAGCAGAACGGCATGATCTCAACCAAGGAGACGAGCGGATGAACAGGCCAGCAGCGATGCAGGACATGGGTTGGCTGCTCAGTAACTTCGCCGACAGCGTCGCCGGCATCGCGCACGTCGTCGCGGTCTCGGCGGACGGCCTGCTTCTCGCCTCCTCCCGGGACCTGCCGCCGGACCGGGCCGACCAGCTCGCGGCGATCACCTCTGGCGTGGTCAGTCTGACCGACGGCGCCTCCCGGATGTTCAGCGCCGGGGGCGTGCTTCAGACTGTGATCGAAATGGACAGTGGCTACCTGTTCCTGATGTCCATCAGCGACGGTTCCTCGATGGCCGTACTGGCCGCGCGGAGCTGTGACGTGGGTCAGGTCGGCTACGAAATGGCGCTGCTGGTGGAACGGGTCGGTGCGGCGCTTGTGCCATTGCCGCGCGAGGCCGTCTCGCGTCCCTAACCGGGCAGACCAAGGATGGCAACGGTGCGGCCGCGACTCGACTCTGAGGAGGTGACCACGGTATGGAGGGACGACGCGATGATCCGCGTGGCGCGCTCGTCCGGCCGTACGCGGTCACCCGCGGCCGTACCGAGGCTCGTCTGGAGATCGCGCTCGAGGCGGTACTCGTGGCGAGCCCGGCCGCGGTCGTGGAGTCCCGGTTCGCCGGCCATGACAAGCACCGCATCGCCACGATCTGCGAGGGCCGGGCGCAGTCACTGGCGGAGATCGCCGCATACACCCGGCTGCCGTTGGGTGTCGCCCGGGTGCTGGTCGCCGACATGGTGGCGGACAGCCTGCTGACGCTGCACAGTGCCGCTCCACCGTCTGAGGCGTACGAGGAGCGGATGGAACTGCTTGAGAGGGTGCTAAGTGGACTTCGCAGGCTATGACCCGGCCAGGCCGCGTCGCGGTGGCGGCGGCGGTGGCGGTGGCGGTGGCGGTGGTGGGATCACCTCCGCGAAGATCGTTATTGCCGGCGGGTTCGGGGTCGGCAAGACGACGCTCGTGGGTGCGGTCTCGGAGATCACCCCGCTGACCACCGAGGCGGTGATGACCGCGGCCGGCGTCGGCATCGACGATCCGTCCAAGGTGCCGGGCAAGGAGACCACCACGGTCGCCATGGACTTCGGCCGGATCACGATGGCCCAGGACCTGATCCTCTATCTGTTCGGCACGCCCGGACAGACCCGGTTCTGGTTCATGTGGGACGAGATCATCCGTGGTGCGGTCGGCGCGGCGGTGCTGGTCGACACCCGGCGGATCGCCGACGCGTTCGCGCCGCTGGACTACTTCGAGAACCGCCACCTGCCGTACGTCGTGGCGTTGAACTGCTTCGACGGCGCACCGCAGTACGAGGCGGAGGAGGTACGCGAGGCTCTCGCGATCGCTCCGCACGTGCCGCTGGTGATGTGCGATGCCCGACACCGCGAGTCGGTCAAGCACGTGCTGGTGAACGTGGTGCAGCACGCGATGGAGACGTTGCGCGCGGAGCACGGCAGGGGCCAACCCACCCCGGTCGGCTGACCCTCGAAGGTTGAGCAGGTTTGCCGGGCCGGGGAGGCTCCGCGGTTCAATCCTGCACAACGAGAGGGACAGACATGCCACAGCACGATGGCCCCGATGGCGGCTGCGTAGTCGTCATCGGGGGTACCTCCGGCCTCGGCCGGGACGTGGCCGAGCACTACGCAAAGCGAGGGCTGGAGGTCGTCGTCACCGGCCGCGACGCGGCCCGGACCGCAACGGTCGCCGCCGAGATCGGTGGCCGGACGACGGGTGTCGCCGTCGACCTCGCCGATCCCGGGTCCATCGCCGCCGCGCTCGCCGGGATCGGCGAGGTCAGGCATCTGGTCCTCTCCGCCTTCGTCCGGGACGTCAACAAGGTCTCGGACTACCAGATCGACCGCGCGGTCAGCCTGGTCACGGTCAAGCTGGTCGGTTACACCGAGGTGGCGCACACCCTGGCGTCCAGGCTCTCGCCGAGCGGTTCCGTGCTGCTCTTCGGCGGCGGCTCCAAGGACCGGCCGTTTCCCGGATCGGCGACGGTCTCCACGGTGAACGCCGGGGTGGTCGGCCTGGTGAACGTGCTCGCCGCCGAGCTGCGGCCGGTCCGGGTCAACGCCCTGCACCCGAGCATCGTCACCGACAGCCCGTTCTGGGCCAAGCAGCCGGCCGAGGTGCACGAGACCTACAAGGCGCGTACCCCGACGGGCCGGCTGACCACCATGGCGGACGTCACCGACGCCGCCGTGTTCCTCCTGGAGAACCCGGCCGTCAACGCGGTCAACCTGAACCTCAACGGCGGTACCGGGCTGGTCTGATCCTCAGCGGGCGGATCACCGCCGGCCACGGCCGGGGCGGTGATCCGCCCGATCCGTCGGGCGAGGAGCGTTGTGGCTCAGGCGGAGATCTTCCGGGCCCACGGCACCGCGAGTCGTTCCGCCACCACCACGGCGTAGAAGAGGCCGATGCCGAGTACCCCGGTCAGGGTGATCGCGGCGAACGCCAGCGGGGTGTCGAACGACTGCTGGGTGCTGTAGATGATCGCCCCCAGACCCCCGTTCAGGGTCTGCAACTCGGCCACCACGGCGCCGATCAGGGAGAGCGTGATGCCGAGCTTCAGCCCCACGAAGACCTGGGGCAGCGCCCACGGCAGCCGTACCTTGAGATAGGTCTTCAGCCGGGACGCCGAGAGCGACCTGGTCAGCTCGTAGAGGTCGGCCGGGGTCGAGGTCAGGCCGGCCATGGTGGCCACCATGATCGGGAAGAACGCGATCAGGACGACCAGGGAGACCTTGGTCCGCGAGTCGTACCCGATCCAGAGGATCAGCAGCGGGACGAGCGAGACCTTCGGCACCGCGTTGAACGCGACGATCATCGGCAGGGTGGCCTGCTCGACCAGGCGTGAGCTGGTCAGCAGCAGCGCCGCGACCATCCCGCCGGCGGCCGCGATGCCGAAGCCGGCGAGCGTGCCCCACAGCGTGGCCCAGGCCGCCTCGAACAGGTAGGCGGGCTCCCGGTCGAAGGCGTCGACGACCTCCGGCGGTGACGGCAGGAAGAGGGTCTCGACGTGGAAGACGATGGTCACCAGCCACCAGAGGCCGATCGCGACGATGGTGCCGACGATCGGCAGCGCGACCCGGGTGCCGGGGGACAGGTCGCGGTTAACGGTCATCGGATCCGCCGGGACGGTATCCGCGGCCGGCGGCCGGGCGCCGGAGCGGCAGGTCGTACGGATCGCGGGCAGCACTGCCCGGAGGGGGTCCAGACGGGCAACGTGTTCTCTCCTCTGGTCGAGAAGGGGACGGCGAGTGGCTGCCCACTCACCGTCCCCGAGGTGTTACGCCGTTCGGTCAGGCCTTGGGCGCGATGGAGAAGTCGATGACCTTGTCCGGGGTGAGGCCGGCCGGGATCAGCTCGGCACCCTGGAGGATGGCGATGGCCCGGGCGGCCCTCTGCTCGTCGAGCGCGCCGATGGTGTTGCCCGGCGCCGAGGTGACGTAGGGCGTCATCAGCTTGATCTCCGCCGCGGCGCCCTGCTCGTTCACGTTCGGGTTGTTGGCCTTCATGATCTTGGCAGCCTCATCGGGGTTCTCCACCGTGTACTTGAGGCCCTTCATCGCCGCGTCCTTGAACCGCTTGACGATGTCCGGGTTCTCCTGGGCGTACTTGGCGGTGGTGGTGAGGCCGGTGCCGAGCAGGTCCCGCAGGTAGTCGGTGAGCGGCATGACGGTCATCGTCTGCTTGGTCACCGTCTCCACCGTGTTGCGGGTGATGACGAAGGTGCTGAGCACGTCGACCTTCTTGCCCACCAGGAGGCCGACCAGGGTCTGCGGGGTGGTCTCGACGAACTGGAGCTTGCTGGCGTCGAAGCCGGCCAGCTTGCCGTACGCCGGAAGCAGGGTCTTGGTGATCGAGCCCTGGGCGACGCCGACCCGCTTGCCCTCCAGGTCCTTCGGCTTTGTCACGCCGGAGCCGGGCGGCGCGAAGATCGCGACCAGGGTGCTCTGGTGCACCGCGGCGATCACCCGCATCTCGGTGACCTGCGCCTTGCCGGTCTGGATCATCAGCTGGGTCACGTCGCTGTAGGTGAACTGCGCCTTGCCGGAGAGCAGGCCCTGGTTGTTGGTGGCCGGGGCGCCCTGCTGGATGGTGACGTCGAGCCCGGCCTCGGAGAAGAAGCCCTTGTCCTTCGCCACCCATGCGAATGCGTCGTGACCACCGGTGCCGAACCCGGTGAGATACGTCACCTTGTCCGAAGCCTTGCCGCCGACGTCGCCTCCGTCGGAGTCGTCCGAGCCCGAACAGCCGGCGGTGACCAGCATGGCCGTGGCCAGTGCCGCGGCGGCCAGCACGCGTATACGCCTCGTCATTCCTACCTGTCCTTTGAGGAGAATCCATTGAGGATGTGAATCGGTCGCCCGGTTCGGGATCGGCCGCGTTCCGCTGATGGCACCGCGGTGCAGGTGATTCCGACGGTTTCTATGGCCGGTGCCTGCCATGAACGTGATGCCTTGCCCGATGTATCCGGCAGTCCTCCTGACGCGTTCGCGAGCAGGTGTGACGCGACCTGAAATGTTCTCTACCAGGGCGACGAGGCGCCTCCACCTGTCCCCTGTGCACAGTCCCGGACGGCAGTTTACGGGCGCTTCCGGGACGTTGCGGCCTTACCCTGCCAACCGGCTGTCCGCCCGTCAAGGGATCAAGCCGAGCCGATACCCAAGCGTGAGGCGGCGACCGTCCGGTCGATGAGCTGGTGCACCGCCCCTTGCGCCCCGCCGTGGCCGCGTGTGCGCAGCGGTGCCCCCGCCGGGCGATCCAGCCCGGAGCAGGCCGGATCGAAGAAGATCAGATCGAGAGGTGAGGTCGGGAAGGACCGGGTCGGGGCGCGGTCAGTCGACCGGCAGTCGGTAGCCGCGCTTGACCACCGTCTGTACCACCCCCGGAGTGCGCAGTCCAGCCCGCAACCGGGCCACCGCCATCTCCACGGCGTGCTCGTCGGCGCCCCTCGGCAGGGTACGCAGCAGGGCGGCCCGGGACATCACCCGGCCGGGGGTACTCGCCAGGGCCCGGAGTACCGCCATCGGGGCGGGGGCCAGCGGCCGCAGCTCGCCGTCCACGATGGCCGCGTGCCCGCGCAGGGTCAGCAGGTGACCGGCGACCTTGACGCTGATCGCCCGCTGCGGCAGCTCGTCGACGATGGTCCGGACCAGTGCGCCGAGCCGGGCCCGGCCCGGCGCCACCACCGGTACGCCGTGCCGGCGCAGCGGTGCGGCGGTGACCGGCCCGACGCAGGCGGCCAGTACGTCGGAGCGCATCGCGTCCAGCACCGCCTCGGTGCTGGGCCCGGCGGCCCGGAGCAGCGCGCCGACCGCCGGTGCGGAGGTGAAGGTGACCGCGTCCACCAGTCGGCCGGCGATCAGGTCGACCAGCCGGTGCAGCGGGGCCGGGTCGGTCGGCGCCGCCCAGCGGTAGACCGGTACCTCGATCACGCTCGCCCCGGCCGCCTCCAGCGCGGCCGTGCACTCCGGCTGGCGTTCGCCGTGTAGCTGCATCGCGATCAACTGCCCGCGTACGCCACGCTGCCGGAGGTGGTCGATCACCTCGTCGCAGCTCTCCGAGGCGGGCGACCACTCGTCGTGCAGCCCGGCGGCCCGGATCGCGCCCCGGGCCTTCGGCCCCCGGCTGACGATGTAGGCCCGGGAGAGCACCGCACGCAGCGGCTCGGCCAGCCCCCAGCCCTCGGCCGCCTCCAGCCAGCCGCGCATCCCGATCCCGGTGTTCGCCATCAGCACGTCGGGCGGGTTGTCCAGGCAGGCCCGGGTCGCCGCGCGCAACTCGGTGTCGTCGGCCAGCGGCACGATCCGCAGCGCCGGGGCGAGCACCACCCGGGCGCCGCGCCGCTCCAGCATCGCGGTGAGTTCGTCGCGCCGCCGGTCGGCGGTGACCCCGACCGTGAAGCCGGACAGCTCGCCGGACATCAGGCGTCCCCGGCCGGCCGGTGCCGGGGCGCCACCTCGACCAGCCCGTCCCGGCACCGCACCCGGTAGGTCGGCACCGCCACGCCGGGCACGTCCAGGCAGTCGCCGGTCCGCAGGTCGTAGACCTGCTTGTGCAACGGGGAGGCGACGGTCGGGATCTCGCCGCGACTGCCGACGATGCCCCGGGCCATCACGTACGCGCCGGCGATCGGGTCCCGCTGGCCGATCGCGAAGAGCCGACCGTCGAAGGTGCGGAAGACCGCCACCTGCTCGCCGTCGACCAGCGCGGCCACCCCGCGCTCCGGCTCCAGCCGGGGGTACGCGCAGACGGCCGTCCAGCGCACGTCGTCGTCGCCCGGCCCGGCGCCCTCGGTCAACCCGTCGTTGATCGCCGATCCGTCGTTGATCGTGGTGTCCAGAGTCAACTCGGTACCCCCATGGTCGTCGGGAGGCCGAGCGACACCGGTCGGCGGTCTCCCAGGGCCGGAACGGGCTGTCCCCGTTCCACCTCGAACGTGATCGACGGGTCCGGTACGTCGGGCGCGTTGACGAAGGAGGTGAACCGGCGCAGCCGGTCCGGGTCCGCCAGCGTGTCGCGCCACTCGTCGGAGTACGAACCGACGTGCCGGGCCATCGCGGAGTCCAGTTCGGCGCAGAGCCCGAGCGAGTCGTCGACGATGACCGCCCGCAGGTGCTCCAGGCCGCCCTCCATCGCCTCGATCCAGGCCGCCGTCCGCTGTAGCCGGTCGGCGGTGCGGATGTAGAACATCAGGAACCGGTCGATGTACCGGACCAGCTCCTCGGTGGAGAGGTCCTGGCCGAAGAGTTCGGCGTGCCGGGGGCGGAAGCCGCCGTTGCCGCCGAGATAGAGGTTCCAGCCGGTTTCGGTGGCGATGATGCCGAAGTCCTTGCTGCGGGCCTCGGCGCATTCCCGGGCGCAGCCGGAGACGGCTGACTTGATCTTGTGTGGTGCGCGCAGTCCCCGGTAGCGCAGCTCCAGGGCGATCGCCAGCCCGACCGAGTCCTGGACCCCGTACCGGCACCAGGTGGAGCCGACGCAGGACTTGACCGTGCGCAGCGCCTTGCCGTACGCGTGCCCGGACTCGAATCCGGCGTCCACCAGCCGGCGCCAGATCTGCGGCAACTGCTCGACCCGGGCACCGAAGAGATCGATCCGCTGCCCACCGGTGATCTTGGTGTAGAGCTGGAAGTCCCGAGCCACCTCGCCGATCACGATCAGCTTCTCCGGGGTGATCTCGCCACCCGGGATCCGCGGCACCACAGAATACGTCCCGTCCCGCTGGATATTCGCCAGGAAGTGGTCGTTGGTGTCCTGCAACGACGCCTGCTCGCCGTCGAGCACGTAGCCGCTGCCGAGCGAGGCGAGGATCGAGGCGACCACCGGCTTGCAGATGTCGCAACCCCGCCCCCGGCCGTGCTCGGCGACCAGCCGGGAGAAGGTGCGGATCTGGCGTACCCGGATGATCTCGAACAGCTCCTGCCGGCTGTGCGCGAAGTGCTCGCAGAGCGCCTTGCTCAGGCTCACCCCGGAGACCGCCAGCAACTGCTTCAGCATCGGTACGCAGGACCCGCAGCTCGTTCCGGCCCGGGTACACGCCTTCAGCCCCGGCACGTCGGTGCAGCCCTCGGCGATCGCGCCGACGAGCTGGTCCTTGGTCACCGCGTTGCAGGAGCAGACCTGGGCCGAGCCGGGCAACGCGGCGATCCCGGAGCCGGTCCCGGTGCCGTCGCCGGCCGGGGCGAGCAGGGCCAGCGGCGGGCCGGGCAGCGCACCGCCGACGCTGGCCCGCAACGTCGGGTACGCGGTCACGTCACCGACCAGCACCCCGCCGAGCAGGGTCTTCGCGTCGTCGGAGAGGACCAGCTTGGCGTAGACCCGGGTGGCCGGGTCGGTGAAGGTCACGTCCAGGCAGCCGGGTGTCTTGCCGTGCGCGTCGCCGAAGGCGGCCACGTCCACCCCGAGCAGCTTCAGCTTGGTGGAGAGGTCCGCGCCCGGGAAGGTCGCCGTACCGCCGACCAGCCGGTCGGCCACCACCTCCGCCATCGCGTAGCCGGGGGCGACCAGGCCGTAACAGGTGCCGTCGACGGCGGCGCACTCGCCGATCGCCCAGATCCGCTCGTCGGTACTGCGGCAGGTCTCGTCGACCCGGATCCCGCCGCGCTCGCCCAGCTCCAGGCCGGCGGCCCGGGCCAGCTCGTCCCGGGGCCGGATCCCGGCGGCCACCACCACCAGGTCGGTGGGGAGCCAACTGCCGTCCGAGAGGGTCAGCCCGGCCAGCTCGCCGTCCGGGCGGGACCGGATCGCGGTGGTGGCCACCCCGAGGTGCGGCACGACGCCCAACTCCTCGACGTACCGGCGCAGCATCGCGCCACCGGCCTCGTCGACCTGTACCGGCATCAGCCGGGGGGCGAACTCCACCACCGAGGTGGTCAGGCCGAGCAGGCGCAGCGCGTTCGCCGCCTCCAGGCCGAGCAGCCCGCCGCCGATCACCGCACCGGTACGCCGGCCCTTGGCGAAGTCGCGGATCGCGGTCAGGTCGTCCAGGGTGCGGTAGACGAAGACCCCGGACCGCAGCGACGGCGTGGGTCCGAGCGCGTCCGGGCCCTTCGCGACGTACGCGCCGTCGATCGGCGGCACGAACGGGTACGACCCGGTTGCCAGCACCAGCGCGTCGTAGCGGTATTCGCCGCCACCGGTGACCACCCGTCGACCGGTCCGGTCGATCTCCACCACCGGCTCGCCCAGCCGCAGGTCGACCCCGTCGTCGGGGCGGTGCAGGCTCAGCTCGTCCGCGTCCACCCCGTCGAAGAACGCCGAGAGCCGCACCCGGTCGTACGCCGGTCGGCCCTCCTCGGCCAGCACCGTGACCTGCCAACGGCTCCCGGTGTCGCGAGAGCGCAGCGCCTCGACGAAGCGCTGCCCCACCATGCCGTTGCCGACCACGACGAGTCGCTGCCGCTCCGGCTTGTCGTTCGTCATGCCGCCACCTCTGCTTCCACCGGGTCGGGAGTGTCGATCGAGGAGAGCCAGCCGAGGATCCCCTCGACGGCGTCCCGGCAACTGCCGCAGCCGGTGGTGGCGCGGGTCGCGACCACGACGTCCTCCAACGACCTCGCCCCGGCCCGCCAGCAGCGCACCAGTGCGCCCTTTCGCACGGTGTTGCACTGGCAGACCGTGGCCGCGTCCGGCATCAGCGCCGGCGACTCGACCGGCGCCGCGCTCGCGACGTCGCGGCTGCGGCCGAGCAGCAGGGTGCGGCGGTCGATCGGCACCGGCGTACCCCGGTCGAAGAGCTGGATCACCGTGCCGACCGCCGGGTTGTCGCCGAGCATGATCGCCCCGGTGAGCCGTTCGCCGACGATCCGCAGCCGGGCGTAGGTGCCGCGGACCGGGTCGGAGAAGCTGAGCTCCTCGACGTCCGGCGCGGGCCCGGCGGCCGCGTCGCCCATCGCGGCGAGGTCGATGCCGGCGGCCTTCAGCCGGGTGACCGGCGGCTGCGGTCGGTAGCGCGCCCGGGGATCCTGCCCGGCGAGCACCTGGGCCAGCACCCGGGCCTGCTCCCAGGCCGGGGCGACCAGGCCGGTGACCACGCCCGCGTGCTGGGCGCAGTCGCCGATCGCCGAGATGTGCGGGTCGCTGGTGCGCAGCCGGTCGTCGACCACCACCCCCCGGTCCACGGTGAGCCCGGCCGCCCGGGCCAGTTCCACGTCGGGGCGTACCCCGCAGGAGAGCACCAGCAGGTCGGCGTCGAGAACCCGTCCGTCGGAGAGGGTCAGGGTGAGGCCGTCGGGGCGGACGGCGACGGCGCTGGCCGCCACGTCCAGGTGGGTGGTGACGCCGAGCCCGGCCAGGGTACGGGCCAGTACGGCGCCGGCCGTCGGATCGAGCTGCCGCTCCATCAGGTGCCCTACCGGGTGCACCACGTGTACGTCGAGCCCCCGGGCGGCCAGGCCCCGGGCCGCCTCCAGGCCGAGCAGCCCGCCGCCGAGCACCAGGGCCCGGCGGGCTCCGGCGGCGGCGGACAGGATGCGCCGGCAGTCGTCGAGGGTGCGGAACACGGCCACCCGGTCCGGCAGCTTCTCCCGGTCGAGCCCGGCCAGCGGCGGCACCAGGGCGCGTCCGCCGGTGGCGAGCACCAGGTGGTCGTACCCGATCAGGTCGCCCTGGCCGGTCGTCACCGTGCGGCTCGCCGGGTCGACGGTGGTGGCCTCGACCCCGGGCCGTACGTCGATGCCGTGCCCGGCCGCCTCGGCAAGCTCCACCCCGGACTCGTCGACCTTGCCGGCCAGCAGGCTGGACAGCATGATCCGGTTGTACGCCCGGTGCAGCTCGGCGCCGAGTACCGTGATCTTGGCGTCGCCGAGCCGGGCCGAGAGTTCGGCCGCCAACCGGGCACCGGCCATGCCGTGCCCGACGATGACGATCCGGTTCCGTGATCCGTCCACTGTCTCCTCTGTCATGGGGTCACCTCGGGACGCTCGCTGACTGGACCTTCGCCGACCTCGCCCTGCGGCCCCTCGTGGCCGTGCGTGGAGGTCGGGGCGGACACGCCGGGCGGCTCAGGTGGGGTAAATTCCACCGGCACCTTCTCCACCCGGACCGCGCAGACCTTGAACTCGGGCATCCGGGAGATCGGATCGAGGGCGTCGCTGGTCACCGAGTTGATCCGGGCCGCGCCCGCCCAGTGGAACGGGGCGAAGACGGTGTCCGGCCGGATGGTCGGCGTCAGCCGGGCCGGGGCGCGCATCTCGCCCCGGCGGCTGGTCACCAGCACCTCGTCGCCGTCGTCCACCCCGAGCCGGACCGCCAGGTCGGGATGCAGCTCCAGGAAGGCGTTCGGGGCGGCCCGGCGCAGCGCCTCGACTCGCCGGGTCTGCGCACCGGACTGGTACTGCGTCAGCACCCGGCCGGTGGTGAGGTAGACCGGATAGTCCGGGCAGAGCTCCTCGGCGGGTGCGCGGTGCTCCACCGGCAGGAACCGGGCCCGCCCGTCCGGCGTCGGGAACCGGTCGACGAACATCCGCGACGTGCCCGGCCCGTCCTCGTCCGGACAGGGCCAGAAGACACCGTCCTCGGCGTCGATCCGCTCCCAGGTGATCCCCGCGTAGTCGGCGGTCCCGCCGGCCGAGGCGCGGCGCAGCTCCGCGAAGACCTGCTCGGGTGCGGCCGGAAAGCGGGACCGGCCCAGACCGGTCGCCCCGTCGACGTGGTCGAGCCGGTCGGCGAGATCGGACAGCAGCGCCAGATCGGTGCGTACGCCCGGCGGTGGCGGCCGGAGCGCGCGGCGGCGCAGCACCCGGCCCTCCAGATTCGTCATGGTGCCGTCCTCCTCGGCCCACTGCGCGGTCGGCAGCACCACGTCGGCGATCTCGGCCGTCTCGGAGCGGACGAAGTCGGCCACCACCAGCAGGTCGAGGTCGCGTAGCCGGCTGGTGACCCGGCCCGCCCGGGGTGCCGAGACGACCGGGTTGGAGCCGAACACCAGCAGCCCCTTCGGGCCGCCGTCGGTGCCGAGCGCGTTGAGTAGTTCGTACGCCGACACGCCCGGCCCGGGCAGCACGTCCGGCTGCACCCCCCAGACCCCGGCGACGTGTGCCCGAGCGGCGGGGTCGTCGATGCGGCGGTAGCCGGGGAGCTGGTCGGCCTTCTGCCCGTGCTCGCGGCCACCCTGGCCGTTGCCCTGCCCGGTGAGGCAGCCGTAGCCGGAGCCGGGCCGGCCGGGCAGGCCGAGCGCGAGGGCCAGATTGATGAAGGCAGTCACCGTGTCCACCCCCTTGGCGTGCTGCTCGGCGCCGCGTGCGGTGAGGATGATCGCCCGGTCGGCGGTGCCGAGCGCCCGGGCCGCGGCCTCCAGGTCGGCCACCGGCACCCCGGAGAGCCGCTCGGCGCGGGCCGGCCAGTAGCCGGCGGTGACCCGGCGCACCTGGTCGAATCCGCTGGTCCGGGCGGCTACGTAGTCCTTGTCGACCAGTCCCTCGGCCAGCGCGATGTGCAGCAGCGCGTTCGCCACCGCCAGGTCGGTGCCGGGGGTCGGTTGCAGGTGCAGGGTGGCCTGCCGGGCGGTGGCGGTGGCCCGGGGGTCGACCACGATCAGGGTGCCGCCGCGCTGCCGCTGCTCGACCAGGTAGCGGACCAGCGGCGGCATCGTCTCGGCGACGTTCGCGCCGACCAGCAGCAGGGTGTCGGCGGTGCCGAGGTCGGCCAGCGGGAACGGCAGCCCCCGGTCGATCCCGAAGGCACGCATCCCAGCGGCGGCGGCCGAGGACATGCAGAACCGTCCGTTGTAGTCGATGTTCCGGGTACCGAGCGCGACCCGGGCGAACTTGCCCAGGGCGTACGCCTTCTCGTTGGTCAGTCCGCCGCCGCCGAAGACGGCCACCGCGTCCCGGCCGTGGCGGGACTGGATCCGGCGGATTCCGTCCACCACCCGGTCCAGCGCCTCCGGCCAGCTCGCCGGGCGCAGTTGCCCGCCGGGGCGGTCCCGTAGCAGCGGGGTGGTCAGCCGGTCGGGGTGGTCGAGCAGCTCGGCGGCGGTCCAGCCCTTCTGGCAGAGCCCGCCGCGGTTGGTGGGGAACTGCCGGGGCAGCACCTCCACCCGCTCGCCGGTGCGGCGCAGGGTCATCCCGCACTGCAGGGCGCAGTATGGGCAGTGCGTGACCACGTCCTGGGACACATCCTCCGAATGCGTCGCAGTGCGTGCACCGTCTGTCATGTCCGAAGCGTGCCGGCGCCCGGTTTCACGGCCGGGTCCCTCTTGTTTCGGGCCTGTCAAGAGCCGCTCACACGGACCCCGCTCAGCGGGTCGGCTCGGCTTGCCGGCGGCCGGAGGTTACCTACAATCCGCCGACCAGGGCCCTCCGCCGACCAGGGCCCTCCGCCGACCAGGGCCCTCCGCCGACCAGGGCCCGGAACCTCCCGGCGAGCCCGGACGGGACCGGGCCGGGGAGTTCGTGACGGTGCTGCTCCGCGCAGCGGATCTATGATGCGGAAGGTCGTTGCACATCTTAGGAGGCACGCCGATGGCCGTGGTGTCGCTCTTCGACGCGGTGGCCGGGTCGTACGACGAGTCCCGACGCCGGCTCGTGCCGTGCTTCGACGACTTCTACGGCACCGCGGTCGAGGTGGCCGCTCCGCCGCTGCGCCGGGCGCTGGCGTCCGGGCGGGTACCGGCGGTACTCGATCTCGGTGCCGGGACCGGGCTGCTCTCGATTCTGCTCAGTGCCGCCGTACCGGGGGTGCGGACCACCCTGCTCGACGGCGCCCCGGCAATGCTCGCGGTGGCCGGCGGACACCTGACCCGCCGGGGGGTACCGCACGAGACGGTGGTCGCCGATCTGACCACGCCGCTGCCCGGCGGCCCGTACGACGCGGTGGTCTCCGCACTGGCCATCCACCACCTGCCGGACGCCGACAAGCGGGACCTCTACCGCCGGATCCGGCAGGTACTGGTCCCCGGCGGGGTGTTCGTGAACGCCGAACAGGTGGCCGGCGGCACCCCCGACCTGGACTCCCGGTACGACGAGGTGTGGCTGGCCCAGGTCACCGCGCTCGGCGCCACCGAGGCGGAGATCGCCGCGGCCCGGGAGCGGATGATGCACGACCGCCCGGCGCCGCTGCCGGACCAGTGCCGCTGGCTGGCCGAGGCCGGTTTCGTCGGTGTCGACTGTTTCTACAAGTCGTGGCGGTTCGCCGTCTTCGGCGGCCGCCGGGAGCTGGACTGACGCCTGGCGGGAGCTGGACTGACGCCTGGTGGGAGTGGGCGGAACGGCGGCCGGTGGGAGTGGGCGGAATGACGGCTGGTCATACCGCCGGTAGGCTGGGTGGCATGACCGCCAAGGTGACTCTCTCGTTTTCGGACGAGACGATCGAAGAGGCGCGGCGCTTCGCGAAACGGGACGGCATGTCGCTTTCCGCCTGGATCGACCAGGCCGCCCGGGAGAAGGCGCTCCGCGAGGTCTTCGCCGCGCACGCTGCGGCGGTCGGCCGGGCCCGCCTGGACATCGAGGCCGCCGCCATTGCCGACGCCCAGGAGGCCGCACTGGTCGACGCGGCCCTCGGCAGCCGTTCGAGTGAGCCTTCTGCAACCTCCCCTCGCGGTCCGGCGGACCGCGAGGTCGGACGCGGTGCCTGAGCGCCGCGCGATTCAGGTTGAAGAAGCTTCAGTGCTGCGTAGGGGCGAGATCTGGCGGATCGACGGGGCGCGGTCCCGGCTCGGCCTGGTGATCAGCTCCGACGTGTACAACTCCACCGACGTGCCGATCGTGATCGTCGCCGAGGTGGTGGACTCCGAACTGCTCCGGGACTCCCCGCTCGCCGTCACCATGGGCGAATTCGTGGTGATGCCCGACCGGCTCTCGTCGCCGATGAAGAAGTGGTTCACCGAGTGCGTCGGGGTCGCCGACACCGACACCATGTTCCGGGTCAGCCGGGCGCTGCGTATCCTCCAGAGCATCTGAGCGGCATCCGAGCGCTCCGGCGCGCGGCAGATCTCACCATCCGCCCGGTCCGGCCGTGCGCCGACCGTTGCCGGTCCGACTTCGAGTGCGAACCGTCGGGAAACCCCGCGAACCTACTTTCGGACGGCATGACTAGTACTGCCGCCGCTACCGGCCCGACGGCCGATCCCGGGACCGACAGCACGGCCTCCGCCCCGGCGGCGGCCGGCCTCGGCACCCTTCCGCCGCCGGAGACCGCCGCCGCACCGGTGACCGCCCGTCGGCACCAGCTCGACGACTGGCGCCCCGAGGACCCCGAATTCTGGCGTACGACCGGAGCGCCGATCGCCCGGCGCAACCTGATCGTCTCGATCGCCTCCGAGCACATCGGCTTCTCGGTGTGGAGTCTCTGGTCCGTCCTGGTGCTCTTCCTCGGCCCGGAGTACGGGATCGACCCGGCCGGGAAGTTCCTGCTGACCGCCGTACCGGCCGCGCTGGGCGCGGCGCTGCGGCTGCCGTACACCCTGGCGGTAGCCCGGTTCGGCGGGCGGAACTGGACGATCGTCAGCGCGCTGCTGCTGCTGGTGCCGGCGGTGCCGATGGCGATCCTGATCGAGCCCGGGGTGTCGTACGGCACGCTGATGCTGCTGGCCTGCCTGGCCGGGGTCGGCGGCGGGAACTTCGCCTCCTCGATGGCGAACATCAACCTTTTCTATCCGCAGCGGCTCAAGGGCTGGGCGCTGGGCCTGAACGCCGGTGGCGGCAACATCGGGGTGGCCGCCGTCCAGCTCGTCGGGCTGGCGGTGCTGGCCACGGCCGGCGCCGCGTACCCGCGCCTGGTGCCGGCGGTCTACATCCCGCTGATCGTGCTCGCCGCGCTGGCCTCGGCCCGCTACATGGACAACATCACCGGGGTCCGCAACGAGCGGGGGGCGATGCGGGAGGCGGCCCGGGACCCGCACACCTGGGTGATGTCGGTGCTCTACATCGGCACCTTCGGCTCGTTCATCGGCTTCGGCTTCGCCTTCGGGCAGGTGCTGCTGGTGCAGTTCGGCGACCGGTTCGGCACCCCGCTCGACGCGGCGTACCTGACCTTCCTCGGGCCGCTGGTCGGCTCGCTGATCCGGCCGGTCGGCGGCCACCTGGCGGACCGGTACGGCGGGGCCCGGGTGACCCTCGCGACCTTCGCCGCCATGGCGGGCGGTGCCGGACTGGTCTACCACGCCTCCCGGGAGCGCTCGCTGACCCTCTACCTGATCGGGTTCATCGGGCTCTTCGTGCTCTCCGGGGTGGGCAACGGATCGACGTACAAGATGATCCCGGCGATCTTCCGGGCCAAGGCGGCCCGAGCGGTGGCGGTCGGGGAGCTGGATCCGGACGCCGCGCAGCGCCGGGCGTGGCGGCTTTCCGGCGCCCTGATCGGGATCGCCGGGGCGGTCGGCGCGTTCGGGGGCGTACTGGTCAACATCGCCTTCCGGCAGTCGTTCCTGGCGTACCAGTCGGCCGACGCCGCCTACCTGGCCTTCATCGCCTGGTACGCCCTCTCCCTCGTGGTGACCTGGGCGGTCTACCTCCGCCCGTCGCCGGGCCGCCTCGCCGGGGTGTGAGGACCCCCGGCCGGGCTGCGGCGGGACCTCCGGGCTATCGTTCCGGTGGAGGCGGAGGTCCTGCCGTCGCCCAGCCCGCCGGGGGGTGTCCCGTTTTGACCCCGGCACCGGCGACCAGGTATCGTTGCCTGCTGTTGTGTGACACCCAAGTTTTCACGTGACATCCGCGGGCGTGCCTTTCCCGGGTACGCTTGGTCGTTTGTGCGTGCCTGGCGACCGGTGCGCGACCCCAGACCGACGACGAGACAAGGTAGACCTGTGCGTACGTACAGCCCGAAGCCGGGTGAAATCGAGCGTCAGTGGCACGTCATCGACGCGTCAGACGTCGTGCTGGGCCGTCTGGCCACCCACGTTGCCACGCTGCTGCGCGGCAAGCACAAGCCGACTTTCGCGCCGCACGTCGACACCGGTGACTTCGTTGTCGTGGTGAACGCGGGCAAGGTGGCGCTGACCGGTAACAAGCGCCAGCAGAAGGTCGCCTACCGTCACTCCGGCTACCCCGGCGGTCTGAAGCAGGTCGGCTACGACGAGCTGCTGACCAAGCGTCCCGACCGGGCCATCGAGCTGGCCGTCAAGGGCATGCTCCCGCACAACAAGCTCGGCCGGAAGCTGATCAAGAAGCTGAAGGTCTACGCCGGTGCCGAGCACCCGCACGCCGCGCAGCAGCCGGTGCCGTTCGAGATCAAGCAGATCGCGCAGTGAGCGCGGGCGAAGGAAACAGCATGACCGACACCATCGCGACCGCCGAAGCCCCGGTGCCCGCCCCGGTGGCCCGGGCTCCTCGTGGCGACCGGCCGATCCAGACCGTGGGCCGCCGCAAGGAGGCGATCGTCCGGGTCCGGATCGTCCCTGGCAGCGGCAAGATCACTTGCAACGGCCGTGACCTGGAGGCGTACTTCCCGAGCAAGGTGCACCAGCAGCTCATCAAGGAGCCGCTGGTCACCGCCGAGAAGGCCGAGGCGTTCGACATCATCGCCAACCTGCGGGGCGGCGGCACCACCGGCCAGGCCGGCGGGCTGCGGCTGGCCATCGCCCGGGCGCTGATCACCAACGACCCCGACGACCGCCCGGCGCTGAAGAAGGCCGGCTTCCTCACCCGGGACGCCCGGGAGAAGGAAAGCAAGAAGTACGGCCTCAAGAAGGCCCGCAAGGCGCCCCAGTACTCCAAGCGCTGATCAGCGGCAACACCTTGTCCGTCTGACGAACGGCCGGACACCGCCCCCTTCCGCGGTGGCGGTGTCCGGCCGTTTCGTTGTTCTCTACTGGTGCGCTTCCCGGAGGTTTCGCGCATGGGGCGGCTGTTCGGCACTGACGGCGTACGCGGACGCGCGAACGCCGACCTCACCCCCGAGTTGTCACTCGCGGTCGCGGTGGCGGCCGCGCACACCCTCGCCGAGCAGGACCGGAGTCATCCGCCGCTCGCCGTGGTGGGCCGGGACACCAGGGCCAGCGGCGAGATGCTGGAGGCGGCGGTGGTGGCCGGGCTGACCAGCGCCGGGGCCAACGTGGTCCGGGTCGGTGTGCTGCCGACCCCAGGGGTGGCGTTCCTGGTCGGCGAGGCGAAGGCCGACTTCGGGGTGATGCTCTCGGCCTCACACAACCCGATGCCGGACAACGGGATCAAGCTCTTCGCGGCCGGCGGGCACAAGCTCCCCGACGACGTCGAGCTGAAGATCGAGGCCGCCGTCGAGGCGAACGGCTCGGCCGGCTGGCGGCGGCCGACCGGTGCCGGCGTGGGCCGGGTGCACGACCTGCTCGACGGTGCCGAACACTACGTCCAGCACCTGGTCGGCACGATCCCGCACCGGCTCGACGGGCTGAAGGTCGTCGTCGACTGCGCCAACGGCGCCGCCTCGGAGGTCGCCCCGGTGGCGTACCAGGAGGCCGGTGCCGAGGTGATCGCCATTCACGCCGAGCCGGACGGGCTCAACATCAACGACGACTGCGGTTCGCAGCACCTCGACAACCTGCGGGCCGCCGTGTTGGAGCACGGCGCCGACCTCGGCATCGCGCACGACGGCGATGCCGACCGGTGCGTGGCGATCGCCGCCGACGGCAGCGAGGTGGACGGCGACCAGATCATGGCGATCCTGGCACTGGCCATGCGGGATGCCGGCACGCTTACCCGGGACACCCTGGTCGCAACCGTGATGAGCAACCTCGGGCTGCGGCTCGCGATGTCCGCCGCCGGCATCCGGCTGATCGAGACCAAGGTCGGCGACCGGTACGTGCTGGAGGAGCTGCGCGCCTCCGGGTTGGCGCTGGGCGGCGAGCAGAGCGGACACCTGGTGCTGCCGGCGTACGCGACCACCGGCGACGGCGTCCTCACCGGGTTGCACCTGATGTCCCGGGTGGCGGCCACCGGCCGTAGCCTCGCCGAGCTGGCCTCGGTGGTGACCAAGTTGCCGCAGGTGCTGATCAACGTGCCGGTCGCGGACCGGACCGTCGGAGCCGGCGCGCCGGCCGTACTCGGCGCGGTGCAGCGGGCCGAGGCCGAGCTGGGCGAGACCGGTCGAGTGCTGCTCCGCCCCTCCGGCACCGAGCCGCTGGTCCGGGTGATGGTCGAGGCGCCCACCCTGGAGCTGGCCCAGGAGGTCGCGGAGCGGATCGCCGCCGAGGTGCGTACCGCCAGCCCGGTACCGGCGTAACACCGCCGCGCCGGCCCGGCCGCCCCGACCCCGGGGGCGGCACGAGCCTGGACCGCCGGCCCGTGCGCCAGGCGACGCTGCGGCGGGCGGCGGAGGTCCTAGAGCCGGAGTTGGCTGGCCCGGGCCAGGGTGTGGTCCGGGCCGTCGCCGCCGGTGAGGTCGAGATCCTCGGTGACCCGGCCGTCCCGGAGCCGGACCAACCGGTCACACCGGGCGGCGATGTGCTGCTCATGGGTGGCCAGCAGGATCGTGACGCCCCGCTCGTCGCGCAACCGCAGCAGCAGGTCGAGGATCTCCCCGCCACTGGTCGAGTCCAGGTTGCCGGTCGGCTCGTCCGCCAGCAGCAGCGCCGGCCCGCCCATCAGCGCCCGGGCCACCGCGACCCGCTGCTGCTGGCCGCCGGAGAGCTGCGCCGGCAGCGCCCGCTCCCGGCCGCCGAGCCCGACCGCGTCGAGCAGTTCCCGGGCCCGGGCCGTCCGGTCGTAGCCGACCCGGTACGGCAGCACCGGCGCCAGCACGTTGTCCAGCGCGGTCAGCGCGGGCAGCAGGTGGTAGCGCTGGAAAACGAAGCCCACGGTCCGGCGGTACGCGGCCAGGGCCCGGCGACCGAGCCGGATGATCTCCTGCCCGCCGACGACGACCGAGCCGGAGTCGGCCGGTTCGATCGCCCCGACCAGGTGCAGCAGGGTCGACTTGCCCGAGCCGCTCGGCCCGGTCAACGCCAGCACCGAACCGGCCGCGACGTCGAGCGACAGGTCGTCCACCGCGACGATCGGCAGTTCCCCACCGGAGAACCGCTTGGTCAGCCCGGTGATGGTGATCCCGACCCCGGTGTCCGGCATGGCTACTCCTCGGCTAGCAGGTGACCGGTGGGAACCCGGCGCAGCAGTGCCACCGGGACGAGAGCCGCCAGACAGGCCACCAGTGCTCCGGCGGCGGCGGTGCCGACCCCGGTGAGGACGACTCCGGTGGAGAGCCCGCCGATCAGGGCGGCGGCGCCGGCCAGCCCGACCGCCGTACCGGCCAGCGCGCCGAGCAGGCCGATCCCGGCTCCCTCGTAGGCGGCCAGCCGGATCAGCGCGGACTCGGTCCAGCCGGTCGCGCGCAGTGCCGCCAGTTCGGCGGCCCGGTCCCGGATGTTCAGGTAGAGCACGTCGGCCACGGCCGCCGCGCCGAGCAGCACGGTGGCGGTCGCGGCGACGGTGTCGGCGGTCCGTACGGTCGCCGAGACGGTCTCGCCGAGCAGGCTGCCCAGTACCGTGTCCCGGAAGGCGTAGTTGATCGCGGCGAGCACCGTCGAGGCGGCCACCCCGATGCCGAGGGCCGCCGCGCCGAGCAGGGCCCGGCCCGGCGCCCGGGCCAGGTTGAGTAGGGCGAGGCCGAGCACTCCGCGTACCCGTCGGATCCGCCGGACCGGTGCGGCGGCCGGCCGGAGCGCGGCGGCGGGATGGGAGCGCGCGGCCCGCACCGCCGGCCCGGCGCCGGCGACGACCGCGACCAGCAGCGCCACGGGTACGGCCAGCGCGGCCCGCCACCAGCCGACCTGGACGCCGAGCAGGGCGCCGAGCGGGGCGGCGAGGAGCAGCGACAGCACCCCGGCGGCGAGGCCGATCAGCGCCACCTCGCCGAGGATCGCCGCGCCGATTCGCCGGGCCGGCCAGCCGAGGCAGGCGAGCACCGCCAGCTCGTTCCGGCGGTCCCGGACGGCGGCGGTTACGGCGTTTCCGAGGAAGAGCGCGCAGACGGTCAGCACGAGCAGGAACAGCACGACACTCTTCCGGTCGACCGCCCGGATGATCACCGACGCCACGCCGATCGAGGACCAACCCTCGGTCAGTCGCAGCTCGGGCCGGCCGAACGAGCCGGCCGGCAGCTCGACCGTCTGCGGAGCCGGTGACGAGCCGAAGGTGACGTCCACGTCGAGCCCGGTACGGGCGGCGATCTGCTCCGTGACGGTCGTGTCGTCCCGGGTCAGCGGCCGGCCGTCGACCACAGCGTCGGTCAGTCCCACCAGCCGGTCCTCGGCGGGCGGGTCGACGGCGGCGAGCAGGAACGGGACGATCCAGCGGACCGGCAGTACCAGCCGGTCGGTTGCGGTGACGACATTGTCCGGGAGCCCGACGGGGTCGTGTGGCGAGTTCTCGAACCGTCCGTGCGGCAGCAGCCGGGCGACGGCCACTTCCGTGTAGTCGGTCTCCGGCGAGGTGCGGGTGAGCGTCGGCTCGGCGCCGATGTTGCAGACCGGCTCGGTGTGCCCGTCCGGGAAGATCTCCCGGGGCACGATGTAGCCGCTCCGGCAGGCGTTCAGCGGGTACCGCCGGCCGTCGGTGTAGAGGGTCGGGCTCTGGACCCCGCCGTCCTCCCAGACCGGATAGGCGAGGCGGTTGCGGGTCAGGTAGACGTACCGGGGTTTGCCCGTCGTCCGGGACAGGCCGCGTTCGGCCAGGAAGGTCGGGTCGACCCGGATCACCTGCCGGTCGAGGGACCGGTCCACCACGTCGGTGAGGTCGAGGTGGGCCCGCATCTCGTGCAGGGAGTAGCCGAGCATCGCCACCGGGGCCGCGACGTCGACCCCGCCGACCGTGCGAACCTGCTCGTACTGAGCCAGGCTGATGCCGCCGAAGAGCCCGGAGAGGTAGTTGGGACGGACGACACCCCGCTGTGTCTCAAGGTCGGTCTGTGTCCCGTTCGGACGGACGAGAATGTCGTACGCGGCGCGGGTCTCGCGGTGCACCTGGTCGTTCAGACGCAGTTGGGAGGTGGTGGTGGTGCCGGTCAGCACGACGAAGCCGGTGGTCGCGACGAGCACGCCGGCCAGCAGGGCGAGCGATCGCCCGAGCCGGGCCCGCAGTTGCCGCCAGATGAACCCGACCACCGGCCCTCCTCGTTCCTCGCAGACACTCTGCGCTATACATTGTCACAATGCAAGAGGTCGCGCAGCCGGCCGGAAGGTGGGACAGGCATGGCCATCCAGCACGCGGTGCTCGCGCTGCTCGCCGACGGCCCGAGTTACGGCTACGAGCTGAAGGGCGCCTTCGAGACGGCCGTCGGTCCACAGTGGGGGTCGCTGAACATCGGCCACCTCTACCAGATCCTCGACCGGCTGGCCCGGGACGAACTGGTCCGGGCCGAACGGCAGGCGCAGCCGGTCAAGCCGGACCGGGTGGTTTACGAGATCACCCCCGCCGGTCGGACCGAACTGGCCAGGTGGCTGGCCGAGCCGAGCCCGCGCAGCGGCGGGTTCCGGGACGACTTCTTCCTGAAGGTCACCGCCGCCGCCCGGTCCGGCGCGGCGGAGGTGGTGCGTACCGTGCTCGCCAACCAGCGCGGCTACCTGCTGCGCGAACTGCGCAACCTCGGCACGTTGCGCCGGGAGGCGACCGAGCCGGTGGTCGGCCTGCTGCTCTCCGCCGCGAGCCGGCACGTCGAGGCGGACCTGGCCTTTCTCGACGACGCCGAGGCGGCGCTGCTCGACGGTGCCCAGATCCGCATCGCACCCGCGCGGCCGGCCGGCACCGGTGCCGTACCCGAGCCGCTGCCCAACGGCCGCGGCGCGGGGCTGGCGGAGGGCGCCTGAAGGTCGGCGGAGGTGTGGTCAGGCCGGCGCGCCGCCGAGCGCGCGCAGCCGGGTCACCGCCTCGGCCAGCACCTCCGGGCGTTTGCAGAAGGCGAACCGGACCAGCCGCCGGCCCGCCTCGGCGTCGTCGTAGAAGACCTGCGTCGGCACCGCGACCACCCCACAGCGCTCCGGCAGCGAGCGGCAGAACTCCACCCCGTCCCGCCCGCCCAGTGCGGTGATGTCGGCGGTGACGAAGTAGGTCCCCTCCGGGACCAGTACCTCGAAGCCGGCCTCGACCAGGCCGGCGCCGAGCTGGTCCCGTCGGGCCTGGAGGTCGGCCCGGTAATCGTGGTAATAGCCGTCCGGCAGGGCCAGGGCCACCGCGACCGCCGGTTGCAGTGGCGCGCCGTTGACAAAGGTGAGGAACTGCTTGACCCGCATCGTCGCCGCGACCAGCGGGGCCGGGCCGCTGGCCCAGCCGACCTTCCAGCCGGTGCAGGAGAACGTCTTGCCCGCCGAGGAGACCCGAAGGGTGCGTTCCCACATGCCCGGCAGGGTGGCCAGCGGGATGTGCGGGCTGTCGGCGTCGGTGAAGACCAGGTGCTCGTACACCTCGTCGGTGACCGCGAGAGTGTCGAACTCCTGGCACAGCCGCGCGATCAGCGCCAGTTCGTCGGCGTCGAAGACCTTGCCGGTCGGGTTGTGCGGCGAGTTGAGCAGCACCAGCCGGGTCCGTGGCCCGAAGGCGGCCCGCAGCTCCGCCGGATCGAAGGCGTACCGGCCGCCGTCGACCGGGCGGAGGGTGACCGGCCGCCGGACCGCGCCGGCCAGCGCGATCGAGGCGGCGTACGAGTCGTAGTACGGCTCGAAGCAGACCACCTCGTCGCCGGCCTCGCAGAGTCCGAGGATCGCCGCCGCGATCGCCTCGGTCGCCCCGGCGGTGACCAGCACCTGCGCGTCCGGGTCGTAGTCCAGCCCCCAGAACCGGCGCTGATGCGCGGCGACCGCGGCGCGCAGCGCCGGGATGCCCGGACCGGGCGGGTACTGGTTCTGCCCGCCGCGCAGCGCCTCCGTCGCCGCGGCCAGCATCTCGGGCGGCCCGTCCGTGTCCGGAAAGCCCTGACCCAGGTTGACCGCGCCGGTGCGCACCGCCAGCGCCGACATCTCCGCGAAGATGGTGGTGCCGAACGGGCGCATCCGGCGGACCAGGGGATCGGAGTCCGTTGTCGTCGTCACTCCGTCACCCTAGAGGCGCGGTGCGCGGTCGTGTCAGATCCCGAAGTCCGAGCAGGTGACGGTCGCGTAGGTGCCGCTGGAGCTCTTGGCGGCGGTGGACTGGCCGTCAACCGTGATCTTGCAGGAGATGTCCCCGGAACCGCCGCCGGTGCGGATCGCCACCACCGTCTTCAGTTCGTCCTCGGGAATCTTGACCTCCTTCTTCCACGGCAGGTCGACCGAGGGCGAGTGCACCTGCTTGCCGGCACCGTCGATGTACGAGAGTGCGACCCGGCCGCTACCGGTCACCTCGTAGACCACCGTCTGGCCGCTGCTACCCGGGTCGCCGCCGTCAGTACCGCCGGAACTGGACGGGGTCGGGGTGGCGTCGAGGCTGGTCTCCACCGTCTTCCGCACCTGGTCCATGAACGACAGCGGGCCGAGGCAGATCCCGACGCAGGCGATCAGCACGACCACCACCACGGCCACGATCACGATGATCATGGTCTTGTTGCTCTTCTTCGGCGGTGCGGGCGGGAACGGCCCGCCCGGATAGCCCGGCCCGCCCGGATAGCCCGGTTGCCCCGGCTGTCCGGGTTGCCCCGGCTGTCCGGGTTGCCCCGGCTGTCCGGGTTGCCCCGGCTGTCCGGGTTGCCCCGGCTGTCCGGGCTGTCCGGGCTGGCCGTATCCGGGGTACCCGCCCGCACCGGCCGCCGCGTACGGGTCGGTCCCGGGCGGGCCGGACTGCGGCGGGTAGACGCCGTAACCGGCGTCCTGCTGGTTCGGTGCCCCGCTGGTGGGGTATGGCGTGGCTGGTGGGCCGGACTGCGGCGGGTACGCCGGGCCGGCACCGTAGGGCGGGGCCGGCGGCTGGCCCGGGCCGGGCTGCTGCGGCGGCGCGTACGGGTTCGGCTGCTGCGGCGGCGCGTACGGGTTCGGCTGCTGCGGCGGCGCGTACGGGTCCGGCTGCTGAGGCTGGCCGTACCCGGCCGCGTGCGGTGGCTGGCCCCAAACCGGCTGCCCGTACGGGGTGGGCTGCTGCTGCGGCTGGCCGTAGCTGCCCGGTTGGGCCGGCGGCTGCCCGTACGTGCTCGGCTGCGCCGGCTGTCCGTAGCCGGACGGCTGCCCGGGCTGGGGCTGCTGCGGCGGGGCGTACCTCGTCGTCGGGGCGTCGTCCTCCTCGGCCGGGTTCTCCGGTTGGGGCTGCTGCGGCGGGCTGAACTTCGTCGTCGGCGGCTCGTACTCGGCGGAGGGGTCGTACGGGTTGTGCGGGGGTGGCGAGTCGGTCATCGGGTCTGGCTCCAGATATGGCGGACAGCAGGGGTGCGGCGAGGGGGAGGGGGAGGGGAGGCGCCGGAGGAGATGGCAGCGAATGCGCCAGTCACGGTACCCCGTCACCGCTGGCCGCGATGTACCGGTGAAGCCTGGGCAGGCCAGCCGAGCAGCCGTTCGTCCGGTTGTGGCGGCGGGCAAGGATACCGAGCAGCATCAGTGATCGAACGAGCGCCTTTCGAGCAGGTCAGATGAGCGAACTTAGGTTAGGCTGCGGGCCATGTGCGGAATCGTGGGTTACGCCGGCGCCAGGCCGGCGCTGGGCATCGTGCTGGACGGGTTGCGGCGGCTGGAGTACCGCGGCTACGACTCGGCCGGCGTGGCGGTCGTCTGCGAAGGCGAGCTGCTGACCGAGAAGAAGGCCGGCAAGCTGGCCAACCTGGAGAAGGCGCTGGCCGAGCGGTCGGCGACCGACGACGGTGCCGCGGCGCTCGGCATCGGCGCCGGCACCACCGGCATCGGGCACACCCGGTGGGCCACCCACGGCGGCCCCACCGACCGCAACGCCCACCCGCACCGGGCCCTGGACGGCCGGGTCGCCGTGATCCACAACGGCATCATCGAGAACTTCGCCAAACTCCGCGCCGAGCTGGAGGCCGAGGGCGTCGAGTTCAGCAGCGACACCGACACCGAGTGCGCCGCGCACCTGCTCGCCGGTGAGCTTTCCCGGCTGCGCGCCGCCGGTGAGCCCGACGGGCCGGCCCTGCTGGCCGCCGCGATGCGGCAGGTCTGCCAGCGGCTGGAGGGCGCCTTCACGCTGCTCGCGGTGGACGCCGCGATCCCCGGCGCGGTGGTCGGGGCCCGGCGCAACTCGCCGCTGGTGGTCGGGCGCGGGGCCGGGGAGAACTACCTGGCCAGCGACGTCTCCGCGTTCATCGAGCACACCCGGGAGGCCGTCGAACTGGGCCAGGACCAGGTCGTACTCATCACCGGGGACGCCATCGAGATCACCGACTTCACCGGTGCACCCGCCACCGGCAAGGACTTCCACATCGACTGGGACGCCTCGGCCGCCGAGAAGGGCGGCTACGACTACTTCATGCTGAAGGAGATCGCCGAGCAGCCGCAGGCGATCGCCGACACCCTGCTCGGGCGGCTCAAGGAGAACGGCGAGATCGTCCTCGACGAGGTCCGCCTCTCCGACCAGGACCTGCGGGACGCCGACAAGATCTTCATCGTCGCCTGCGGCACCTCGTACCACGCCGGGATGGTGGCGAAGTACGCCATCGAGCACTGGACCCGGATCCCCTGCGAGGTCGAGCTGGCCAGCGAGTTCCGCTACCGCGACCCGGTGCTGGACCGGTCCACCCTGGTGGTGGCGATCTCCCAGTCCGGCGAGACCATGGACACCCTGATGGCGCTCCGGCACGCGAAGGAGCAGAAGGCCCGGGTACTGGCGATCTGCAACACCAACGGCTCCACCATCCCGCGCGAGTCCGACGCGGTGCTCTACACCCACGGCGGCCCCGAGGTGGCGGTCGCCTCGACCAAGGCGTTCCTCACCCAGGTGGTGGCCTGCTACCTGATCGGCCTGCACCTGGCCCAGGTGCGCGGCATCAAGTACGCCGACGAGGTGGCCGCGGTGGTGGACCAGCTCCAGGAGATGCCGGAGAAGCTGCGCGAGCTGCTCGCCGGCATCGAGCCGGTCCGCGAGCTGGCCCGGGAGCTCAAGTCGGCCCCGACGGTGCTCTTCATCGGCCGGCACGTCGGCTTCCCGGTCGCCCTGGAGGGCGCGCTCAAGCTCAAGGAACTCGCCTACATGCACGCCGAGGGGTTCGCGGCCGGCGAGCTGAAGCACGGGCCGATCTCGCTGATCGACCAGGGCACCCCGGTGGTCTGCATCGTGCCGTCCCCGGCCGGGCGGGGGATGCTGCACGACAAGATCGTCTCCAACATCCAGGAGATCCGGGCCCGGGGCGCCCGGACGATCGTGATCGCCGAGCAGGGCGACGAGGCGGTGACGCCGTACGCCGACCACCTGATCTACGTGCCGCGCACCCCGACCCTGCTGGCCCCGCTGGTGACCACGGTGCCGTTGCAGGTGCTCGCCTGCGAGATCGCCGCCGCCCGGGGACACGACGTCGACCAGCCGCGCAACCTGGCCAAGTCGGTCACCGTGGAGTGAGCCGGTCACCGTGGCATGCGCTCCGGCGCCCGCCGGTAGGGTGAGGCGGTGATCGTCGCAGTCGGCATCGACGTCGTTCTGGTGGATCGGTTCGCCCGGGCGCTCGCCCGCACCCCGCTGCTGGCCGATCGGCTCTTCACCGAGGCGGAACGCGCCACCGGGTCGGGCAGTCCGCGCTCGGCCGAGTCGCTGGCAGCCCGGTTCGCCGCGAAGGAGGCGGTGGCCAAGGCGCTGGGCGCACCGGCGGGACTGCGCTGGCACGACTGCGAGGTGGTCGCCGACCCGGACGGGCGGCCCTGGCTGACCGTCTCCGGCACGGTCGCGGCCGCCGCCACCGAGCACGGGGTGCAGCGCTGGCACCTGTCGCTGTCGCACGACGGCGGCATCGCCTCGGCGATGGTGGTGGCGGAGCGATGAGGGCCGCGTGGCGGGTGGCGGACGTACGCGCCGCCGAGCATGCCCTGATGGCCACCCTGCCGCCCGGCACCCTGATGCGGCGTGCCGCCGGTGGGCTCGCCGGGCACTGCGCCCGGCTGCTCGCCGAGCGGGGCGGCGGGGTGTACGGCGCCCGGGTGCTGCTGCTGGTCGGCTCCGGCGACAACGGTGGCGACACCCTCTACGCGGGTGCCCGGCTCGCCGGCCGGGGCGCGGCGGTGAGTGCCGTGCTGCTGGCGCCCGAGCGGGTGCACCAGGGCGGCCTGGCCGCGCTGCGGGCGGCCGGCGGGCGGATCGTCGACGGGTTGCAGGACCGGGCCGACCTGGTGCTGGACGGGATCGTCGGGATCGGCGGCTCGGGCGGGCTGCGCGAGCCGGCGGCCCGGCTGGTGGCCGGACTGCCCGGTCTGACCGGCCGGTCCGGGGACCGGCCGCCGGTGGTGGCGGTGGACGTGCCGAGCGGGGTCGAGGTGGACACCGGCGAGGTGCCGTCCTCGGTCGGCCTGCCCAGCACGGTGACCGCCGACCTCACGGTCACCTTCGGCTGCCTGAAGCCGGCCCTGGTGGTCGGGGCGGCCGCACCCCGGGCCGGGCGGGTCGAGCTGGTCGACATCGGGCTCGGCCCGTGGCTGCGGGCCACTCCGGCGGTACGGGTCACCGAGTGGTCGGACGTGCGCGACTGGTGGCCGCGGCTCGGCCCCGAGGAGGAGAAGTACAGCCGGGGCGTGGTCGGCCTGGCCACCGGTTCGGCGACGTACCCGGGCGCTGCGGTGCTCTCGGTCGGTGGCGCGGTCGCCGGGCCGACCGGCATGATCCGGTACGCCGGTGGAGCCCGGTCCGAGGTGCTGCGCCGCTACCCGTCGGTGGTCGCCGCCGACCGGGTCAACGACGCCGGTCGGGTGCAGGCCTGGGTCTGCGGCTCCGGGCTCGGCACCGACTCCACCGCCGCCACCGAGCTGCGCTGCGTACTCGCCGCGCCGGTGCCGGTGGTGCTGGACGCCGACGCGCTCACCCTGCTGGTGGACGGCTCGATGGCCGAGCGGCTGCGGGAGCGGGACGCGCCGATCGTGGTCACCCCGCACGACCGGGAGTACGCCCGGCTCTGCGGCGAGCCGCCCAGGGACCGGGTCGGGGCAGCACTGCAACTGGCCACCTGGATGAAGGCGGTGGTGCTGCTCAAGGGTGACCGGACGGTGATCGCCACCCCGGACGGGCGGGCCTTCGCCAACCCGACCGGCACCCCGGCACTGGCCACCGGCGGCACCGGCGACGTGCTGGCCGGGTTGCTGGGCTCGCTGCTCGCCGCCGGTCTGTCGGCGGAGCGGGCGGCGGCCGCCGCGGCGTACCTGCACGGGCTGGCCGGGCAGGAGGCGGCCCGGCGCGGGCCGGTGACCGCCGACGACGTGGCCGCCGCGCTGCGTCCGGTGATCGCCAGGCTGCCCCGGTGACCGGCGAGGTGTCCTGGTCGCGCCACCCGGGGCCAATTCGATCTACCCACAAGTAGGCTTAGCGCATGTGGCAGGCCGAGGTACGCGTCGACCTTGACGCGATCCGCGACAACGTGTCCCGACTGCGGGCCGGGACGAGTGCCGAGCTGATGGCCGTGGTCAAGGGCGACGCGTACGGCCACGGCATGCTGCCGGTCGCCGGGGCGGCGCTCGACGCCGGCGCGGACTGGCTGGGCGTCTGCACCCTGGACGAGGCGTTGACGCTGCGCCGGGGCGGGATCACCGCGCCGGTGCTGGCCTGGCTGCTGGCGCCCGGGCTGCCGCTGCACGACGGGGTGACCGCCGGGGTCGACCTGGCCGCCGCCAGCCTCGGCCAGCTCGCCGAGCTGGTCGCCGCCGCCGAGCGGGCCGGCCGGCCGGCCCGCGCCCACCTCAAGATCGACACTGGCCTGTCCCGGGGCGGCGCGACCCTGGACGACTGGCCCGAGCTGCTCGACGCGGCGGCGAAGGCCCAGGCCGACGGGTTGATCGAGGTGGTCGGGCTCTGGAGCCACCTGGTCCACGCCGACGCCCCCACGCACGCCACCACCGACCGGCAGCTCGCGGCCTTCGGCGAGGGGCTGGCCCTGGCCGAGCGGGCCGGGCTACGCCCCCGCTACCGGCACCTGGCCAACTCGGCGGCCACGCTGACCCGGCCCGACACCCACTTCGACCTGGTCCGTCCCGGCATCGCGATGTACGGGCTGTCGCCGGTGCCCGGCGAGCAGTTCGGGCTGCGGCCGGCGATGACCGCCCGGGCCCGGGTGACACTGACCAAGCGGGTACCGGCCGGCACCGGGGTCTCCTACGGGCACACCTACCACACCGAGCGGGAGACGACGCTGGCCGTCGTGCCGCTGGGCTACGCCGACGGAGTGCCCCGGCACGCCTCCAACGTCGGCCCGGTCCAGCTCGCCGGTGCCCGGCGCCGGATCGCCGGCCGGGTCTGCATGGACCAGATCATGCTGGACTGCGGCGACGACCCGGTCGCCCCGGGCGACGTGGCGACCCTCTTCGGCAGCGGCGCCGACGGCGTACCCACCGCCGACGACTGGGCCGAGGCGATCGGCACCATCAACTACGAGATCGTCACCCGATTCGGCGGGGTCCGGGTGCCCCGGGTGTACGACGGAGCAGCATCGTGAGTGCGAGGAGTGAGCCGGGTTTGCGAGCCCCGCAGTCACGAACGGAAGGCGGGTTCGTGAGTGCGAGGAGTGAGCCGGGTTTGCGAGCCCCGCAGTCACGAACGGAAGGCGGGTTCGTGAGTGCGAGGAGTGAGCCGGGTTTGCGAGCCCCGCAGTCACGAACGGAAGGCGGGCTCCGGTGAGTCCCGCCAAGCGGCTCGCCCCGCCCCGGGTACCGGTGCAGCGGCAGCCGTCCCGGCGTACCCCGACCCGGACCGGGCTGTTCCGGGTGGCCGGCATCATCGGCGCGGCGGCCGGGGTCGCGGCGGCCGGCATCGCCGCCGGGGTGGCCGCCGAGCGGGCGGTGGTACGCCGTTCCAAGACCGCACCCGGCGACCGGCACGCGACGGAGCCGTTCGGGGCGCTGCCCTACGACGACTCCTGCACCGTCTCCATCGCCGACGGCACCGACATCCACGTGGAACTGGTCGGGCCGCCGCCCGGCCCGGAACGGCCGACCCTGGTCTTCGTGCACGGCTTCTGCCTGGACATGGGGACCTTCCACTTCCAGCGCAAGATCCTCACCGAGCTGGGTGAGGACCGGATGGTCTTCTACGACCAGCCGGGGCACGGCCGGTCCGGCCGGCTGGAGTCCGGCGAATACCAACTCCAGGCCCTCGGCGAGACGCTCCGCTCGGTGATCGACCGGACGGCGCCGACCGGTCCGCTGGTGCTGATCGGGCACTCGATGGGCGGCATGACCATCATGGCGTTCGCGGAGCGCTATCCGGAGCTGTTCGCCGAGCGGGTGATCGGTACCGTGCTGATGGCCACCTCGGGCGGGCTGGTGGCGGAGACGAAGTTCGGCCTGCCGACGATCGTCGCCCGGGCCGGCGCACCGCTGCTGCCGGTGGTCGACAACGCCACCCGGGTGACCGGCAGCATGATCGACCGGGCCCGCCGTGCCTCGGCCAACCTGGCCTGGCTGCTCACCCGCCGGTACGGCTTCGGCACCCCCACCCCCAGCCCGGCGCTGGTCTCCTATGTGGAGAAGATGAACTCGCGCACCTCCACCGAGACGGTGGCCCGCTATCTGCGCACCATCTACACCCATGCCCGCTATCCGGTGCTGGCCGCACTGCGGGACAGTCCGACCCTGGTCATCGTGGGTGAGCGCGACATGATCACGCCGGTCACCCACTCCGAAGAGATCGTCCGCTGGCTGCCGGACGCCGAGTACGTCAAGGTGCCCGACAGCGGGCACGTGGTGATGCTGGAACACGCCGACGAGGTCAACACGGCACTGCTGGACTTCCTCGACCGGCTGCCCGGCCGAGGGAAGGACTGAGCTGTCCGGATGAGCGACGCGTTGCGCGGCACCGAACTGGTCCGCGAGCTGCCGACGGTGGCGGACACCCACGAGTTCGGGCGGCGGCTCGGTAGGCTGCTCCGCACCGGGGACCTGCTGGTGCTCACCGGCCCGCTGGGCGCCGGCAAGACCGCACTGGTGCAGGGGATCGCCGCCGGGCTGGGCGTACTCGGCGACGTCACCTCGCCGACCTTCGTGATCGCCCGGGTGCACCGGCCCGATCCGGCCCGGGGCGGCCGGACCATGCTGGTGCACGCCGACGCGTACCGGCTGGGCGACGCGGTCGACCCCCGGGCCGAGATCGACGACCTCGACCTGGACGCCTCGGTGGACGAGGCGGTCACCGTGGTCGAGTGGGGTGAGGGCATGGTCGAGCACCTGGTCGAGACGCATCTGCGGGTGGTCATCGACCGGCGGGACGACGACACCCGGCGCGTCGGACTGGTGCCGCGCGGCGGTGACTGGGCCGACCGGCTCGCCGAGCTGCGCTGAAGAGGTGCGCCGCGCCCGCGTCGAGAAGGGGCGGCGTACCGGAATTTCCCGGTGTCGTACCGGACTTCTAGAGTGCGGGAAACGACCGTGGCGCTCGAGAGGTTACCGATGACCCTGGATCTTCCGGCCCTGCTGCCTCCAGCCTGGCAGGCGGCGCTGGACCCGCATCTCGACCCGGCCCAGACCGCCGCGTTGGCCGAGTTCGTCGCCGGGGAATACGCGACCCAGACCGTCTTCCCGCCGGTGGAGGACCTCTTCGCGGCCTACCGGCTCTGCGTGCCGGAGGACTGCCGGGTGCTGATCCTCGGCCAGGATCCCTACCACAAGGCGGGGCAGGCGCACGGGCTCAGCTTCAGCGTCCGCGACGGCGTCTCGGTGCCGCCGTCGCTGCGTAACGTCTTCAAGGAGCTGGCCGACGACCTCGGGGTGCCGATGTCGCGCAGCGGCAATCTGACCCGCTGGGCCAACCAGGGCGTGCTGCTGCTCAACGCGGTGCTGACCGTCCGGCAGGCGACTCCGGGCTCGCACGGCAACAAGGGCTGGGAGGCGTTCACCGACGCCACCATCAAGGCCCTCGACGCCCGTCCGGAGCGGATCGTCTTCCTGCTCTGGGGCGGATACGCGCGCAAGAAGGCCGCGCTGGTCACCAATCCGGCACACGTGGTGCTGGAGGCCGGCCATCCGAGTCCGATGAACCCTCGCGGTTTCCTCGGCAGCCGCCCGTTCAGCGCCTGCAACAAGGCGCTCGCCGACTCCGGCCGGCCCACCGTCGACTGGGACCTGTCAGTCCGCTGAGGAGGCGTGCCGGGTCCGCCACCGCCGCATGAGATCGGCGGTGGCCGGCTCGGTCACCTCGACCAGGGCGAGCGGCACCACCCGGTAGCTCCGGTCGGCGTGCCGGACCTCGACCGCCGCCGGCAGCTCGTCAACCATGCTGGCCCGCAGCACCCCACCGACCACCTGCCAGCGGTGCTCGCCGGGTTCCCGCGGGTCGGCGGGCAGGTAGCCGAACTCCTCCCACCGTGGGTTCCAGCGCTGGGCGTAGTAGCGCTCAAGCCAACCCGCGAACCGCTCGGCGTCCCGCCAGGCCACGATGATCTCCAGGTCGTCCACCGGTACCGGCGCGCCCTGTAGCAGGGCCGCCGTGGCGCCGGTCAACACGTACGGCAGGTCGCCGAGCCGGTCCAGCATCCGATCGAGCCCAAGCGTGGCGATCCGCTCCGCGACAGTCTGGCCGCGCAGCGCGTCGATCCGCGCGTCGAGCTGTGCGTCGAGCGGCTCGACGCCCACCGTGAGCTGGAGATCGAGCGCGGTCAGCAGCCTTTCGAGCATCGCCACCGTCGGTGCTCGCACACCCTGTTCGATCCGGGCGATCGCCGCCTGGCTGGCGCCGGAGCGTTCCGCCAGATCGCGTTGGGTCAGGCCGTGCAGTTCCCGCTGCCGACGCAGGGTCGTGCCGAGCAGTGTGCTGAGCCGGGACGAAGGCATCGTCAGATGCTGCATGTATCCGAGAGAGCGTGATACCACCCTGTCATCAAGATGACTCGGTGGTATCACGCTCGCCACCGATGTCGGTCCGGCGGGGCGGACGTGACCGGGTCGGCCCCCGGTGCCCACGCCGCCCTGGGGTCGCGCTCCCGGTGCCCACGCCGCTCGGGGTCGCGCCCAGCGCCGTTCGATGTCGGGCTCGTAGGCGGATGTGACCGGCCGCGACGGGGCGGCCCACGTCGCCCCCGGGTCGCGCCCAGCGTCGGCGACCGCCCGGTTAGGGTGCCTATGTGCTCGTACTCGTGCTGGACTCCTCGACCCCGGCGGTGACCGCCGCGCTGGCGGAGGTCACCGCCGACACGGTCGCGCTGCGCGGTGAGCGCAGCGTCGTCGACGCCCGGGCCCACGGTGAACTGCTCGCGCCGCAGGTGTCCGAGGTGCTGGCCGAGGCCGGCGCCCGCCCGGCCGACCTGACCGCCGTGGTGGCCGGGGTCGGGCCCGGGCCGTTCACCGGGCTGCGGGTCGGCCTGGTCACCGCGGCGAGCATGGGACAGGTGCTGGGCATCCCCACCTACGGTGTGCCCTCGCTCGACGCCATCGGGCACGCCGCGACCCACCCGCGGTCGGGGGCGGTTCCGGAGGTGGGACCGGTGCTGGCGGCCACCGACGCCCGCCGCCGGGAGATCTACTGGGCCGTCTACGACCTGGCCGGGGAGCGGCTGGCCGGGCCCGAGGTCGACACCCCGGCCGCCGTCGCCGAGCGGGCCCGGGACCTGGGCGTCCGGGTCGCGGTCGGCGAGGGGGCCCGGCGGTACGCCGACATCCTCGGACTGCCACCGCGAGCCGGGCTGGACTACCCCCCGCCGTACGCCCTGGCGGAGCTGGCGGCCGAACGGGTCCGGGCCGGCGCCCCCGGCGACCCGCTCACGCCGCTCTACCTGCGCAGGCCGGACGCCGTGGCGGCGGCCGGACGCAAGCCGGTCTTACAGTGAGGGCAGTGGTCGATGAGGGCAGGGCTCGGATGACCAGGCTGGGCCCGTTCCGCTGGTGGCACATTTCCGAGGCGCTGCCGATCGAGGCGGACCTGTTCGGTGCCGAGCAGTGGTCGGCGGCGATGTTCTGGAACGAGCTGGCGAATGGCCACCACTATCTGGCGGCGCTGGACGGCACCGACGCACTCGTCGGCTATGCCGGCCTCGCCGTCGCGCCGCCGGACGAGGCCTGGGTGCAGAACGTGGCGGTACGCCGGGATGCCCAGCGCAGCGGCATCGGCCGGATGCTGCTGACCGAGCTGCTGGCCGAGGCGACCCGGCGGGGCGTACGCCGGGTACTGCTGGAGGTGGCGGTGGACAACGCACCGGCCCAGCGCCTCTACGCGACGTACGGCTTCGAGCCGGTTGGCGTGCGGCGCGGCTACTACCAACCGAGCAACACCGACGCGCTGGTGATGCAGGCCGAACTGGAGCGGGCGAACGATGGCTGACGAACCCCTGATCCTCGGGATAGAGACGTCCTGCGACGAGACCGGCGTCGGCGTCGTACGCGGGCACACCCTGCTCGCCGACGCGCTGGCGTCCAGTGTGGACGAGCACGCCCGGTTCGGCGGGGTGGTGCCGGAGGTGGCCAGCCGGGCGCACCTGGAGGCGATCGTGCCGACCATGCGTCGTGCGCTGGACGACGCCGGGGTGACCCTGGCCGACATCGACGCGATCGCCGTCACCGCCGGTCCCGGGCTGGCCGGCGCGCTGCTGGTCGGGGTGGCCGCCGCCAAGGGCTACGCGCTGGCCGCCGAAAAGCCGGTGTACGGGGTCAACCACCTGGCCGCGCACGTCGCGGTGGACACCCTGGAACACGGCCCGCTGCCCGAGCCGGCGATCGCGCTGCTGGTCTCCGGTGGACACTCCTCGCTGCTGCTGGTGGACGACCTGGCCACCGGGGTCACCCCGCTCGGTGCCACCATCGACGACGCCGCCGGGGAGGCGTTCGACAAGGTGGCCCGGCTGCTCGGGCTGCCGTTCCCGGGCGGCCCGCCGATCGACCGGGAGGCGCGGTCCGGCGCTCCGGACGCGATCGCCTTCCCGCGCGGGCTGACCGCGCCGAAGGACCTCGCCGCGCACCGGTTCGACTTCTCGTTCTCCGGGCTCAAGACCGCGGTCGCCCGCTGGGTCGAGGCGAAGCAGCGGGCCGGCGAGCCGGTACCCGTGCCGGACGTGGCCGCCTCGTTCCAGGAGGCGGTCTGCGACGTACTGACCGGCAAGGCCATCGCGGCCTGCCGGGACCGGGGCGTCGAGACGCTGGTGCTCGGCGGCGGAGTCGCGGCCAACTCCCGGCTACGGGCGCTGGCCGAGGAACGGGCGGCGAAACACGGCATCCGGGTCCGGGTACCCCGGCCGAAGCTCTGCACCGACAACGGTGCGATGGTCGCGGCGCTCGGGTCGCACCTGGTGGCCGCCGGGGTGGCCCCGAGCCGGCTGGACCTGCCCGCCGATTCCGCGATGCCGCTCACGATCGTCAGCGTGTAGTGTTCCGGCGGCGTCGAGGGCGGTGGGGAGCGTGATGGCCGACGTGATCGTACGGATGTGGGAGGTACGCGCGGAGCGTGCCGGCTTCGCCGACCTGATCTCCTGGGTTTGCGACAGCGCCCTGCCCGAGCTGGAGCACAACCCGCTGCACATCTCCAGTGAGGTCTTCTCCTCCACCGACAACCGGCTGGTGGTCATCTCGAAGTGGCGGGCCAACCCGGTCTCGCTGCCTGACCCACCGGCCCGGATGCTGGCCCGTACCCCACACGTCTGGGACTTCACCCAGGTCGACCGCTGACCGTCTGAGCATCCGGCAGCGACAGCCGCTGACCTTCTGTCGCAATCTTGACCACCCTACGTGTCGCCCCCGTCTGCCATCATGGCCGGGTGCACCCAGGGGTGTATCGATATCACCTCTCGGTCGGCTTCCACGGCACTCGTGCGTTGCGGGTGGTGTTTGTGCTGGTGCTTGGTGGGATGGCCACAGTGGCATCCGGATGCCTCGGATTCATTGTGGGCATGATGCTGCTCTGGGCGATACCCGATCGCCCTGATAGCCCGATAGCGCTGGGTCACCTGCCGCTTGTAACGGCTGGGGTGCTCGCCATGTCTGTCGTGGTCTACGTGGCTCTGGTGATCGCGTTCGGCGTTCGGCTGGCTGCCTGGCTGGAGGGCACTCGGCTAACCGTGCGGGGCTTACGGCAGCGGACTGTTGAACTTGCGGACGCCCGGTCGGTGGCGTTGCGTCAGATCAACCAGAAACTCGTCGGCCCGGTACGCCACAGTGGGATCGTCGGTCCGGCCCAACCGGTGTCGGTGCTCGAGGTGGCTGATGGCAACGGCAGCGTGCGGCTGCGTCTAGCCAGCCGCGAGGCAGTCCAACTACCACCGGAACAGCTACTCGCACTTGCCAATGCGCTGTCGACGGCTCGTTGTCCCGGCGCGGTGGAGGTGGTGGCTTGGCTGCGCGGCACTGCGGCGCTTGCCCAGCACCCCCACCGAGCTCGCCCAGCCCTTGGCCAGGGCATCGACCCTCTGTCGCAATCTTGACCACCCACAGTGGCGCCGTTATCTGCCATCATGGCCAGGTGCAGAGCGGGATGCATCGATATCGGCTGTCCGTGGGATTTCACGGTAGCCGAACCATCCGCGTCGTCTTCATGGTGTTTCTCGGAGGCATGGCAGCTGGCGCAGCGATATGTGCCGGCACCTTACTGGGGTTGGTGGGGATAGCAATTCTGGCCCCTGGTGATCCGAGTGGCCCTGAACGGTGGGGCTTCCTGCCGATCGTGCTGGCCGTACTGGCCTCCGGGGCGGTCGTGGCCTATACCGCGGTGCGGATCACAAGGGTGGTACGTACCGACGCCTGGCTGGAGGGCAGCAGGCTTACGGTACGAGTCGTTCGGGAGCGGACGGTCGAGCTTTCCTACGCCACATCCGTGGCAGTTCGTGTGACTAACAGGCCGCTCGTCGGCCCGGTGCGTCGTGCCGGTGTGGTCGGACCAGCCCCAATGATGGCAGTGCTCGCCGTTACCGGCGAGGGTAGAACCGTGCACCTCCGTCTGGCCAACCCGGATGCCATCCAGCTACCACCAGATCAACTATTCGCGCTTGCCAACGCGCTCTCCGTGGCGCGTTGTCCGGGCGCTGTGGAGACCGTCACCTGGCTCCGTGGGGCGGCGGCGAATGCCAGCGCGGGCTGAACCCGCCTCGGACAGCAGTCGATGTGTGGGGAGATATGGACAGCGAGCGTAGGTTTGATGTTTTGCGCCAGCAGGCCGAGTCAATCGGCTGGCGGCTCGACATCAACGGCGTCGCGGGTACCGGTGCTGATGGAACCGGCATTGTCCGGGCCCGAATCGATGACGCGGGGCGTCTGTCCCATATCGAGATTGATCGGAACTGGTGGCACGACCTGGGCCCGGACCGGTTGCGGGCGGCAATCCTGGAAGCGACGACTCAGGCAGCGAATGATCGACTGGCGACGTGGTCGGCGCGTGTGGCCGAGCGGGCAGAGATCCGACCGTCGTCCGAGCGGCCGCTCTCCGATGGTCGACAGGCCGGTGTCCCACCGCAGCCCCATGAGACCGAGCGGAGGACGGAGGAAGGGGATCGGGCCGGAGAGCTGATCCGGATGCTCGAACTGCTGCGGGCTGCGATGTCTGAGCTGGACGACCATCGTCAGCGTGTAACGGAGGTTGCTCGGCAATCGGTCACCGGGCATAGCGAGAACGATCGGGTCACCGTACGGCTGACGGGTGGTCAGTTGACTGATCTGGAGATCAGCCGGCGGTGGTTGCACCAGCAGCAGCCGACCGGTCGAACCATCGCCGGCGAGGTCGAGATGGCCTGCTCCGAGGCCTACCGACAGATGGACCTGCAGGTCGAATCGACCTTCTTGGCATCGCCCGCCGTGGCCGAAGTGCGGAAAATTGCCGCCAATCCGGCTGTGCTACTACGCAGGCTGGGTCTCGGCGGCTAACCGACGGAGAGTGTGAGGTGGATGGAGCAGGAACCGGACGAGGCGCAGATCACGCTGGCGCGCGAGGTTCTCGAACGAGACGCCGTGAGATGGCAGGAAGGGGCAGCGGTTATGGCAGCGGCGGCCGGAGCGGCCGAGTCCCTCGACCTGACCGGTTTCCACTTCGGGCGTCTACCGAACGAGGCGGGCATCGGAGTTCGGTACGCCGAGTTGCAGGGATTCATGACGAGGATTCTGCGCGAGGGGGCTGCGGCGATGGCGGACATGGAATCGGCGCTCCGATTCATAGCGGAGAATTACGGTCGGGCCGACGACGGGGCTGCGGTGCGGGTCGAGCGTACCTGGGAGGCGAGGTGACCGCGATCGGGGCAGAGTGGTGGGAGCGAGACGCGGAGCGACTGCTCGACGAGGTAAACCAATACATGGAACGGGTCCAGCAGCTTACGGTCGAACTGGCCGACGGGTTGACCGAAGCGCTGAGCCGCCTACCGCTTGGGATCGGAGCCGGTGCGATCGAGCGTACCTGGAATGAATTTCTGGAACTCAAGGATCGTATTTTTGACGAGATGCAGATGTACCTGGCCGAGCCGGGGTTCCCATGGGCTCTCTTCCGCATTGGTGAATATTGGAACGCGAAGGTCGGTGCGCCGGTGAGCGAACTGAGCCAGACGATATCCGCCTACGGCATGAAGGCCCACGGCGAATGGTCGGGTTCGGCGGCATCGGCATACGCGGCATCGGCGGACGCGCAAGCACGGGCGATCGCTACGATCAAGCCCGTGACGGAGAAGATCCAGACCGTGTTGACAGAACTGGGGCACGGGATCTTCGCCTTCTGGCTTGCCCTGGCGGCCGCATTTGTGACGTTCATCGTCGGGCTGATAGCCGCTATTGGACTGCTCGACAGCCTGGTGGGCGCGCCGGCCGCCCCGGTTGACGCCGTCGGCACCGCTGCCGTCGTGCTTGGGCTACTTGTCGCGGCCGTGATGGCGCTGCGGGAGTACAGCGAGCGGACCGACAAGTCGATGGTCACGATTCAGCAGGCACTCAGCGACAACACCGGGATGGTCAAGCGTGGCGACTCCTGGGGATGGCCTCCGATCGACTACTCGGGCAACTGGTCGCTGGACTGAAGCTGCCGACGCCGGCGCATCTGACGTCGTCCGCCAGCGTGGTCTCGGCTGGCGGGTCCGGCATAGAGTGTCGGCGTGGGAGTCGACGGGGTGCGGGTCGGCGTCGACTTCGGTACGTCGAGCACTGCCGCTGTGCTGGCCGGTCCCGGAGCGCAGCCCCGCCCGCTGTTGTTCGACGGCTCGCCACTGCTTCCGTCGGCCGTCTTCGCGGAGGCGGACGGCGGCCTGCTGACCGGCCGGGATGCGCTGCACTCGGCGCGTACCCAGCCGGAGCGGTTCGAGCCGGCACCGAAGCGCTGCGTGGACCACGGCACTGTGCTGCTCGGCGACCGGGCCGTACCGGTCGTCGAACTCGTCGCCGCCGTGCTGCGCCGGATCGCGGCCGAGGCGGACCAGGTCGCGGGAGAGCCGGTCGGCCGGGCGGTGCTGACCCATCCGGTCTCCTGGGGACCGGTACGCCGGCAGACCCTGCTCGCCGCCGCGTCGACGGTCTTCGCCGAGCCGGCCCTGGTCACCGAGCCGGTGGCGGCGGCCAGCTACTTCCTCACCGTCGCCGGCCGCCGGCTCCCAGCCGGGTCCACCACCATGGTGTACGACCTGGGCGCCGGCACCTTCGACGCCACCGTGGTCCGGCACACGGCCGGCGGTTTCGAGGTACTGGCGACCGACGGGCTGGACGACGTCGGCGGGCTGGACATCGACGCGGCCCTGGTGACCGCCCTCGGCGAGGTCTACCGGACCCGGGACGAGTCGGCCTGGTCGCGGCTGCTCCAGCCGACCGGGGCCGCCGACCGGCGCGCCTCCCGCGCTTTCTGGGACGACGTACGGGTCGGCAAGGAACTGCTCTCCCGGGCCCCGACCGCGTTGCTGCACGTACCGATCGTCGACGAGGAGGCGCTGCTCGGCCGGGAGCAGCTCGAACGGCTCGCCGAGCCGATCCTGGAGCGTACGGTGTCGGTCGCGGTCCGGGTGCTGGCCACGGCCGGGGTGGCGCCGGCCGAGCTGGCCGGGTTGTTCCTGGTCGGCGGGGCGAGCCGGATGCCGCTGGTCGGCACGCTGCTGCACCGGCGGCTCGGCATACCGCCGGTACTGGTGGACCAGCCGGAACTGGTGGTCGCCAGCGGCAGCGTGCACGCCCCTCTGCCGGCCCGGATCGAGCCTTCGACTCGCGCCGCGTCCGGGCCGCCACCGTCGCCTCTCGTGCCGACCGTGCGGCAGAAGCCTACGCCAGAGCCCGTGCCGCAGCCTGCTCCAGAGCCGAAGCCGGAGTCGGAGCCGGAGCCGGAGCCGGAGTCGGCGGGCGAGCCCGAGCTGGCAGGGCGGCTCGGCCCTGCCGGCGAGCCCGAGCCGGCAGCGGAGGAACAGCAGGCGCCCGCCGTCGGAGCGGTACCGGACAACGTCGCGGAGTCGGCTCCACCGACACCCGTCGACGCCTCCGCGCTGGAGCCCGTCCTCGCGGTACCGCTGGTCGACGACGCGCCGCCGACCGGCGGCACCGCCCCGGAGTCGTCGCCCGGGCCGGAGCCACGACCGGCGCCGGGAGCCCGTCGGCGGCTCGCCCTGGTGGCCGCCGCCGTGGTCGTGCTCGTGCTGCTCGGCTACGCGGTCTGGAGCGTCCTGCCGTGGGACGGGGGCGGCGGTGATCCGTCGGCCGACCCGACCCCGAGTACCGGCCCCACCGGTGCGGAAGCATCGTCCGGGCCGGCAGCGCCACAGCCACAGGTGTTGCGGGTGCCGGCCGACTTCAAGGCCAACAGTGTGGTGCTCAGCCCGGACGGCACCCGGCTCGCCGCCGTCGGTACCTACGCGATCAGGACCTACACGGTTCCGGACCTTCAGCCGGTCGGCAAGCAGTTGACGGTAGGCAAGGAGACATACCGGGTACCCGGGGGCTCGGGTCCGGTCCACCGGGAGGACTTCGAGTGGGCGGCGTTCAGCGCGAACGGCCGGCTGCTGGCCACGTACGACTCTGGAATCTTCGGCTACGTCCAGGTCTGGGACGTGGCGAGCGGCGCGCGGCTCCGCCGGCTCAGCGATTCGTGGTGGGCCTCCTGCCTCGCCTTCAGCCCCCGCGACGACCAGTTCCTCGCCTGCGCCGGACACGACGAGTCGGTGCGGTTCTGGAGCGTCTCGGGCTGGAGCCAGCGTGGCCGGGTCGACAGCGACGATCCGGCCGCGATCCGGCACGTGGCGTTCAGCCCCGACGGCAAGCTGCTGGCCACCGACGGCGGCAAGGGTCGGACCCTGCTCTGGGACGCGCGCTCCCGCAAGCGGCTGGCCGTGCTGACGGCGAGTACCTTCCCGAGCGGCATGGTGCCGGCGGCCGACCCGGGCATACCGGTGGCGTTCAGCCCGGACGGCAGGACCCTGGCGACCGGCGGAATCGACGGCACCGTGCGGCTGTGGAACGTCGCCACCCGCAAGCAGACCGCCGTGCTCGGCACGCACGGCAGCGGCGTACTCGACGTGGCCTTTGCCAAGGACGGCACCCTGGCCAGCACGGACGCCGACGGCGTACGGCTGTGGGACGTGGCCGCCCGCCGCCAGGTCGGCGTGGTGCCGTCGAACCGGAATCTGACGAACCGGAGTGTGCAGCTCTCCTTCACCCCGGACAGCCGTACCCTCTCCGTCTGCGTCGGCGACACCATCTGGCGCTGGGACGTCGCCACCGTCCGAGCCCACGCCAACTCCGGATAGCCGAAGCTCGCCAAGATTCTCGGCGAATTCTGGTTCGAGGCGAACCAGAACTTGCCAAGATCCCGACTTGGTGTCGGGGTGGACGAGTCGAGTCCACTGGTGAGGAGGGCGTGCGACTTGGCGAGGGTGGAGACAAGAACCGCACCGCCTTTACACCTGCTGAGCGGAAGCAGAGTGTGCGGAAGAGAATTCGCTTGTCCCGGTCGTCGATCGCCGTCCAGGATGGACTCCGTGTCCCTCTATGTGGTCCATGTCGTCGGGATGAGCGTGAGCGCCGTCGTCCTGCTGCTGGTGGCGGTCACCCGGTTCGGTACGACCTCGGTCGTCGACCGGGCTCTCTGTGGCCTCGGCGCTCTCGCGGCTGGCGGCTACGCCTACTACCTGGCATTTCAGTTCGAGGGCGGACCGTACACGTTCTTCCTCGGCGCCCTGCTCGTGCCGCTCTATGCCGGTTACAAGCTCTACACGGGATTCCGGAGGCGTGATCTCGATCGGGCACAGCGGCAGGCTGCCAAGGCCGCACAGCAGGCGGCCGACGAATGGCGCTCCACCCGCCGCTGGTAGTCGGCGCGAGATCAGTCGAAGAAGTCGAACTCGCCGTCGCGGGCGCCGGCGAGGAAGGCGTCCCACCCGGCGCGGGTGTAGACGATCATCGCGCCGTCGGGTGCCGGCTGTGGCGTACGAAGGCGTCGGCGAAGTCGACGTCCCACTGGTCCGTACGCCGGGCGTCGTCGCAGAGCTGGAGCAGTTGGGCCCGGTCGCGCCCGTCGAAGACCCGGTACACGTCCAGCAACGCCTGGACATCGGTGCGCTGGAACGGCCAGTCGGCGCGTTCGTACCGGCCCAGGGCCGAGCCGAAGTACTTCGCGGCCTCCTCCGTGCTCAGGCCGCGCTGCTGGCGCAACTCGCGCATCCGCTGGGCGAGCCACTGGGCACGCAGGGTCGGTTGCCGGGTCTCCGCACGGGACATGGACTCGACCTTTCGCGCATCGGGTGGGTGGGAACCGTTGCTCCCGGCGACCGGCATCAGGCACGGTCGCGGGGTCAGGCCTCGGGAGGGCCGATCGAATCTGGGGTAAAGAACCATCACGGGAGGTGGTGGTCCAGCTACCTCTGGTCAGGGGACCTGCGGAAAACCTGTGGCGATCGTGGCGATTGGTTCCATACCGTCACCGCGATGCGCCCGCTACCCGTACCCGATCCCGGCGTGCCGGACCAGCGCTCGGCGACCAGATTCCTGCTCTGGCTCGCCGCTCGGATCTGGCCCACCCTCGCCGGGGGCATGGTGCTGGCCGTGATCTCCTTCGTCGGCCAGGCGTTGATGCCGGCCGCGCTGGGCAGGGCGATCGACGCCGGGCTGGTCGCCCGGGACACGGACGCGCTGCTGCGCTGGGGCCTGGTGCTGCTCGCGCTCGGCATCGTGCAGGCGATCGTCGGGATCGTCCGGCACCGGTTCGCCAGCTTCAACTGGCTGGCCGGGGCGTACCGGACGGTGCAGCTCACCGTCGACCACGCCAACCGGCTCGGCGCGACCCTGCCCAAGCGGCTCGCCACCGGTGAGGTGGTCAGCATCGGCACCGCCGACATCAACCACATCGGCGGGGCGCTCGACATCCTCTCCCGGGGCACCGGTTCGTTCTTCGCGGTGCTCACCATCACCGCGATCCTGCTCGCCACCTCGGTGCCGCTCGGCCTGGTGGTGGTGCTCGGCGTACCGCTGCTGATGGCGGTCGTCGCGGTGCTGATCCGGCCACTGCACCGGCGTCAGGAGGCGTACCGGGACCAGCAGGCGACCCTGACCACCCGGGCCAGCGACATCGTCGCCGGGCTGCGGGTGCTGCGCGGCGTGGGCGGGGAGTCGGTCTTCTCGGCGCGCTACCGGGCCGAGTCGCAGGCGCTGCGGCACGGCGGCGTACGGGTGGCCCGGGTGGAGGCGCTGCTGGAGGCCACCCAGCTCCTGATGCCCGGCATCTTCCTGGTGCTGGTGACCTGGCTCGGCGCCCGGTTCGCCCTCCGTGGCGAGATCAGCGTCGGGCAGCTCGTCTCCTTCTACGGCTACACCGTCTTCCTGATCGGTCCGCTGCGGACGCTGACCGAGCTGATCGACCAGATCACCCGGGGGCACGTCTCGGCCCGCAGGGTGGTGTCGATGCTCGACCTGCGACCGGACGTGACCGATCCGGAGCACCCCGTCGAGCTGCCCGACGGCCCCGGCGAGCTGGTCGACGTCGAGTCCGGTGTGACGGTGCGACCCGGTCGGCTGACCGCGCTCGCCGCCGCCGCGCCGGTGGACGCGGTCGCCATCGCCGACCGGCTCGGCCGGTACGTCGACAGCGAGGCGACGCTGCGCGGCGTACCCCTGCGGAAGCTGGCGCTGGCCACGGTCCGGCGCCGGATCCTGGTGGCCGACAACGACGCACGGCTCTTCTCCGGCCCGCTCCGGGCGGAGCTGGACCCGCACGACCGGGCCGACGAGGCGACAATCGCCGCGGCGCTGGACGCGGCCAGCGCCACCGACATCGTGGCGGCGCTGCCGGACGGGCTCGCCGGCCGGGTCGCCGAGCGGGGCCGGGAGTTCTCCGGCGGCCAGCAGCAGCGGTTGCGGCTGGTCCGGGCGTTGGTCGCCGACCCGGAGATTCTGATCCTGGTCGAGCCGACCAGCGCGGTGGACGCGCACACCGAGGCGCGGATCGCCGACCGGCTCGGCCCGGCCCGGCGGGGCCGGACCACCCTGGTCTGTACCACCAGCCCGCTGGTGCTGGATCGGGCCGACCACGTGGTCTTCGTCTCCGACGGCAAGGCGGTGGCCGAGGGCGGGCACCGCGACCTGCTCGACAGCGAGCCGCGCTACGCCGCCGTCGTGACCCGGGCCGAGGAGGAGGACTGAGATGAGCGAGCGCAACGCGCTGCCGGTCGCCGACGCGGCGCAGGTGCGACGGTACGCGCGCAGCCTGCTCCGGCGGCATCCCCGGGCACTGGCCGGCGCGCTCGCGCTGCACGCGTTGGCCGCGATCACCGGGCTGGCCGCGCCACGGCTGATCGGTGACCTGGTCGAGGCGATCTCCGAAGGCACCAGCACGGTGACGGTGGACCGGGTCGCGCTGGCGATCGCCGGGTTCGTGGTGGCACAGGCGGTGCTGATCCGGTTCGCCCACTTCGCCTCGGCCCGGCTCGGTGAACGGGTCCTCGCCGAGCTGCGGGAGGAGTTCGTCGACCGGATCCTGGCCATCCCACTGTCTACCGTGGAGCGGGCCGGCACCGGTGACCTGCTGACCCGGAGCAGCCGGGACGTCGCCGCGCTGTCCCGGTCGGTCCGGTTCGCCGTGCCGGAGACGCTGATCGCGGTCGTGACGGCGGTCGCCGTGATCGGCGCGGTGCTACTGACCGACCCGCTGCTGATGCTGCCCGCCCTGGTCGCGGTGCCGATCCTGGCGCTGGCCACCCGCTGGTATCTGCGCCGGGCCACCCCCGGCTATCTCGCGGAGAACGCCGCCTATTCCGACATCACCGACGGGATCAGCGAGACGGTGGAGGGGTCGCGGACCACCGAGGCGCTCCGGCAGCAGGCGCGGCGCCGGGCCCGCACCGACGCCGACATCGGCCGGTCGTACGCGGCCGAGCGCTATACCCTCTTCCTGCGTACCGTCTTCTTTCCGCTGGCCGAGACCGGCTACGTGCTGCCGGTCGTCGCGACCCTGGTCCTCGGCGGCTGGTTCTACATCGAGGGCTGGGTGACGCTCGGCCAGGTCACCGCCGCCACCCTCTACGTCCAGCAGTTGATGGATCCGATCGACCGGCTGCTCTCCTGGCTGGACGAGGTGCAGGTCGGCGGGGCATCGCTGGCCCGGCTGCTCGGGGTGGCCCGGCGCCCCGACGACGCTCCCGCCGCCGAGCCGGTGGCCCGGCCGGCGGACCAGCGGTTGGTCGCCCGGGACGTCCGGTACGCCTACCAGCCGGGGCGGGACGTGCTGCACGGCGTGACCCTGAGCCTGGCCCCGGGCGAGCGGCTGGCGATGGTGGGCCCGTCCGGGGCCGGCAAGTCGACGCTGGGCCGGCTGCTCGCCGGGATCCACCGGCCGGGGCACGGCTCGGTTACCGTCGGCGGCGTTCCGCTCGCCGACCTGCCGCTGGCCGACCTCCGCACCGAGGTCGCGCTGGTCACCCAGGAACACCACGTCTTCCTCGGTACGCTGCGCGACAACCTCACCATGGTCCGGCCGGATGCGACCGACGACCGGGTACGCGCGGCGCTCGCCACCGTCGACGCGCTGGACTGGGCGGAGCAGCTTCCCGCCGGGCTGGACACCGAGGTCGGTGCGGGCGGCCAACCGCTTTCCGCCGCCCAGGCCCAGCAGCTTGCGCTCGCCCGGCTGATCCTCGCCGACCCGCACACCCTGGTACTCGACGAGGCCACCTCACTGCTCGACCCCCGAGCGGCCCGGCACCTGGAGCGTTCGTTGGCCGCGGTGCTGCGCGGCCGTACGGTGATCGCGATCGCACACCGGCTGCACTCCGCACACGATGCCGACCGGGTCGCCGTGGTGGAGGACGGCCGGATCACCGAGCTGGGCCCACACGCCGAGCTGGTCGCCGCCGACGGCTCGTACGCCGTGCTCTGGCGCTCCTGGCACGGCGACCGGTCCTGACCCGCGTCGAGCCTGAGCGGCGTCTCCGCCTGGGCGGCGCCTCTCGGTCTCGGGTCGCGCGGGGTCCGTCTTGCGCCTGACTGACGGCACTGTCCCGGGCGGGCTGTCGAGGTGCCCCGTTTGTGGTCCCGGGGGTTGCCGGCCGAGCCGGACGGCACTGTCCCGGGCGGGCTGTCGAGCTGTCCCATTTGTGCTCCCAGGGGTTGTCGGCCGAGCCGGACAGTTGTGCGCCGCAGACTGTCGAGCTGCCCCGCTTGTGCAGCCGTCCGGCTGACGGGCGGCCGAGGTCGAGCATCCGTCCGCCGCCCCGTTTGTGCACCCAGCTCGACAGTCTCCCGAACGGCTATGGCCCGGTCGACCGGCCGAGAACCCTTGCAAAGAGTTCTTTGCAAGAATAGCGTTGCAAACATGTCTAGGGACGAAGTCAGACTGAACCCGACCTCGCTGCGCGGTCTTGCCCACCCGCTTCGGGTCCGGATGCTCAACACGCTGCGCGAGCACGGGCCCGCCACGGCAACCCTGCTCGCCGAGCGGCTCGGTCAGTCCACCGGCGCCACCAGCTACCACCTGCGACAACTCGCGCAGTACGGCTTCGTGGTCGAGGAGGCCGGGCGCGGCGCCGGCCGCGAGCGGTGGTGGCGGGCCGCGCACCGGAACACCCGGCTCGACAACGAGGTCGGCCGGGACGCCCTCCCCGACGTCGAGACGTACCTGCGGTCCGTCGCCGCGCTCTACGCGGAGCGGGTCGACCGGTGGTTGAACGAGCTGCTCAGCCTGCCGGAGGAGTGGGGGCAGGCGTCCACCCTGAGCAACTGGCAGCTCCGGCTGACCCCGACCGAGGCGCGGGAGTTCTCCGACGCGCTGACCGAGCTGATCGGGCGGTACCGGCGGGACGAGCCCGGCGTGACGGCACCGGACGACGCCGAGCCGTTCGTGGTGCAGGCCCAGTTGATGCCGTTCGTCCGGCGCGGCGGCGATCGGCCGGCGGAGGGCGATCAGCTGGCGGAGGGCGATCGGCCGGGGGAGGCGGGCTGATGGGCCCGGATCGCCGACCACTGGTCGGGCTGCTGGTCGCCGAGGGAGTCTCCCTGGTCGGCAGCCGGATGAGCATGGTGGCGCTGCCCTGGTTCACCCTCGTGGTCACCGGCAGCGCCGCCCGGACCGGCGTGGTCGCGTTCGCCGAGATGCTTCCGTACGTGCTGGCCTGCGCCCTCGGCGGGCCGCTGATCGACCGAGTGGGTGCCCGCCGGACCAGCATCGTCGCCGACCTGGGCAGCGCGGCGGCGGTGGCCACCGTCCCGCTGCTGCACCTGGCCGGTCTGCTCCGGTTCGGCACACTCATCGGCCTGGTCGCGATGGCCGGGTTGCTGCGCGGGCTGGGCGACACCGCCAAACGGGTGGTCTTCCCGGAGACCGTGGCGGCGGCGGGCACCCCGATGACCCGGGCCACCAGCGTGCACGACGGGCTCAGCCGGCTCGCCACGCTGCTCGGCGCGTCGCTGGCCGGGCTGCTCATCGCCGTGCTCGACGCCCCGCTGGTGCTGCTCCTGGATGCGGGCACCTTCCTGGTCGGGGCGCTTCTGGTAGCCCTCGCCGTGCCGAAACGACTCCGCACAGTGGCGCCCGCGCCAGCCGGGGACGGCGCCACGGCGGGCCGGGAGCAATACCTGGTCGCGCTCCGGGCCGGTCTGCGCTATCTGCGCCACGACCGACTCGTACACGGCATCCTGTTGATGCTGCTGGTCACCAACCTGGCCGACGCGGCGTACACGGCGGTGCTCACCCCGGTCTGGGCCAGCGAGGTGGTCCGGTCGTCGACGGCGCTCGGCCTGCTCGCGGCGAGCTTCGCGCTGGGGGCGGTGCTCGGCAACGTCGTCTTCACCGTCGTGGCGCACCGGGTGCCGCGGTTCACCGTCTTCGCGGTCGGCTTCCTGCTCGCCGGGGCACCCCGGTTCGTCGCGCTCGCGCTGCTGGACCGACTCTGGGTGATCTATCTGGTCTCGTTCGTCGCCGGAATCTCCGTCGCGGCGATCAACCCGATCCTGGGCGCGGTCAGCTTCGAACGGATTCCCGAGCGGCTCCGGGCCCGGGTGCTCGGGCTGACGCACGCGGCGGCCTGGGCCGGCATCCCGCTCGGCGGGCTGCTCGGCGGGCTGGCCGTACAGGAGTTGCGGCTGCCGGCCGCCTGTCTGGTGTTCGCGGGCGCGTACCTGCTGGTGACGCTGCTGCCGTTCGTGATGCCGGTCTGGCGCGAACTCGACCGGCCACCGACACCGCCCGCCGAGACGCCCGCCGAGGCGCCGACACCGCCCGTTGGGACACCGTCCGAGCCGGCGACAGCGCCGACCGGGCCGGAGGTTACCGGCGCACCGCGCCGATGATCCGACCGATCCGCTCCGGCGAGGTCTCCGAGCGCTGGTACTCGGGGCGGCTCAACACCCCACCCATCCGCGGTGCCGGGTTGCGGTGGATCGCCGGCCCGTCCGAGCTGACCCGTGCGGTGAAGTGGTATTCGTCCGCGCCGGTGGCGGCGACGATCCGGGCGATGTTCCGCTCGTTGACCCCGCCGCCGGCCATCACCGCGATCCGGCCGGTGGCCTTGCCGACCAGGTCGGCGATGAGCGGAGCGCCGGCCAGCGCGGTCTCCTCCTGACCGGAGGTGAGCACCCGGGGGATGCCCAGCTCGATCAGTTGCTCCAGCGCCTCGAACGGGTCCCGGACCATGTCGAACGCCCGGTGGAAGGTGACGCTCGCGCCGTCGGCCGCCGCGAGCAGCCGTCGCATGGTGGGTACGTCGACGTCGCCCTCCGGGGTCAGCGCACCGATCACGACCCCGTGCGCGCCCACCGTCACCGCGGCCTGCACGTCGCGGACCATCGCGTCGACCTCGTACGGGGAGTAGATGAAGTCCCCGCCCCGGGGGCGTACCAGCACGTGCACCCGGATCCGCTCCGCGTGCCGCAGGGCCAGCTCGATGGTGCCGATGCTGGGGGTCAACCCGCCCTCGAACAACCCCGCGCAGAGTTCCACCCGGTCGGCGCCGGCCCGCTCCGCCGCCAGCGTCCCCTCGACGCTGTCGACGCAGATCTCGAACGTGCTCATGCCAGCCTTCTCCAATGACCGAACCAAGTTGACAAACCCGAACCAACCGGGGCTATCCAAGGGTGCATCATCGATCACCGCGACCGCATGTGTGAAAGAACGCCTTCGGTGGGCCGGCCGGCGGTACGAAACGCCACGTCGTGCCGCTTAACCGGACAAAGCGCCGGCACTGGCCGAGGTGGCGGTGCCGATCGGGCCGGCGTTCAATCCGCGGGTGACCGCCATGAAGACCACCAGCAGGAGCAGGGTGGCGACGGCGACGGCGAAGACGATCAGCAGCTCCCGCCGGGCACCGGTGCTGCCGCCCCCGGCCGGCTCGGTGTCGGCCGGGGCCGCCGGCAGGTCCCGGGTGACGGTGGCCAGCTCCCCGAGGGTACGCGCGGTGTAGACCGCGCCGACCCGCTCGGAGAACTCGTCCAGGCTCAACCGGCCCTGCTCGGTGTGCCGTTGCAGGTCGGCGACCACCCGTTGCCGATCCGAGTCGGAGGCCCGCAGTTGCCCGTCCACGTCGGACAGCGTACGCCCGGTGCCCGGTCAGCCCGCGTCGAGCGGGTCGGCGAGCAGGTGCTCGAAGGCCAGCTCGGCGGCGCCGACCAGCGCGGCGTCCTCGCCCAACTGCGGGGTACGCAGTCGCACCTGCTCGCGCGGGGTGGGCAGGGCCAGCGAGTTGAGCCGGCTGCGCACCCGGGCTGCCGCCGCGAGGTAGACGTCCCGGAGGGTGCCGCCGAAGATGACCACTCCGGGGTTGAAGATGTTGACCAGGTTCGCCACGCCGAACCCGAGCCAGTCGCCGACCTGCCGGACCGCCGCCTGCGCGTTCGCGTCACCCCGGGCGGCCGCGTCGACCACCCGCAGGGCGGCCTCCCGGCCCACGGCGTCGTCCCGGCCGGCCGCCTGGAGCAGGGCGTACTCGCCGATCTCGGTCTCCCAGCAGCCGTACGAGCCGCAGCCGCACGGGCTTCCGCCGGGGTTCACCACCATGTGGCCGACCTCCCCGGCGTAGCCGCCCTGCCCGGTCAGCCGCCGGCCGCCGACGATGATCCCGGCATCGATGCCGACGTCCCGGTGCAGGTAGATGACGTCGTCGTAGCCGTTGGCCGCGCCCCGGGCGTGCTCGGCGACCGCGCTCGCGTCGGCGGCGTTGCTGACCAGCACCGGGCGCTCCTGCGGCAGCAGTTCACCGAGCGCGTCGGCCAGCGGCTTGTCGAGCTCGCCGCCGCCGACCCAGCCGGCGCTCTCCGCCCGGACGTGCACCGCGCCGTCCGGGCGGCGCAACCGGCCGCAGACCGCCACGCCGCTGCCGACGTAGACCGAGCCCGCCGGTACCGCCTGGTGCATCTCCTTCACGAAGCCGGCCAGCAGCGGCAGGCTCTCCACCGCCGACAGCCCGGGGGGCCGCTCGGCCTGCCGGCGGTCCAGCACCACTCCGCCGAGCCCGATCCGGGCGGCCCGCAGCCGGTCCACCTCGATGCTGTACGCGTACGCGAAGACCCGCCCCGACTCGGGCCGGACGACCAGTGACGGCCGTCCGGCCCGCCCGGTCTCCCGGGGCGCCCGTTCGCTGACCAGGCCGGCCGCGGCCAGTTCGGCGGTGAGCGCGCCGATGGTGCTCCGGTTCAGCCCGAGCGAGGTGGTCAGTTCCGCCCGCGAGGTGGCTCCGTGGATGTGGACGTAACGCAGCAGCGCGCCGAGATTCTGCCGGCGAATCTCCTCCTGGCTCGGCCCTGCGCGCATCGTGCCCCTATCGATTACCGGTCGAGGCGGCCCGGCGTCGGGAGAGTGCGTCCACACTGGCCGCCAGCAGCAGCACCAGTCCGGTCACCACGAAGGTGAAGCCGGAACTGCGGCCGAGCAGCCCCATCCCGTTGTCGATGACCGCGATCACCGCGCCGCCGAGCACGGCGTCCACGATCCGGCCCTTGCCGCCGAAGAGGCTGGTGCCGCCGATCACCGCCGCGCCGACCGCGTAGAGCAGGACCTTACTGCCCCCGGTGTTGGCGTCGACCGAGGTGGCCCGGCTGGCCGCCACGATCCCGCCGATCGCCGCCATCGTGGAGCAGATCACGAAGACCGAGATCCGGATCCGGTCCACGTTGATGCCGGCCCGCCGCGCCGCCTCCCGGTTGCCGCCGACCGCGTAGACGTGCCGGCCGTACGCGGTGCGTTGCAGTACGAAGGTGAGCACGACCAGCAGGATCGCGATGATCGGCACCACGATCGGTACGCCCTTGAGCGAGACCAGCACGTTACGGCTGCGTTCCAGGTTCAGCAGGTACACCGCCGCGCCGGCGAGCACCGCCAGCGAGCCGATCCGGATCAGCACCACGGCGAGCGGTGCGGTGACCAGCCCGAGCGCGCCGCGGTTGCGGTGCCGCAGCAGTTGCACGACCGCGTAGCCGGCGACGCCGAGCAGGGCCAGCGCCCAGCCGAGCCACGGCGGCATGTTCCGGTTGGCGATCGCCACCAGCACCTCGTCGCGGATCGAGACGTTGGTGCCACCCTTGATCAGCAGCAGCACGATGCCCTGGAAAGCGAGGAACGCGGCCAGGGTGACCACGAAGGACGGGATGCCGACCTTGGCCACCAGGAAACCGATGACCAGCCCGATCACCACTCCGGTGACGAGCGCGGCGGCGACCGCGACGTACCAGGGATAGCCCTGCAGGGTGACCAACTGGGCGAGTACCGCGGCGCAGACCCCACTGGCGAACCCGGCGGAGAGGTCGATCTCGCCGAGCAGCAGGACGAAGACCAGCCCCATCGCGATCAGCATCACCGCCGCGCCCTGGGTGAACAGGTTGGCGAAGTTCCCCTCGGTCATGAAGTTGGGGCGCAGCGCGGCGAAGACGGCGCAGAGCACGATCAGGCCGAGTACCGCCGGCAGCGCGCCCATGTCGCCGCCGCGTACCCGGGCCAGATAGTCCCGGACGTGGCTGCCGACCGTGGGCGCCGGCGCGGCCGGCACCTCGACCGGCGGCACCACGGTGGTGGGAGGGGCGGCGCTCATCTGTCGGCTCCTGCGCTCGTGGTCTCGGTGCTGGGTGGGGTGTCGTGTTTGCCGTGGCCGTTACCGCTGCCGTTCTCGCCGGTCAGCCCGAGGCCGCCGCTGCGCCCGGCGGTGATCAGCTCGACCACCTGGGCGTGCGTGACGTCGCTGGTCCGCAGCTGCGCCACCATCTGGCCGAGGTAGAGCATGGCGATCTGGTCGGAGACGGCGAAGACATCGTTCATGTTGTGCGAGATGAGCACCACGGCGAGTCCGTTGTCGGCCAGCCGGCGGACCAGTTCGAGCACCTGGGCGGTCTGCGCCACACCGAGCGCGGCGGTCGGCTCGTCGAGGATGACGAGTCGGCTGTTCCAGAGCACGGCCTTGGCGATCGCCACGGTCTGCCGCTGCCCGCCGGAGAGGCTGGAGACGTGCTGCCGCAGCGACTTCACGGTCCGGACGGAGAGCCCGGCCAACGTCTCGGCGGCCATCTGTTCCATGGTCGGCTCGTCCAGGACGAGGCCGCTGCGCTTCTCCCGGCCGAGGAACATGTTCTGCACGATGTCGAGGTTGTCGCAGAGCGCGAGGTCCTGGTAGACGACCTCGATGCCGAGGGCGGCGGCGTCCCGGGGGTTGTGGATGTGCACCGGTCGGCCCTCGAACAGGATCTCGCCGCCGTCGGCCGAGTAGATGCCGGCGACGCACTTGACGAGGGTGGACTTGCCGGCGCCGTTGTCGCCGACGAGCGCGGTCACCTCGCCGGGATTGACCGAGAGGTTGACGTCGCGGAGGACCTGGACGGGACCGAAGCTCTTGTCGATCCCGCGAAGTTCCAGCAGGGGTGTCGCGGACACGGGTTGGTCTCCTTTACGCGGGTGTCCGGTGGCGGGTACCGATCGCGGGGTGTCCGATCACGGGTCCGGTCCAGTCTCTCTGGTGGCGAGCACGCCGCCCGGTACGGATGGTTCCGTACCGGGCGGCGTCTCGGCGGGGCCTGTCGAGCCCGATGCCGTGCTCCAGGTCAGCTAATGCCGGCCTCGGTGCAGGCGGCGGCGAAGGCACCGGTGCAGAGCTCTTCCTTGCTGACGTAGCCGTCGGTGACGACGTCCTTCACGTTCTCCTTGTAGATGGCCTTCGGCTCCAGCAGCACCGCCGGCACGTCCCGGTTGCCCTCCGGGTCCTTCACCGTGGTGGGTGCGGCCTTCTTCTCGCCCTTGGCCAGCGCGATCGCCAGCTCCGCAGCCGCGTCTGCCTCCTTCTTGACCGCCTTGTAGACGGTCATGCACTGGTCACCGGCGAGGATGTTCTGCAGGCCCTGCACGCTGGCGTCCTGGCCGGTCACCGGGACCTTGCCGTTGAGCTTGTTCCGCTTCAGCACGGAGATGACCGCGTTGCCCAGCCCGTCGTTCGCGGCCAGCACGCCGTCGATCTTGCCGTTCTGCTGGGTCATCATCTGCTCGAAGATGGTGCCGGCCTGGGCGTTGTCCCAGGCGGGCACCCACTGGTCCGGGCCCTTGACGTACTCGCCGGAGTCGTACTTGGGCTTGAGTACGCCGTCGTAGCCGTTCTTGAACAGCGTGGCGTTGTTGTCGGTCTCCGAGCCGTTCAGCTCGGCGATGACCGGCTTCTGGGCGCCCTTGTCGGTCAGGCACTTGACCAGACCCTCGCCCTGGAGCTTGCCGACGCCCTCGTTGTCGAAGCTGACGTAGTATTCGGCCGAGCCGCCCAGGGTCAGCCGGTCGTAGTCGATGGTGAGCACGCCCTGGCTCTTGGCCTTGTCCAGCACCGCCTTGCCGGTGCCGGAGTCCAGGTTGACGATCATCAGGACGTTGACGCCCTCGGTCATCATCTGGTCGGCGAGGGTCTGGAACTGCGCCTTGTCGCCCTGGGCGTTCTGGATGGTGTGCTTGACGCCGGCGGCGTTGAACGCCGCTTCCAGGTACTTGCGGTCCGCGGTCTCCCAGCGGACCGAGGAGGCGCTGTCCGGGAGGATGACGCCGATCATCGGCTCGGCGGTGCTGCCACCTTCGCCGCCGGAATCGTCGCCGCACGCGGCGAGGCCGCCCGTGGCCAGCAGGCCCACGGCAGCGATGGTGAGGATCCCTCTGCGCATTGCACGGGTCCTTTCGGGGTGGGTGTGGTGTCTCGGGTCGGAGCGGTGGTACGCCCGAGCGGGTCGCCGTGCTGCCCGGTGGCCTCCCCCCGTTGGGCTGCCTCGCCAGCGGCTCCACCGGTCGCGCTCCGGCAGAGTCTCTGGTGGGCTGCGGCGACCGCCCGCCTCACTTTTGTTGTGTCCGGCAACGTATTGCGCGAGGGCTGTTCGGGGCAAGGTCGTCGAGGTCACGAGTTTGTTGTTGCGGATAACAATTCGGCAACGTGACGGACATCCCGGCATTGGCCAGCGGCGATACGCCGGAAATGATCGTTCGTGGCGGCTGGCTCGCCGGACACCCGGCGCGGCCCGGCCGGGATCAGGGCGCGGCGACCGGTGCCGTGGTGGCGGAGGTGAGCCGGATCAGGTCGGCCGGGGCGAGTTCGAGTTGCAGCCCGCGGCGGCCCGCCGAGACGTAGATGGTGGGGAAGCGCTCGGCCGAGGCGTCGACCACGGTGGGCAGCGCCTTGCGCTGACCCAGCGGACTGATCCCGCCCCGGACGTAGCCGGTGGTCCGCTCGGCCAGCGTCCGGTCGGCCAGCGACGCCCGCTTGCCGCCGACCGCCGTCGCCAGCGTCTTGAGGTCGAGTTCGCCGGTGACCGGTACCACCGCCACGGTCAGCACCCCGTCGACGCTGGCGACCAGCGACTTGAAGACCCGCTCCGGCGGTACGCCCAGCGCCGCCGCCACCTCGGCGCCGTAGTTCGGGGTGTCCGGCGCGACCTGGTACGGGTGCAGGGTGTGCGGGACCCGCTGCCGTGCCAGCAGCGCGGTCGCCGGGGTGCCCCTGCCCGCCATGATCCGCACCCTACCCGGTCGAGGCGGCCGGTTCCGGGGCCGGCACCGGACGGCAGAGCAGCACCGTGGGGGCGTCGGCGACCCGGGTCAGCACCAGGCTGATCGGTTCACTGCCGGCCAGCCGCAGGTCGCGGCGGAGCCGCTCCGGTTCCAGCGCGGAACCCCGCTTCAGGATCTCCGCCCGCCCGACGTCGAGGTCCCGCAGCCGGGCGCGCAGCCGCTTCAGCGAGAAGGGCAGCGACTCGACCACCTCCAGGCAGCGGGCGTACGGGGTGGGTCGGGCGGCGTCGGCGTAGACGTACGCGATCTCGGGGTCGGCGAGCGTGCCGCCGACCGTACCGGCGAACTCGGCGACCAGGTGCGCGCGGACCACCGCCGGGTCCGGGTCGTAGAGGTAGCGCCGGACCGGGCCGACCGGGGCCCGCCGGGTGCCGTCGCCGGTCAGTTCGTGCACCGCCGTACCGGCCAGCAGGGTGGCCCGGCGGGGCGCGGCGGCGAGCGGGCCGGACCAGACGGTCGCCTCGACCAGGTCGCCGTCGACGCTGACCCACTCGCCCTCGGCATCCGCCGGCAGCAGCCGGTGGTCGATCCCGGGTGCGACCTTGAAGACCGTCCGGGGGACCCGGCCGGCCAGGCCGAGCAGAAAGTCCCAGGGTGGGGAGTAGGCGGCCGGGTCGAAGATCCGCCGGCCGGTACCGGCCGTCCGCCGCGCCGGATCGCAGAACACCGCGTCGACCGGCTCGTCGACGGCGGTGAGGTCGAACCGGGTCGCGTCGCCGACGGTCACGGTGAACCGGTCGGCCACCCCGGCCGCTCCGGCGTTCGCGGCGGCCATCGCCGCGGTGACCGGATCGGCCTCCACGCCGTACACCCGGATGCCGGCCCGGGCGGCGGCGAGCGCGTCGGCGCCGAGGCCGCAGCCGAGATCGACCAGGGTGCGTACCCCGGCGGCGCGCAGCCGGGCGGCCCGGCGCGCCGCGACCCCGGGCCGGGTGGCCTGTTCCAGCCCGGCCCGGGTGAAGAACATCCCGGCCGCCTTCGGGCCGAACTTGGCGGTCGCCCGGCGCCGCAGCTCGGCCTGGGTCAGCGCGGTGGCGGCCAGCCCGGCGGGCACCCCGGCCGAGCGCAGCGCGGCCGCCGCGGCCAGCGGGTCGCCGCCGGCCAGCCCCACGGCGGTGACCAGCGCGGTTTCCCCCTCCGGGGTACGCAGCGCGGCGAACTGCTCGGCATCCACCGGAGCATTGTGCCGGCCAGAGTCACCGAAGGGCGTGTCGGGTTGGCACTCTCCTTGACGGAGTGCTAGCCGTCGGCATAACCTGCGGTTAGCACTCTCAAACCGAGGGTGCCAGCTTTCGGGCCGTTGTCCGGGAGCTGAACGCCAGGCGGACCGGCACCCGCGACGACGGACCCGCCCGGTGGCATGTGGCAGATTGACGCTGGTCGGCTCGCCGGCCGGTACAGAAACCAAGTACCCCAGGAGGGTATGCCCGTGACTACCGCGACCAAGGTTGCGATCAAGCCGCTCGAGGACCGGATCCTGGTCCAGGCGAACGAGGCTGAGACGACCACGGCGTCGGGCATCGTGATTCCCGACACCGCCAAGGAGAAGCCGCAGGAGGGCACCGTCCTCGCTGTCGGCCCCGGCCGTTTCGACGACGACGGCAACCGGATCCCGGTTGACGTCAAGGTCGGCGACACGGTCATCTACTCGAAGTACGGCGGCACCGAGGTCAAGTACGCCGGCGAGGAGTACCTGGTGCTCTCCGCCCGCGACGTCCTCGCCGTCATCGAGAAGTGATCTGACTGATCCACTGACGCTGCCCCGGACCGGCCCCGCCGGGCCGGGGCAGCGCTGCGTGAAGGGACCCTGTTAACACAATGGCGAAGATTCTGAGCTTCTCGGATGACGCCCGGCACCTGCTGGAGCACGGTGTCAACACGCTCGCGGACACGGTCAAGGTCACTCTCGGCCCGCGTGGGCGCAACGTCGTCCTGGACAAGAAGTTCGGTGCTCCGACGATCACCAACGACGGCGTGACCATCGCCAAGGAGATCGAGCTCACCAACCCGTACGAGAACCTCGGCGCGCAGCTGGTCAAGGAGGTGGCGACCAAGACCAACGACGTCGCCGGCGACGGGACCACCACCGCCACCGTGCTGGCCCAGGCGATGGTCCGGGAGGGCCTGCGTAACGTCGCGGCCGGTGCCGGCCCGGCCGGGCTGAAGCGCGGTATCGACCTGGCGGCCGAGAAGATCTCCTCGGCGCTGCTGGAGAAGGCCGTCGAGGTGGGCAGCCGGGAGTCGATCGCGCACGTGGCGACCATCTCGGCCCAGGACGCCACCATCGGCGACCTGATCGCCGAGGCGATGGAGAAGGTCGGCCGGGACGGTGTGATCACCGTCGAGGAGGGCTCGACCCTGGCCACCGAGCTGGAGGTCACCGAGGGCCTCCAGTTCGACAAGGGCTTCATCTCGCCGAACTTCGTCACCGACACCGAGGCGCAGGAGGCGGTGCTCGACGAGCCGTACATCCTGATCACCACCCAGAAGATCTCCTCGATCGAGGAGCTGCTGCCGCTGCTGGAGAAGGTCCTCCAGACCGCGAAGCCGCTGCTGATCATCGCCGAGGACGTGGAGGGGCAGGCGCTCTCCACCCTGGTGGTCAACGCGCTCCGCAAGACCGTCAAGGTCTGCGCGGTGAAGGCGCCCGGCTTCGGTGACCGGCGCAAGGCGATGCTCCAGGACATGGCGATCCTGACCGGCGGCGAGGTGGTGGCTCCCGAGCTGGGCTACAAGCTCGACTCGGTCGGCCTGGAGGTGCTCGGCAGCGCCCGCCGCGTGGTGGTCGACAAGGACAACACCACTGTGATCGACGGCCGGGGCCGGGACAACGACGTCGCCGAGCGGATCACCCAGATCCGCAAGGAGATCGAGGCGTCCGACTCCGACTGGGACCGCGAGAAGCTCCAGGAGCGGCTGGCGAAGCTCTCCGGCGGCATCGCGGTGATCAAGGCCGGTGCGGCGACCGAGGTCGAGATGAAAGAGCGCAAGCACCGCATCGAGGACGCCATCGCCGCGACCAAGGCCGCGGTCGAGGAGGGCACCGTACCGGGCGGCGGCGCCGCGCTGGTGCAGATCGTCTCGGCGCTCGACGGCGACCTGGGCCTGACCGGTGACGAGAAGGTGGGCGTCTCGATCGTCCGCAAGGCGCTGGTCGAGCCGCTGCGGTGGATCGCCCAGAACGCCGGCCACGACGGCTACGTGGTGGTGCAGAAGGTCGCCGAGCAGGGCTGGGGCAACGGCCTCGACGCCGCCACCGGCGAGTACAAGGACCTGGCCAAGGCCGGCATCATCGACCCGGTGAAGGTGACCCGCAATGCGGTCACCAACGCGGCGTCGATCGCCGGGCTGCTGCTGACCACCGAGAGCCTGGTCGTGGAGAAGCCGGAGAAGGCCGAGCCGGCCGCCGCCGGTGGGCACGGCCACGGTCACGGGCACGGCCACCAGCACGGTCCGGGCTTCTGACCGGTCCGGGCCCGGATCGCGTTGATCCGTACCCCGGTCGTGACACCGAGATCCGCGTGAGCGGTCCGGCGTGGGAGTCTCCACGTCCGGCGCCCCGCTCACGCGGATCTTCGTTTCTGCGCCAGAGCGGGCTCGCCGGCACCGGGATTACGAACCCCTGACGTGCCTTTCCCGCTCGGGCCCCGGCCGGCAACACTGGTCGGATGAGGGTGATCCCGGATCTGGGCGGTAACGGACCAGCACCGACCGTCCCGGGCCGGCACGGCGGCCTGCCGCGCCGGTTCGGTGCGCTGGCCGGGTTGGCCGCCGCGGCCGTCGCGGTCGGGGCGGCCGAGGCGGTGGCGGTGCTCACCGGGGCGCGCTCCGCGCCGCTGGTCGCGGTCGGCGGCGTGGTGGTGGACCTGGCGCCCGCACCGCTCAAGCGGTTCGCCGTCGACGTCTTCTACGTGTACGACAAGATCGCACTCCTGGTCGGCACCGCTGTACTGCTGGCCGGGTTCGCCGCACTGGTCGGGCTGGTCGCGGTCCGCTCGCTGCCCCTCGGGTACGCCGGGATCGCCCTCTTCGGCGCGGTCGGCGTACTGGCGGCGCTGACCCGCCCCGGGGCCGGTCCGGTCGCGGTGCTGCCCTCGCTGGTCGGCGCCGTACTCGCGGCCGGCGTGCTCCGGCTCTTCGTCGCCGGCCCGCTCGGCCGAGCCCTGATCGAGCCGGCCGGGGCGACCGGGCCGGTGCCGGCCGGCACGGCGCCCTCCGCTGCCGCGTACCCGGACGAGTACGCCCGGCGGCGGTTCCTGACCGGGGTCGGGCTGGCGGTCGGCGCGGCCGGGGTCGGCGGCTTCGGCGGGCGCTGGCTGTCGACCCGGCGGGGTGTCTCGGCCGCCCGCGCGGCCATCGAGCTGCCGCTACCGGCCAGCCCGGCGGCGCAGGTGCCGCCGAACGCCGAGCTGGCGGTGCCGGGGTTGTCGCCGTACGTCACGCCGAACCGGGACTTCTACCGGATCGACACCGCACTGGTGGTGCCACGGGTGGACCCGGACGGATGGCAGTTGCGGATCCACGGCCGGGTGCGCAACCCGATCACGCTGAGTTATGCCGACCTGCTCGCCCGGCCGATGATCGAACGGCACATCACTCTCGCCTGCGTCTCCAACGAGGTCGGCGGCGACCTGATCGGCAACGCCCGCTGGCTCGGCGTACCGCTCGGGCCGCTGCTCGCCGAGGCGGGACCGTTGCCCGGAGCGGACCAGGTGGTGGCGCGCTCCACCGACGGCTGGACCTGTGGCAGCCCGACCGAGGTGCTCACCGACGGCCGGGACGCGATGCTGGCCGTCGGGATGAACGGCGAACCGCTGCCGATCGAGCACGGCTTTCCGGTCCGGGTGGTGGTGCCCGGCCTGTACGGCTACGTCTCGGCCTGCAAGTGGCTGGTGGAGCTGGAGCTGACCAGTTTCGCCGACTTCGACGCGTACTGGGTGCCCCGGGGCTGGTCGGCGCGGGGGCCGATCAAGACCCAGTCGCGGATCGACATCCCACGAACGGGCCGGACGGTGCCGGCCGGCGAGGTCACCGTCGCCGGGGTGGCCTGGGCGCAGCACGTCGGGATCCGGCAGGTGGAGGTACGCGTCGACGACGGCGACTGGCAGCCGGCCACCCTGGCCGGATCGGTCTCGACCGACACCTGGACGCAGTGGTCCTGGCGATGGCCCGCCACCCCTGGCGAGCACGTCCTCCAGGTGCGCGCGACCGACGCCGACGGGGCGGTGCAGACCGGCCAGTCCCGCCCGGTCGAGCCGGACGGCGCCACCGGCTGGCACACCGTCAGGGTCACCGTGACCTGAGTACCCCCGGTGCGCCGATCACCGGCCCGGACCCCGGTCGTGCGGGGGGTCAGGCCGACCGCTGGGCCGGCACCGTCGACCGGAAGGGCCGGCCGAGCCGAGCCTCCAGCCGGGTGACGTCCACCCGGCTCTGCCGACGGTCGGCGAGATCCTCCCAGCCGACGGCGAGCAGCCGCAGCCGTTCGGACTCGCTGAAGCCACCCCACACCCCGTACGGCTCGCGTACGGCGAGCGCGTGAGCGGCGCACTCGGCACGGACCGGGCAGGCCATGCAGACCGCCTTGGCGCTGGCCTCCCGGCGGTTGCGGGACGAGCCCCGCTCGCCCTCCGGGTGGAAGAACTGGGCGCTGTCCCGGCCCCGGCAGGCGCCAAGCCGCTGCCACTCCCACAGATCGACGATGGGTCCAGGCAGCCTGCGTACGTTCGACATCAGCACCCTCCTTCCGCGCGGCACCGCGATGACCTGCTCCGGGTCGGGATCCGGGCGGCGGGCCGCGCAGGCGCACCGATCCGACCACGGGTCCCGGTACCCCGGGCGCGGACGGCTCACACGTACTTGATCGCGAACTTCTGGCCCCGAACCAGATCCGCGGGACGAATCGTCCAAAAAGTTTGTGGTTCATCCCGGGGAAAGTCATCATGATCACTCACCGGCGTGGTCTCCTCGTTGCGGAGAGGAGAGCATCGTGCGCACCGTTCTTGTCTGCGTCCGGACCCCGCTCGCGGCCCAGAACGTCGCGGCGGCGGCAGCCCGGCTCGGGTTGGCCGCCGCGGTCCGTACCGCGGTGTCCGACCCCGAGGCCATGCTCCGGCTCGCCGAGCGGCCGGCGGACGTGGTGCTCGCGGACACCGCGCTCACCCGCCCGGACAGCGTCGGCTTCACCCGGCGGGTACTGGCCCGGTCGCCCGGGGCGGCGATCCTGCTGCTCGGCGCCGAGGACCCGGGTGTCGCCGCGGCGACCATCGCGGCCGGCGCTCGTGGGCTGATCCAGGGCAGCGACCACGACCTGGTCAGCGTGGTGGCAAAGGCGATCCTGCTGCTCGGCGGCCGGCCCGGTCGGGGCGGTGCCGCGCTGGCCGGCGGCGCGCTGGCCGGCGGCGGTCAGGCGGGTGGCCCGGTCGGTGCCGGCCGGACAGGTGGCCCCGGCGACGCGGGCGGCCAGCCGGCGGCCGGCCAGCGGCTCGGCAGCGTGGTGCGCGCGCCGACCGGACCCGGCCGGGAGGGTTCGGGCGGGGACGCACCGGGCGCCGGTCGTCCGCCGGGGGACGAGTCGGCGGTACGCCGGCGGGACGACCCGGAATCGCACACCGGCGCCGGCGAGACGACCGGAGAACAGCCGACCGGGCCGGCGGTGGTACCGGCGCAGCGTGGGGACGACCCGAACGCGCCGACCGACCCGGCCACGCCGGCCGGTACCGCACCGGGGCAACCGGCGTACCCGTCGGAGAAGGCCGGCCAGGACGGGCCCGGCGGGGGCGGGCCGGGCCAGGAGTCGCGCGGTGCCGACGCCCCGGGCGGAGCCGGACGCTCGGCTCCGGTCCGCCGGCCGGTGCTGACCGAACGCGAGATGCAGGTGCTGGTCGGGATGGCGGACGGGAAGAGCAACGCGGAGATCGGCCGGGAACTCTTCGTCTCCGAGGACACCGTCAAGACCCACGCCCGGCGGTTGTTCCGCAAGCTAGGGGCCCGGGACCGGGCGCACGCCGTGGCGGCCGGGTTCCGGGCCGGCCTGGTGGCCTGACACCCGTCGGCGGGCCGTGGCCCGACGACCTCGGTGACGGGATAGTCCCCCCGCTCAGCGCGGGGCCTCGGCCTCGCCCTCGTTCTCGTCGGCGGTCTCGGTCAGGGTGTCGTGCACCCCGTCGGCGTAGCCGCGGGCGTATTCCCAGGTGACGTAGTGGTCCGGGTCGGGGTCGTAGGCCGGCTCGTGCACCCGGGGCCGGCCGGAGCTGAGCAGGTGCCGCAGGTTGCCCCGGAGCAGGTCCCAGTCGAAGTAGTGCGGTTCCCGGCAGTCCTCACACTCGATCACGAGGCCGCGTACCCCGACCGGACCCAGCAGCGCCTGGTAGATCTCCAGGTCGGCCAGGTCCTCCAGCACGTCCTGTCGCTCGACCTCGCTGAGCGGGTCGAGTTCGGTCTCCTCACCCGGGTCGTCAAGGCCGGCGGAGGGATCGGCGGGGTCACCGTTGAACGGGTCGATCGGCTCCTCGTGCACCCCTCCACCGTAGTCCCAACACCGCCCGGCGTGGTCACCCGTTGTGGCCTGTACCGCCGCTCTACCCGCGCCCGCGACGCCCGCCCCGCCGGATGGGTACGATGAACCATCGCGCCGTACCCGGGGCGAGCCCCGACACCGCCCTGCCGCCGGGCAGCCTGTCCGACCAGCTCAGCGCCGACCGACCCGCGTCGGCGAGGATCGCAGCCGCGTCGGCGGTGATCGTCATCGACCGTCAACCAGAGCACCCGTCAACCACAGCAGCAGGGGACACATCGTGGAGAACCGACCCACCAACGACCTTCCGCTGGCCACCGACGCCGACCAGCTCGCCGGGCACCTGCCCGAACTGCCGGCCGGTTCGGCCCGGGTGGTGCCGCTCGGGTTGACCTTCGACGACGTGCTGCTGCAACCCGGCGAGTCCGAGATCATCCCGAGCCGGGTGAACACCATCACCCGGCTCAGCCGCAACGTCGAGCTCGCCATCCCGCTGGTCTCCAGCCCGATGGACACGGTGACCGAGGCGCGAATGGCGATCGCGATGGCCCGGCAGGGCGGCATCGGGGTGCTGCACCGCAACCTCTCGATCGAGGACCAGGCGCTCCAGGTCGACCTGGTGAAGCGCTCCGAGGCCGGCATGGTCACCAACCCGGTCACCTGCGGGCCGGACGACACCCTCCGGGACGTCGACGCGCTCTGCGGCCGCTACCGGATCTCCGGGGTACCGGTGACCGACGCCCAGGGCACTCTGGTCGGGATCGTGACCAACCGCGACATGCGGTTCGTCACCGACGGCGGCACCCCGGTCCGCCAGATCATGACCCCGATGCCGCTGGTCACCGCGCAGGTCGGGGTCACCAAGGAGGAGGCGCTCGACCTGCTGCGCCGGCACAAGGTCGAGAAGCTGCCGATCGTCGACCCGGACGGGCGGCTGCGCGGCCTGATCACCGTCAAGGACTTCGCCAAGAGCGAGCAGTACCCGCTCGCCAGCAAGGACGACGCCGGCCGGCTGCGGGTGGCCGCCGCCGTCGGTGTCGGCGAGGACGCCTACAAGCGGGCCCGGGCACTGGTCGAGGCCGGGGTGGACGTGCTGATCGTGGACACCGCGCACGGGCACCAGCGGGCCGTGCTCGACATGGTCGGCCGGCTCAAGAAGGACACCGCCGTCGACGTGATCGGCGGCAACGTGGCGACCTACGCGGGGGCCAGGGCGCTGGTCGAGGCGGGTGCCGACGCGGTCAAGGTCGGGGTCGGCCCGGGCGCCATCTGCACCACCCGGATCGTCGCCGGGGTCGGCGTACCGCAAATCACCGCGATCATGGAGGCGGCCCGGGCCGCCCGTCCGGCCGGGGTACCGGTGATCGCCGACGGCGGCATCCAATACTCCGGTGACATCGCGAAGGCGCTGGTGGCCGGTGGCGACACGGTGATGCTCGGCAGCCTGCTGGCCGGCTCCGAGGAGAGCCCCGGCGAGCTGATGTTCATCAACGGCAAGCAGTTCAAGGCGTACCGGGGGATGGGGTCGCTGGGCGCGATGCAGTCGCGTGGGCAGGCCCGGTCGTACTCCAAGGACCGCTACTTCCAGGACGACGTGGCCAGCGAGGAGAAGCTGGTGCCGGAGGGCGTCGAGGGCCAGGTGCCCTACCGTGGCCCGCTGGCCCGGGTCGCCCACCAACTCGTCGGCGGACTGCGGCTGGCGATGGGCTACGTCGGCGCCGAGACCATTCCCGAGCTGCACCGCCGGGGGCAACTCATCCGGATCACCGCCGCCGGGTTGAAGGAGAGCCACCCGCACGACATCCAGATGACGGTCGAGGCACCGAACTACCACACCCGCTGACGGTCACCGCCTCCCCCGCCACCACCCCCTTTCTACTCTGGAGTGACCCATGCGTGACGTGGTCGAGATCGGGCTGGGCAAGACCGCACAGCGCGGCTACCACCTGGACGACATCGCGATCGTGCCGAGCCGGCGTACCCGGGACGTGGACGACGTCTCGACCGCCTGGCAGCTCGACGCGTACCAGTTCGGGATCCCCTGCGTCGGGCACCCGTCGGACGCCACCATGAGCCCGGAGTCGGCGGTCACGCTGGGCCGGCTCGGCGGACTCGGAGTGCTCAACGTCGAGGGGCTGTGGACCCGCTACGAGGACCCGACCAAGGTCCTGGAGGAACTGTCCCGACTGGAGGAGGGCTCGGCTGCCACCCGCCGGCTCCAGGAGGTGTACGCCGAGCCGATCCGTCCCGAGCTGATCGCCGAGCGGGTCCGGCAGATGCGCGAGGGCGGCGGTACGGTCGCCGTCCGGGTCTCCCCGCAGCACACCCTGGCACTCGCCCCGGTGATCCTGGACGCCGGAGTGGACATCCTGGTCATCCAGGGCACCATCGTCTCGGCCGAGCACGTCTCCACCACCGACGAGCCGTTGAACCTCAAGGAGTTCATCGCCGACCTCGACCTGCCGGTCGTCGCCGGTGGCTGCACCGACTACAAGACCGCCCTGCACCTGATGCGGACCGGGGCGGCCGGGGTGATCGTCGGGCTCGGCGGCGACGAGTGGTCGACCACCGAGTCGGTACTCGGGATCCGGGTGCCGATGGCCACCGCGATCGCCGACGCGGCGGCGGCCCGCCGGGACTACCTCGACGAGACCGGCGGCCGGTACGTGCACCTGATCGCCGACGGCGACCTCCAGACCTCCGGCGACATCGCCAAGGCGCTCGGCTGCGGCGCCGACGCGGTGATGCTCGGCGAGCCGCTCTCGCTCTGCGCCGAGGCGCCGGCCGGCGGTGCCTGGTGGCACCCGGCGGCCAGCCACCCGAAGCTGCCGCGCGGTGCCTACGGGGTGGCCGACGAGCCGCTCGGCTCGATGGAGAAGCTGCTCTACGGGCCGTCGGACGACCCTGAGGGCCAACTCAACCTGTTCGGCGGGCTGCGCCGGGCGATGGCCAAGTGCGGCTACCGGGACCTGAAGGAGTTCCAGAAGGTCGGGCTCGTCCTCGACCGGTAGTCGCCACCGTCAGCCGGAGGCGTGATGATCAGGGCGGGGCGGCCGGTGCTGGCCGGCGTACTGGTGGTGCTGCTGGTGGTGCTCTCGCCGGGCGGCTGCACCGGTGGCCGGGACGAGCAGACCGGGGGGTTCCGGCCCGGGGCGCGCGGGGTGGGCGACCCGTACTTCCCGACCTACGGCAACGGCGGCTACGACGTCGCCAGCTACCGCCTGCAGGTCAGGTACGACCCGGCGACCGACGAGCTGACCGGTGACGCCACCATCGAGGCGACCGCCACCCAGGACCTGTCCCGGTTCAACCTCGACCTGGCCGGGCTGACCGTCTCGTCGGTACAGGTCGACGGCGCCGACGCCACGCACGCCCGGACCGAGGACGAACTGGTGGTCACCCCGGCCACCGGCCTCGGCAAGGGCAGGCGGTTCGGGGTACGGGTGCGCTACTCCGGCAAGCCGGCCCCGGTCACCACCCCGGACCTGGGCAGTGGCGGAATGCTGCACACCTCGGACGGTGCGATCGCGCTCGGCCAGCCGGAGTCGGCGAGCACCTGGTTCCCGGTCAACGACCACCCGCTGGACAAGGCGACGTACCAGATCGAGGCGACCGTGCCGGAGGGGCTGGCGGCGCTGAGCAACGGGACCCCGGGCGGCAGCAGCACCGACGCCGGCTGGACCACCTGGCGCTGGGCGGAGCGGTCCCCGATGGCCAGTTACCTGGTCACGCTGGTGATCGGGAAATACCGGGTCAGCACCGGCACGCATGCCGGCAAGCCACTGGTCACCGCGATCGCGGCGAGCCTGCCGGCGGGCGGGCCGGCAGAGCGGTCGCTGGCCCGTACCGGTGAGATCGCCGACTTCCTGGCCACCCGGTTCGGCCCGTACCCGTTCGAGGCGTACGGCGGGATCGCGCTCGCCGACGGCCGGATCGGGTACGCCCTGGAGACCCAGTCCCGCCCGGTGTACGGCCCGGCGTTCTTCGCCACCGGCCCGAACCTGGAGGTGGTGGCGCACGAGTTGGCCCACCAGTGGTTCGGGGACAGCGTCTCGATCCGGCGCTGGAGCGACCTCTGGCTCAACGAGGGCTTCGCCAGCTACGCCGAGTGGCTCTGGACCGAGCACGACGGCGGGCCGAGCGCGCAGACCATGTTCGAGCAGGAGTACGCCGCCACCGACTGGGCGGAGCCGGCACTGGACCCGGGTCGCTCGGGAATCTTCAGCCGGGCGGTCTACAAGCGCGGGGCGCTGGCCGTGCACGCGCTGCGGCGTACGGTCGGCGACGAGACGTTCTTCCGGATCCTGAAGACCTGGACGGCGGAGAAGCGCGACGGCAACGCCAGCACCGCCGACCTGGTCAGTCTCGCCGAGCGGATCTCCGGGAGGCCGTTGCAGCCGCTCTTCGACGCCTGGCTGACTGGCACCACGCCGCCGCCCATGCCCTGACCGGCCGGTCGGGACCCGCTGCGGCTCGATCGCCGAGCCACAGCGGGTCCCGACCGTCGCGTGCGCTCTGCGCTAGGCAGCGACGTAGCCGTTGAACACGTGGACCCCGTCGAAGGAGCCGTCCGCGTTCGCCCGGTTGGTGTTGAAGTACAGCTTGCCGTCGCTGATTCCCACGCCCTCGATCTCGAACAGGTTCGAGTATTTCGAGGACGTGATCCGGAAGGAGAGGTCGGTGGCCGCCGGGGCGGTACCGGTCGTCGTCGGCGACACGTTCCGGTAGACGAGCACGATGCTGCGGTTCTCCTTGGTCAGCGGGTAGTAGAGAACCCGCTTGGGCGCGTCGTAGAAGAACCCCTGGTTGGTGAAGGTCGTCAGGTCCGGCACCGGGGCGCCGTTGACGAGGGCGCCCTCGACCTGGAGGGCGAACGCCCTGGTCAGCTCGATTGTCCCGGAGGAGGCGCGCAGCGGGAGAGTGCCGTTGTAGATCGTCCTGCCACTCTTGAACATGAACGCGATCGCGGTGCTGGTGACCGAGACGCGGTTGATCCCGGACGGCGTCGCCACGGCCCCGTCGAGACGCAGCTGGTACGACCCGGCGTGGTAGTAGGTGGTGCCCTCGTAGCGGAGCTTCACGAGCTGCGGGCCGTCCGCCTTCATGGTGACGACGAACAGGTGGTGCTGGCCGTCGATGTCGACGATGGTCATGTCGTTCCCGTGCCCGAGCCAGGGATTGGTCGACGTGTTGTTCGTGCCGTTCGTCATCAGCACTCGCGCACCGGTGGTCTTGTGGACACGATAGATGACCGAGACGTCGTCGTAATTGGTGCGGTTCTTGATCGAGTAGAGGTAGGTGGCCCCGGCGGCAAAGCCCTGTACTCCGGTACAGCAGCTCGTATTGGGCGTGCTGGCTATGTCGCTGTACGTGTTGTAATAGGCGGCTTGAGCTGCACTTCCGGACAGCAGCAGGAAACTAAGAACCACCGCGACCAAAATCGTCAGTCGATTACCGAATCGCATGTGTCCTCCCCGAATTTTGACGACCTGAGGCCGGGTGCCTCAGCGGTCGCCGAGCGCAGGCTATTGCCGGACGGTAGGGCGGTCAAGGCGACGACGAGACCACCGAAGTGCCTGCGAAGCGCTATCCGTGCCGCAGGTAGGGATGCCAGCGAAACGGTCGCGCCACGCGGTGGCGATGTACCGGGGCTGCACCAACACCGCGCACAGGCGCTGAACTCGTCCGGGCCCGCCACCAACCCCGTGGTGTCTCACCAGGGCTGGTCAGTTCTTCACCACCAGTTTCGGGTTGGCCGCCAGGTAGGCGTCGGCCCGACCGGCCCGCAACTCGGCGATGAACCTGCGGCCCACCGAGGTGAGCTGCTCACCTCGGTAGCCACTGCCCCGGCCGACCCCGCTGCCGGGCAGCGCCACCAGGGTCATCGCCGCGGGGCGGAGCTGGCTGAGCGCGTGCCCGAAGTCGACGATGTCGGAGTCGCTGCCGCTGGTGAAGGTCAGCGCGTCGCCGAGCGAGCGGACCACCTGGCGTACCCGGTCGGGGTCCCGGGCCAGGTCCTGGCTGAGGATTTTCGTCAGCATCGCCTTGATGAGCTGCTGCTGGTGCCGCTGCCGGGTGTACGCACCACCGGCCGTGTAGCGCTGCCGGGCGTAGTCCAGCGCCTGCCAGCCGGTCAGCGTCCGGCGGCCCTTCTCGTAGACCATCTGCGGCCCGACGTAGCCGCCGCCACGCAGCGCGCGATGGGTGCCGTCCGGTTCCCGGTGCTGCGAGACCACCCGCTGGTCGACGTAGAGCTGCACCCCGCCGAGGGCGTCGACCAGGTTGTCGAAGCCGCCGAAGGTGAGCACCGCGCCCGCGTCGAACCGCTTGATTCCGGTGTAGGCGCTCACCGTCGCCGAGAGCAGTTGGAAGCCCTGCGCGGTGCTCGGGCGCTTGTTCTTACCGGGTACCCGGCTGCCGTAGCTCATCGCGTGGGTCAGTTTGGTGCGGTCGCCGGGGAAGTTCGCCTTGGGAAAGCGGGGGATGTCGACCACCAGGTCGCGGGGGAGCGCGAACAGGTATGCCCGGTCGAGGTCCTTCGTGACGTGCAGGATCAGTACCGCGTCGGCGTGCGGCTCCCAGTCCGGCTCGCTGACCCGGGTGTCGACGCCGACCAGCAGCAGGTTGAGTGGTCCCCTGATGTCGGCACCGGGCTCCGGGGTCGGGCTCGGGGTGGGTGACGGCGCCACACTGGTCGGCGCCGGGGTGCTGGGCCGGGCCGCCGGCGCCGGATCGGAGCCGCTGCCCCAGAAGCGGTCGGCCGCGTACGCCGTACCGGCCAGCAGCACCGCCACCGCGACGATCGCGGCGAGCCAGACGATCCGCCGCCGCTTCGGCCCGCCACCGTCGCCGGGTGCCGGCCCGCCGTCGTCTCCGGGTACACCGCCAGTGTTTGCCCCGTGATCTGCCACCCGTTCACATCCCCTCGGCCGTACGGTCTGCCAGGACCGGCCGTTACTTCAGACGCATCGTCGGCCCGCCGACGTTGCACCGCCGGAAGCGCGGCAGCAGGAATCTTGGCGCAGCTCCGGCCTGGTGCGGTAGCTACCGCTCGGTAATGATGCTCAGATGGGGCAAACCACCGGCACCAATCCCACCGCCGGCACCGGCTCGCCCGTCGACCCCGCCCCCGCTGTCGATGTCGTCGTCATCGGATCCGGCTTCGGCGGCAGTGTGGCGGCGCTACGCCTGGCGGAGAAGGGCTACTCGGTCCTCGTCCTGGAGGCGGGGCGCCGCTTCGCCGACCACGAGTTGCCGGAAACCTCCTGGCGGATCCGCCGGTTCCTCTGGGCACCCGCGCTGCGCTGCTACGGCATCCAACGGATCACCCTGCTCCGCTCCGCCGGTCGTCGCGCATCCGGGGCACGCAGCGGCGGCACGGCCCCGGCGAAGGTGCTGGTGCTCTCCGGCGCCGGCGTCGGCGGCGGCTCCCTGGTCTACGCAAACACGCTCTACGAGCCGCTGCCCGCGTTCTACGCCGATCCACAGTGGCGGGACGTCACCGACTGGCGTGCCGAACTCGCCCCCCACTACGACCAGGCGAAACGGATGCTCGGCGTCACGACGTACCCGAAGGAGACCTCGGCGGACCGGGCGATGCGGGCGGTGGCCGACCGGATGGGGGTCGGGCACACCTTCCACGCCACCCCGGTCGGGGTCTACCTGGGCCGGCCGGGGGAGCGGACCGCCGACCCCTACTTCGGCGGGGTCGGTCCGGAGCGGACCGGCTGCCTGCACTGCGGCGCCTGCATGACCGGCTGCCGGCACGGCGCCAAGAACAGTCTGGTCAAGAACTACCTCTGGCTGGCCGAGCGGCTCGGCGCCGAGGTGCGCCCGCTGACCACGGTGACCGCGGTCCGGCCGGCGCCGTCGGGCACCGGCTACGAGATCGAGACGGTACGCACCGGAGCCTGGCCGATCCGGCACCGCCAACGGATCCGGGCCGGCCAGGTGGTCTTCGCGGCCGGCGCGCTGCAGACCCAGCGCCTGCTGCACCGGATGCGCGCCGCCGGGGCGCTGCCGCACCTCTCGCCCCGGCTCGGCGCGCTGACCCGGACCAACTCGGAGGCGATCCTCGGCGCCACCGTGCCGCTGCGGGCGGCCCGGCGGGCTGGCGTCGACTTCACCGACGGCGTGGCGATCACCAGCTCCTTCCACCCCGACCCGGCGACCCACGTCGAGCCGGTCCGGTACGGCCACGGCGCCAACCTGATGGGACTGCTCCAGTCGGCCCTGGTCGACGGCGGCCCGCGCCGGATCCGGCGCTGGCTCGGCATCCTGGCCCGGCGACCGCAGACCTACCTGCCGCTGCTCTCGGTCCGGGACTGGTCCCGGCGCACCGTGATCGCACTGGTCATGCAGTCGCTCGACAACTCGCTGACCGTGCACTACCACCGTGGCCGGCTCGGCCGGCGACGGCTGGCCACCGCTGCCGGGCACGGCGCCGGCAACCCCACCTGGATCCCGGCCGGCAACCGGGCCGCCCGGCTGCTCGCCGAGCAGATCGGCGGCATCCCCGGCGGATCGGTGACCGAGCCGTTCGACATGCCGGTCACCGCGCACCTGCTCGGCGGGGCGGTGATCGGGTCGACCGCCGCCGACGGGGTGGTCGACCCGTACCACCGGGTCTTCGGGCATCCGGGACTGCACGTGGTGGACGGGGCGGCCGTCTCGGCCAACCTCGGGGTGAACCCGTCGCTGACCATCGCCGCCCAGGCGGAGCGGGCTATCTCGTACTGGCCCAACCGGGGTGACCCGGACCCCCGACCCCAGCTCGGCACGGCGTACACCCGGATCCCGCCGGTCCGGCCGCGCCGCCCGGCGGTCCCGCCGGACGCCCCGGCCGCACTGCGCTGGTGATCGTCTGGGTCGGCGTCCGTCCTGCGCGGGGTGGGGGGTCGGGGCCGGATCACCCGCTCTGGGAGGTCAGGCTTGATCCCGACGCGGGCGATCCGGCCCCGAACCCGGCCTGGTCGCTCTGGTCGGCAGGTCGCGCTGGTCGGCCGAGGGCGGCGGTTTCCGGGTCGGTGGCCGTGCTGGGTAGGCTTCGTACACATGAACACGCCGCGCCCGGTCCTGGTGGTGGACTTCGGAGCCCAGTACGCCCAGCTCATCGCCCGCCGTGTCCGGGAGGCCCGGGTCTACTCGGAGATCGTCCCGCACTCGATGCCGGTGGCCGAGATGCTGGCCAGGGATCCGGCCGCGATCATCCTCTCCGGCGGCCCGGCCAGCGTCTACGCGCCCGGCGCTCCGCAGGTCGACCCGAAGCTCTTCGACACCGGCGTGCCGGTCTTCGGCATCTGCTACGGCTTCCAGGCGATGGCCCGGGCACTCGGCGGCACGGTGGCACACACCGGCGGCCGGGAGTACGGCGGCACCACCCTGCGGGCCCGGCCCGACGCGACCGCCCTGCTCCGGGACCTTCCGACCGAGCTGTCCGTGTGGATGAGCCACGGTGACTGTGTGACGGAGGCGCCAGCCGGGTTCACCGTGACCGCCGAGTCCCCCGGGGCACCGGTGGCGGCCTTCGAGGACCTCGCCGGTCGTCGGGTCGGCACCCAGTTCCACCCCGAGGTGGGGCACACCGAGCACGGCCAGCGGATGCTGGAGCGCTTCCTCTACGACGTGGCCGGGATCGCACCGACCTGGACCTCGGAGAACATCATCTCCGACCAGATCGCCGAGATCCGCTCCCGGGTCGGCGACAAGGAGGTCATCTGCGCCCTCTCCGGCGGGGTCGACTCGGCGGTGGCCGCCGCGCTGGTGCACCGGGCCGTCGGCGACCAGCTCACCTGCGTCTTCGTCGACCACGGCCTGCTCCGGGCCGGCGAGGCGGAGCAGGTGGAGAAGGACTACGTCGCAGCCACCGGGATCAAGCTCAAGGTGGTCGACGCGGCCGACCGGTTCCTCGGTGCGCTGACCGGGGTGACCGACCCGGAGCAGAAGCGCAAGATCATCGGTCGGGAGTTCATCCGGGTCTTCGAGGCGGCGGCTCGGCAGGTGGCCGCCAGTGGCGACGTCGAGTTCCTGGTGCAGGGCACCCTCTACCCCGACGTGGTGGAGTCCGGCGGCGGTTCCGGCACCGCCAACATCAAGTCGCATCACAACGTCGGCGGTCTGCCGGAGGATCTGAAGTTCTCGCTGGTCGAGCCGCTGCGCACGCTCTTCAAGGACGAGGTACGCCAGCTCGGCCTGGCGCTGGGGCTGCCCGAGGCGATGGTCTGGCGGCACCCGTTCCCCGGCCCGGGGCTGGCGATCCGGATCATCGGGGCGGTGGACCGGCAGCGGCTCGACCTGCTCCGGGCGGCGGATCTGATCGCCCGGGAGGAACTCACCGCCGCCGGCCTCGACCGGGACGTCTGGCAGTTCCCGGTGGTGCTGCTCGCCGACGTACGCAGCGTCGGGGTGCAGGGAGACGGACGCAGTTACGGGCACCCGGTGGTGCTCCGGCCGGTGTCGAGTTCCGACGCCATGACGGCGGACTGGTCCCGCCTGCCGTACGACGTCATCGCCCGGATCTCCACCCGGATCACCAACGAGGTCGCCGAGGTCAACCGGGTGGTGCTCGACGTGACGAGCAAGCCGCCGGGCACCATCGAGTGGGAGTGACCCCGATTCACCCCGGATAGCGCGGGTTCGGCGGAGTGTCGCCGAACGCCTCGGTCGGCCCGTCCACGCCGGTCTGTCCGCCCGGAGCGGTTCCGTCCCCTTCCGGCTGCCCGGCCGTGGCCGTCGAGCCACTGGTGGGAGCCACTGGGGCGGTCACGTCCGTCTCCTGCTGCCGTCCGAACCCGGGCGCCTGTCCGAACCCGGGCGCCGGGCTGCTGGCCCGAGCGGGCGCGGCGCCGGTCGGTGCGGGGGGAGCCGCCGGGGTGGCGGGCGGACCTGCCGGCGGCGCCGGAGCCGTGGGCGTGCGGCCTGGCCAGCTCGGCGGCCAGACCGGGCCGGTGCCCGGCGGGTGCGGCCAGGCGGGTGCGTCGGCCGGCTCCTCCGGCATCAGGAACCAGAGCACCGGGTACGCCAGCAGGCCGAGCCCGCCGGTCAAGACCGCGATCACGGCGAAGACCACCCGGACCAGGGTCGGGTCGACGTTGAAGTACCGGCCGAGTCCGCTGGCCACGCCGGCGACCATCCGGTCGGTGGTCGGCCGACGGAGCTGCTTGTACGGAGGCTGGGTGAGCGGTATCTGCGTCATGGTTCCACGCTCCGCCCGTACGGCCGCCGCGTCCTCGGTGACCGCCCGGATAGCGACCCTGACCCTCCCCTGACCGGTGGCACCGGCGGCCCACGGCCGGGCCAACTGTCAGGAATCCGACTCTTTTTGTGGCCGGGTCGGGCGGTCAAGGGAGAATTTGGTCCTGTGACCCCCGCGCTGGAACCGATCCGCAAGATCGCCGCGTACGCGATTTGCACCGCTTCAACCGACCGCGTGCTCCTGGTCCGGGCCTCCTCCCGGTCCGGAACGCCCGGTGTCTGGTCGCTGCCCGGCGGTGCCGTCGACCACGGCGAGGACCCGAACCACACGGTGGTACGCGAGACCGCCGCCGAGACCGGCCTCTCCGTCTCGGTCGTCGGCCTGCGGGACGTCCTCGCCGACATGAGATCGTTGCCGCACCGTGGCGTCACGATCCACACCGACCGCCTGCTCTACCAGGTCTCCGTTCGCGGTGGCACGCTCTGCGACCGGGTCGGCCAGCCGACCGACCTGGCCCGCTGGCACACCCTGGAAGAGGCGGGGAAGCTGCTGCTGCGGCCGTTCACCGCGCGTGCCCTCGGCCTGCCCAGCGGGCCGATCGACCTGCGGCCGGAGGAGGCGCCGGAGTTCCCGTCCTTCCACGCCGTACCCGGGCCGGACGGGCTGCACCGGGCCCAGCGCTTCGCGGCGTACGCGGTGGCCACCGATCCGGACGGCCGGGTGCTGCTGACCCGGGTTGCCGACGGCTATCCCGGGGCGGGCTGCTGGCACCTGCCCGGCGGGGGCACCGACTACGGCGAGCAGCCGGGTGCGGCACTGATCCGGGAACTGGTCGAGGAGACCGGGCAGTGCGGCCGGCTGGTCGAGCTGATCGGGGTGGCGAGCCACCGGGACGCCGCCTCGCTCGGCCCCGAGGGCTATCCGATCGACTGGCACGGCGTACGCGCCTTCTACCGGGTGGTCGTCGACTCGCCCGCCCCGCCGACCGTCGGTGACGTCGGCGGCTCCACCTCGGAGGCCCGCTGGTTCGGCCGGGACGAGTTGGAGGCGCTGCCGGTGGACCGGCTGACCGAGGTGACCGCCGAGGCCGTACAGGCGGCCCGGCTGGGCTGACCATCGTCCGATTCCCGACCCGACCCGCCTGCGGCCGCCCGATTCCGCCCTACCCGCCGGTGGCCGCCCGATTCCCGACCCCTCCCGTGCGCTGGCGGCTGTCCCGGCACTCGATTTCCGACCGGCACTCGATTCCCGACCCGCCCGGGTGGGCTGCCTTCCCGACCGGCATGATCGATGCGGCGCGGGCGAAGGGGGACGGCGGTGCGACGGCGACGGCGGATCGGGGCGTACGGGCTGTGTCGGGACGGCGAGCGGGTGCTGCTCGCCCGGGGATCCGCGATCTCACACTTTCCCGGCGTCTGGCAACTACCCGGCGGCGGCGTCGAGCACGGGGAGCACCCGAGAGCGGCGGTGCACCGCGAGTTCGTCGAGGAAACCGGGCTGACCGTCACCGTGACCGGGCTGCGGGTGGTGCTCGCCGACGTGATCCGGCTGGCCGGCGTCAACGGGCCGGTGGCCGAGCACACCGACCGGATCGTCTATGAGGTCGTACCGGCCGGCGGCACGCTGCGTGCCGAGGTGGGCGGCGGCACCGACCAGGTCGCCTGGGTCGCCCCGGACGACCTGGCCGGGCTGGTCCTGATGCCGTTCACCGCCGAGTTGCTCGGCTGCCCGGCGGACCCGCTGCCCGAGGGCGCCGGACTCGCCTCGGACGGCGCCGAGCGCCCGGCACCGGTCGACCGGTATCAGCGTTTCGCGGCGTACGGGCTGGCCACCGATCCTGCCGGCCGGATCCTGCTGACCCGGATCGCGGCCGGGTTCCCCGGTGCCGGCCGGTGGCACCTGCCCGGCGGCGGTACCGACCACGGCGAGCAGCCGGTGAGCGCGCTCCTGCGGGAACTGGTCGAGGAGACCGGACAGCTCGGCCGGGTGACCGGGCTGCTGCACGTGTCGCACCGGCACAACACCGCCGAGTTCGGCCCCGAGGGCCGGCCGCTGGACTGGCACGGAGTCCGGGTGATCTACCGGGTCGAGGTTGCGGCGCCCACCGAGGCGAGGGTGACCGAGGCGGCGGGCGGCTCGACCGCGACCGCCGGCTGGTTCTCCCGGGCCGAGGTGGCGGAGCTGCCGCGTACCGAGGTGGTGGACGCCGCGTTGTCCCTGATGTAGGGCGGGGCTGCCGGTGCGGGGCCGTCGATGGGTTGGTCAGCCGGGTCGGGAACGCGAGAATCTCTCCCGAAACGATGGGTGTGACTGGTTCGGTTAGAGTTGCAGGCGGGCCCGACAGCATGCCGTCACGGGGGTAGCGTCCCGTGATGGGGAGGTCTGAGTGCCTCGGGCGGTTTGGGAGGAATACCCCTCAGACAGCTATCGCCAATCCCTGCTGTCTGTGCGATGGTGTAGGCCGCAATTGGTTGCCGGCCAAGGAGTCCCGGCGCCCGATGGCGCTTGGGCGGGTGCCGCCACGGTGGCGGACAAAGTTGACCCGGTGATGGAGGAAACGTGCCGAGAGCCCCATGGCGTCGGCGTCGTACGTCGGACAGCCCGCGCCCGGCAGGGCGTCGCTGGGCGGGGCGGCTGCGCCGCAGCGGCACATTCGCCCGGCAGGTGCTGCTGGTCCGGGTGGGACGCCGGGAGCACGACCTGGCCGACGCCGGTCCCAGCACCCTCGGGCGGCCCGACCGCCGCTACACCGAGGACTCCGCCCCGCTCGACCCGTACGGCGTCGGCCGGCTGACCGCCGCCGAGATCGAGGCGGCCGTCCCGGTGAGTCCGGCCGTCGGCCCGGCCGACCCGGTCGACGCCCCCGGCCCGGCGATGGCGATCCCGCTGCTGCCCGGCGAGCGGACCATGGCGCGTCGGGTCAAGTTCGCCGTGGTCAACGCCTGCACCCTGGCCAGCCTGACGCTCGGGCTACTCGCCATCTTCCAGGCGATGCAGGGCGACGTGCGGGTCGCGGCGTACTGCCTGATCGCCTGTGTGGCGTTCGACGGCCTCGACGGGGCGCTGGCCCGCAAGATGGGCGTGGCCAGCCCGTTCGGTGCCCAGATGGACTCGCTGGCCGACATGTGCTCGTTCGGCCTGGCCGCCCCGGTGGTGGTCTACGCCTCGCTGGTGGGCTCGGTCTCGACCGCCGCCGCCGGGGTGGCCTGCGCGCTCGTCGCGGCCTGCGCGGCGATCCGGCTCGCCCGGTTCAACGTCTCGCCCAAGGACGGACGGTTCTTCTGCGGGGTGCCGACCACGATGGCGGCGGCGGTGCTCGCCCTGGCGGTGTTGATCGGGCTGCCGGTCTCCGGCGAGGTGCAGGCGGCTGGCGTGGGGCTGCTCGCCTTCGCCATGGTCTCCAGCTTCCCGTACGCCAAGCTGGCCCGCCTGATCAAGCTGCCGCCGTGGCTGTGGCTGGCCCCGGTGATCGGCGCTCTGATCGACATCCGGCTCACCTTCGCGATCCTGGTGGTCGGCTACCTGGTCAGCGGACCGCTGCTCTGGTGGCGCCAGCGTCGCACCGCCTGACCCGTAGCGGCCCGGCCGATCGCCCGGCCGCCGGGAAGTCCGGGCGCCGGGAAGTCCGGGCGGCGGCGGAACGCGGGAAGTCCTCGGAATTCGAACGTGCCGCAGCGTCACGACGGTGACCCTGCGGCACGGCCGTCTCCGGCAACACCGGAATCCGTCCGGCGCCTGGCCCGGCCGGGTATGGCCGGGCCCGCGCCTCCGGTCAGCGCCAGCGGGCGATCACGGAGGATCCGCCGATGACCCGTTCGCCCGGGCCGACCACCGGCTCGGCCGCGTCGGCCGGCAGGTAGACGTCGGTGCGCGACCCGAACCGGATCAGGCCGAACCGTTCGCCCCGGGCCAGCAGCGCGCCGATCGGCGCCCGCTGCACGATCCGCCGGGCGATCAGGCCGGTCCGCTGGGCCACCACCACCGTGCCGTGGTCGGTGTCGAGCACCGTGTACGCGGCGACGTTGTGCTCCGCGTCCGGTTTCATCGCGGCTGCGAAGCCACCGTCCGCGACGAAGTAGTCGACCACCTTGCCGGCCACCGGCGCGCGGTTGACGTGCACGTCCAGCACGGAGAGGAAGACCGCGACCCGGAGGAACTCGCCGTCGCCGAAGCGCTCGTCCCGGAGCCGCTGCACGGAGAGCACCTGACCGTCGGCGGCGGCGACCACGGCGGACTCGTCGTCCGGGATGTCCCGCTCCGGGTCCCGGAAGAACGCGGCCACCGGGCCGGCGGCCAGCGCGGGCACCAGCCAGAGCCGGGACTTCGGCCGGGTGACCCGGGTAAGCGCGGCGAACCCCAGCGCGATACCGGCGGCCGCAACCCCGTTGGAGTCGATGTGCATCCGGCGGGTCAGTGGAATGCTCGAAGTCCGGTAGGCGGGCGCCAACCGGGCCGCCACCGAGACCTCGGCCGGGGTGAACCGGAGCCGGTGCGCGCGGACCGGAGGCTGGTTGACCAGGACGAGGTCGGTGCCGACGCCGAACAGCGCGCTCTGCCGTTCGAGTTCGCCGACCGCGCCCGGGGCCCGGCCGGGCAGCGCGGGCACCAGCACGCTGAGTACCCCGCCGTCGGTCAGGTACTTGGCCAGCCCGTCCAGCGCGGTCCGGGTCTCCTCGGCGCTGCCAGTCAGCGGTTCGGCGACGATCACCACGTCCGCCGCCTCCGCCTCGGCCAGCGAGTCGGCGACCCGTACCCGCTGGGCGGTCCACTGCCCGAGGGCCGTGACATGGTCCCGGAGCTGGTCGGCGGCGAGCGCGTCCGCCGGTACCACGGTGAGCACGTCGCCGGGGAGCAGCGCGTCTACCACTGCGGCCAGTACGGACGAGTCGGTGGTGGCCCCGACCAGCAGGGTGGTCTTCGGACCGTGGTGCCGGGACATCTCCGTGGTGAGGACGCGGGCGGCGCGCTCGCCGACGCGGACCGGACGGCCTGGGCCGGTGGCGCGTACGGCGGGGGACTGGGTCATCTCGGGCGGGCTCCTCGCGAGGTCAGGACGGGCGGCTGCCGATAGCGGCGCAGGCTACGCGGTGGGGCGGTTTCCGGCCGCTGGTATGCCGACCGGCCGGCAGAGGCGCAAACCTCCGCCGGCCAGTTTAGGCACGGCCTGACCGAGTCGCACCGATCGTGCGGGTCGCTCGTCGCGTCACGCGGGTCGCTCGTCACGCCGGTCCGCCGGGATGGCATCCCCGGGTGGGTGTCCGGTCGGCCGGTCCGGCTCCATTCCGTCCGTGCCGCCGGTCGCCGGTGCGTCCGCAGCGACCGGTCCCGCCTCGCCGGCCCCGGCCGATCGGGCCTCGTCAGCCCCGGTGCCGGCCGGGTCGGCCGGGTCACCGGTCGGCTTCGGGAGCGCCTCGGTGTCCCGGTCGGACAGCTCGTCGGTGGATCGCGGCAGGGGCTCGACGGTCGCCCGGGGGAAGAGTTCGGCGGTGGGCCGCTCGAACGTCTCTCCAGCCGGCCGGTCGAATTCCGCCGTGCGGTACGGGTCGGCCTCCCCGGCCGGGTTCCGGTCGAACTGGTCGGTCGCGTCCCGGTCGAACCGCTCGATCGTGTCCGGGTCGAACCGCTCGGCCGGGTTCCCGTAGGACGGCCCGGGCTGGTCCCGGTCGAAGAGCGTGCCGAGGGGGACGTCGGCCGGCCCGGTGCCGGTGACGTCGGCGCCGGTCGGTGCGGCCTGGGATCCCGGAGCAGGCACGGCCGGGGATCCCGCAGCAGGTGCCGCCGGTGCCGCCGCCGGCCGCTGGCCGGACCGGTTGGCCCGGAGGGCGCCGACCAGGCCCAGCGTGCCGACTCCGATCAGGCCGCCGGCCACCAGCCAGCCGATGGCCGGCAGTGTGAGGTTCATGAGCTGCGTGAACAGCCACCAGGCGGCGACGCCGAGGAAGATCAGGGCGAACGTCAGCGACACCCCGTCGGTACGGTGCGCCTTCATCGAGTCACCTCCGCGGTGGCGGCGTTGACCGACAGGTCGAGCAGCAGCTTTCCGCCACCGGGGCCGTCCTCGCCGAGGTCGGTCACCTCCCGTTGGTTGCCGTCGAAGTTGCTGTACCTGCGGTCCAGGATCAGGGCGTCGCCCGCGTTCACGTCGAGTCGTACGGTCACGTCGACGGTGGGCGGCAGGATCACCTTCACTTCGCCGAGGTCGACGTCCACGCTCACCCGGGCGTCCCGGTCGGTGAAGTCGATCCGGGTCAGGTCGAGCGTGGCGTTGCCCAGCCGGGTCTCGTAGCGGTCGGCCATGACCTCGTAGCTGGCCGGTACCCAGAGCACGTCTTCCTCGCTGCGCAGCCGGGTGTAGGACTCGGCGACCGTGGAGATACCCAGGGCGCAGGCCGCGACCAGACCGAGGGCGATCAGCCAGCGGGCCCGGCCGAACCAGGCCCCGACCAGCAGCCCGACGGCGATGGTGACCAGGACGGCGGCGAAGTAGGTGGACGGCATGACCCGGATCGCGTTGGTCAGATCCAGGATCGCGACCACGCCGATTGCCACGAAGATCATCGAGAAGGTGGCGGCACCCAGTGGGGACCGTTCACGCGGCCGCTTCGGCTGCTTCGGCTTCTTCGGCGGTGGCGGCGGCGGAGCCGGCCGGGCGGCGTACGGGCCGTGCGGCGCGAACGGTGCCCGGTAGCCCCCCGTCATGGGCGGTCCGGGCGGTACGCCCGGATGCGGTCCGGTCGGTACGGCCACCGGTGGTGGGCTGGCCGGCCAGGCGGGGGCCGGCGGGGCCGGGGCGGCCATCGCGGGTCCGCCGGGGTAGCCCGGTGCGGCGGTCGGCTGCGGCGGGTACCAGCCCGGATGTCCGGGTGCGGCCGGCGGAGGCACCGGCTGGCCGGGTCCCGGGTACGGATAGCCGGTCGGCGGCGGGGGCCCGGCACCCGGTTGCCAGTACGGACCGGTCCGGTTCCGGTCCCGGTTGAGCAGCAGTGCGCCGCCGATCAGGACGGCCGCGCCGAGCAGTACGGCCCGGTAGGTGTCGGTCACGATGAAGCCGAACATCACCGCGGCGAGGATGCCGAGCACCAGCACGGTGACCGGGGACATGCTCGACCGGCCCCGGCCCAGCATCGACTCCACCGGCGAGGCGGTGTCGCCCTCGGACGGGATGATCAGCCAGGCGGCGAGGTATACCAGCAGGCCGATCCCGCCGAAGAAACCGAGTACGGCGAGGAGGACCCGCCAGAGGATCGGGTCGCTGTTGGTGGCCCGGCCGATCGCGGCGCAGACCCCGGCCAGGTAGCGCCCCTCGCTCGGCCGGACGAGTCCGTACCGGTAGGTGAAGCCGAACTCCGGTGGTGGTCCGCCGGCTCCGGGCGGTGGTGGTCCGCCGGGGCCGGGCGGCGGTCCGGGAGGCGGGGTCGCGCCGGGCGGCGGTGGCCAGCCCGTACCCGGTGGCGGTGCGTCCGGTGGCGGTGCGTCCGGTGGCGCGGCCCGCTCGGGGCCGGCGGCGGGGCCGGGCGTGCCGGGTGCCTCCGGGGTCGGGCCGGGGCTGTCCGCTCGGTCGGGGTCGCCCGCCGGACCGGGCGTTCCACGGGCGGCGGCAGCTTCGTCGGTCATGCTCCGATCCTCCGCCGTCGCAGGTCCGACCGGCCTCAGGCGACAACCCTGAGCCCACCCTGAGATATCCCGCGTGCGAAGTCCGGGGAGTCCCCATGGCTGCTGAGCCCGCGGACGTGTGACGATCGGAGCGTCGGTGGAACGGGACGTGACGCGGCAGGTCCGCCGCACGTCACCCCCGCCGCCCGAGACGACGAGGAGTTCGAAGATCCGCGCCACGACCGAGCCTCCCCGCCTGTACCGCGCCCGCGACCATCGGATGGTCGCCGGCGTGGCTGCCGGGATCGCCCTGCACCTGGGCATCCGGGCGGTGTGGGTACGCGTGACGTTCCTCCTGCTGCTCGGGTTCAGCGGGCTGGGCCTGCTCCTCTACGCGGCGTTCTGGGCGGTGGTGCCACCGTTGCCAGGTGGTGCCCCGCCCCGGCGCAACGTCTTCCAGTTGCTGCCGTTCGTGGCCATCGGGCTCGCCGTGATCCTGATCGAGGTGCTGGCCTTCAAGTCCGGCGGGGTGGCCGGGACCGCCGGCTGGCTGGTGTCGATCATCGCGGTCGGCGCCGGGGTGATCTGGCACCAGTCCGCGCCGGAGCGTCGCTGGCAGTGGGACCGGTCGCTGCCGGTGCCGTGGCTCGGGGCGGTGGTGGCGGAGAGCGACCGGCGAGCCTTCGTGCTGCGGTTCATCGGCGGTGGGGTGCTGGTCGCGGTGGGCCTGATCGGGGTGGTGGCGGTCTACCGCCCACAGGGCAACTTCGACGCGGTGGTCAACGGGGTGATCTTTGCCCTGGTGGCACTCGCCGGGGTCGGCGTGGTGGCCGCCCCGGTGCTCTGGCGGACCTACAACCAGCTCCGGGCCGAGCGGGAGGGGCGGATCCGGGAGCAGGAGCGGGCCGAGCTGGCCGCGATGATCCACGATCAGGTGCTGCACACCCTCGCGCTGATCCAGCGCAACGCGGCCGACGTCAAGACGGTGCAGCGGCTCGCCCGGGGGCAGGAGCGCTCGTTGCGGAGCTGGCTCTACAAGCCGACCGGCTCGCCGACCGAGCGGTTCGCCGCGGCGCTGGAGCAGGCCGCGGCCGAGGTGGAGGACACCTTCGCGATCACCGTCGAGGCGGTGGTGGTCGGCGACCGGGAGACCGACGAGCGGGTCGGCGCGTTGGTGGCCGCGGCCCGGGAGGCGCTGGTCAACGCGGCCCGGCACGCCAAGGTACAGACCGTCTCGCTCTATGCCGAGGTCGAGCCGGAGCAGGTGAGCGTCTTCGTCCGCGATCGCGGGGCGGGCTTTGACCCGACTACCGTTGAGGACCACCGGCACGGCGTACGCGGCTCGATCATCGGGCGGATGAAGCGGCACGGCGGGCGGGCGGAGATCCGCAGTACGCCGGGGGACGGCACCGAGGTGAGACTCTTCCTCCCGATACCCCGGGAGGGCGCGGCACCAGGGAAGGACAGGTAACGATCATGGTCGAGTCGACCGAGCCGGCGCGGGAGGGTACGCCCGAGCCGCGGCTGCTGCGGGTGTTCCTCGTCGACGACCACGCGATGTTCCGGGCCGGCGTCCGCGCCGAGCTGGGGGCGCACGTCGAGGTGGTCGGCGAGGCCAGCACGGTGGCCGAGGCGATCAGCCGGATCGCCGCCACCGAACCGGACGTGGTGCTGCTCGACGTGCACATGCCGGACGGAGGCGGTCGGGCGGTGCTGGAGGCGGTCCGGCGTACCCGGCCGGAGGTGCGGTTCCTGGCGCTCAGCGTCTCCGACGCCGCCGAGGACGTGATCGGGCTGATCCGGGCCGGTGCCCGGGGGTACGTCACCAAGACCATCTCCCCGGACGAGCTGACCGCCGCGATCCGCCGGGTCGCCGACGGTGACGCGGTGTTCAGCCCCCGGCTGGCCGGGTTCGTGCTGGACTCCTTCGCCGCCCGGCCGGACGCGCCGGTCGCCGATCCGGAGCTGGACCAGCTCACCAACCGCGAGCGGGAGGTGCTGCGGCTGCTGGCCCGGGGCTACGCGTACAAGGAGATCGCCAAGGAGCTGTTCATCTCCATCAAGACGGTGGAGACGCACGTCTCGAACGTGCTGCGCAAGCTGCAGATGTCCAACCGCTACGAGTTGTCCCGGTGGGCCGCCGACCGCCGTCTGGTCTGATGTCGCCGAGGCCTCGCCCGCGCCGTCCGCCCCGGCGGCCGGGTCGGCGGTCCGGCATCGGCGGTTCCACCGGTACGGCATCGGCCGAGCGGTGGGTGTCCGGGAGGTGACGATCGGGTACCATGCATCGATGGCTTTCACTGTCCGGCCGTCCGTCGGATCCGCGGTGCACAGTTCCACATCGTCCAAACGGACGAGTACGGTAGGTATGCGCTTGACATCGGAGAGCGCCTGCGGTGACGCGGGAAAGGTCACAACGAGCCATGCGGGCGGTTGTCGGAGCACCCTGCTCCGGTGACGTTTTGCCTGGTCAACGCCGTGTTCGGAGGGGCGCCCGGTGGGTGGGGCACACGCCTGAAACATTGCCGGCAACTAACGGGTTGATAACGGCACCTTTCCGCGCTAGGCGGCTCAGTGTCACAGTGTCAGTCACCTCACAGTCCCTCGTGAGCGCCCTGAGGAGGCTTCACTCATGCGCGGGCAATTCCCGTTAAAGATGGCGGTCGGAGCGACCGCCATAATGTTGTTGGCGGCAGGCTGCAGCGGTGGCGGCGACGACGAGACCTCGGCGGCTGACGCCCTGATCTCGATCGGCATCGGCGAGCCCCAGCACCTGATCCCCTCCAACACCACCGAGTCCAACGGTGCCGAGGTGCTGGCCGCACTCTTCAGCCCGCTGGTGGACTTCGACGCCGACAACAAGCCGTTCACGGTTGCCGCGGAGTCGGTCGAGTCGACCGACAACAAGGTCTGGACGGTCAAGCTCAAGGACGGTTACACCTTCCACAACGGTGAGAAGGTCGGCGCCGACAACTACATCAACGCCTGGAACCACGCGGCGTACGGCCCGAACGGCAACGGCGGCTCGTACTTCCTGGAGCGCATCGAGGGCTACAAGGACCTGCAGTCCGAGGACCCGGACGGCGACGGCCCGCAGAAGGCTCCGGACCCGAAGGCGAAGACCCTGACCGGTCTGAAGAAGGTCGACGACCTGACCTTCACCGTCACGCTCAGCGAGCCGTTCTCCGGCTGGCGCTCGGTCATGGGCTACACCACCTTCTACCCGCTGCCTGCGGCGGCGTGGGCCTCGGAGGGCGTGCTCAAGGAGGACTACGAGCAGGCCCCGATCGGCAACGGCCCGTTCAAGATGAAGGGCACCTGGCAGCACGACTCGAAGATCGAGGTCGAGCGCTACGACGCCTACCCGGGTGACAAGCCGAAGGTCGGCGGGGTCACCTACAAGATCTACCAGGAGCAGACCGCCCAGTACGCCGACCTGATGGGTGGCGCCCTGGACGTGGTGACCCAGATTCCGATCGAGAACCTGGCCACCGCCCCGGCCGACCTGGGTGACCGCTTCAAGACCAGCTCGAACTCGGTCTTCCAGTTCGTCGGCTTCCCGACCTTCCTCCCGCAGTACTCGAAGGTCGAGGTCCGCAAGGCGATCTCGATGGCGATCAACCGCAAGGAGATCACCGACAACATCTTCCGGGGCTCGCAGACCCCGGCGGCGTCGTTCGTCTCCCCGGCGGTGGCCGGCTACCGCGAGAACAGCTGCGGCGAGGCGTGCACCTACGACCCGGCCAAGGCCAAGGCGGCGTACGAGGCCGCAGGCGGCCCGAAGCAGATCAAGATCACTTACAACGCCGACGGTGGTCACAAGCCGTGGGTGGACGCGACCTGCAACCAGCTCAAGGCCAACCTGGGCGTCGACTGCGTCGGCACCGGCGAGCCGAAGTTCGCCGACCTGCTCACCAAGGTCGAGAACAAGGAAGACGTCGGCATGATCCGGCTCGGCTGGATCATGGACTACCCGCTGATGGAGAACTACCTCGGCCCGCTGTACGGCACCGGCGGTTCGTCGAACTACTACGGTTACAGCAACCCGGAGTTCGACAACCTGGTCAAGCAGGGTTCGGCCGCGCCGACCGAGGAAGAGGCCATCAAGCTCTGGCAGCAGGCCGAGGACATCCTGGTCCGCGACATGCCGGTGATTCCGCTGCGGCTCGGCCAGAACGTCTTCGGTCACTCGGAGCGGGTCAAGAACGTCGAGGTCGACAAGTTCCAGAAGGTCGAGCTCCTCAAGATCGAGGCGACGAGCTGACCTGACTGCTCCAGCGACGGACGGTCCGGTCCACCCGGCCTAGCCCGGGTCGGATCGGACCGTCCGCACGAGCCTCACCGGCCCGGCGATCGGGACCGGTGAGGCTGCGGTCGCTACCGTGCGCATCACGGTCCGCTGCCCAGCAGGCAGTCACCGATGCTCGTCTCGCTAAGGACTTGGGATATGTTCCGCTACTTCGTGCGGCGCGTGCTGCAAGGGGTCCTGACGTTTTTCGGGGCCACCTTCATCGTGTACGCGCTGATGTTCGCCAACCAGGACGACCCGCTCCAGGCTCTGGCGGGTGAGCGACCGCTGCCGGAGAACGTCCGGCAGGCACTCACCGAAAGGTACCATCTGGACGAGCCGTTCATCCTCCAATATGGCCACTACATGCGTGGTCTGCTGACCGGGGACTTCGGCATCTCGTTGACCAACCGGCCGATCAGCGACATGATGCAGCAGGCCTGGCCGGTGACCATCCGGCTGGCGGTCTTCGCGATCATCATTTCGGCGCTGGTCGCCGTCACCGCCGGCATCGTCTCCGGGATCCGCCGCGGCGGCATCTTCGACACCACCACGCTGATCATCACGCTGGTCCTGCTCTCGCTGCCGATCGTGGTGCTGGCCCCGCTGGCGCAGCTCCTCTTCGGGGTGCAACTGCACTGGTTCCCGGCGACAGCCGGTGCCGAACCCGGGTTCTATCAACTCATCCTGCCGGCGCTGGTACTGAGCTGTCTGGTGATCGCCACCCAGATCCGGGTCACCCGGGCGTCGGTGGCGGAGAACCTCCGCTCGGACTACGTCCGTACCGCCCGGGCCAAGGGCCTGGCGAACCGCCGGGTGATCGGTGTGCACGTGCTGCGCAACTCGCTGATCCCGGTCGTCACGCTGATCGGTGTCGACCTGGGCAACCTGATGGCCGGAGCGATCGTCACCGAGGGCGTGTTCAACATTCCGGGCGTCGGCTTCAACCTGTTCCGCGGGATCCGGACCGAGGACGGCCCACTGGTGGTCGGCTTCGTCAGCATCCTGGTGATCGTCTTCCTGGTGGTCAACCTGGTCGTCGATCTGTTGTACGCGGTACTCGACCCGAGGATCCGCTATGAGTGAGCGAACCAGTCGACTCACGAGTGTGCGAAGTGAGCGAACCAGTCAGCGTGACGTGTGCGCCTCCGGGCGGCGCCGAGCGTGGCGAGACGGCGGCATGAGTAAGCGAGGCGCCCGATGAGCAACGTCGAATCCGTCACCCAGGCGGAGGTACCCAACACCGCCGGCGGGCCGGTGTCGCCGGACGACGGCCCCGAGAAGCCGCGCAGCCTGACCGGGGATGCCTGGGAGGACCTGCGGCGCAACTGGATCTTCTGGGCCGCCGCCGTCCTGGTGGTACTGGTCGTTACGATGGCGGCCTTCCCGAGCCTGTTCACCTCGGCCAACCCGGAGGCGTGCGCGCTGTCCCGGCAGCACCAGGGCCCCAGCGGCTCGGCCATCTTCGGCTACAACTTCCAGGGCTGCGACGTCTACGCCCGGACGATCTACGGTGCCCGCAACTCGGTGCTGATCGGGCTCTTCGCGACCATCATCTCCGGGGTGATCGGCCTGATAGTGGGCATGGCGACCGGCTACTTCGGCGGCTGGGTCGACGCCCTGCTCGCCCGGGGCATCGACATCGTGCTGGGCATCCCCACCCTGCTCGCGGCGATCGTGCTGGCCCGGCGGCTCTCCGCCGACCCGCAGGACTCGGGCTTCCTCGCGGTGGTCTTCACCCTCGGCGTCCTGACCTGGACGACCGGCGCCCGCATCATGCGTTCGTCGGTCATCTCGGCGAAGAACCAGGACTACGTGGCGGCGGCCCGGATGCTGGGGGCCGGCTCCGGCCGGCTGATGTTCCGGCACATCCTGCCGAACGCCGCGGCGCCGTTCGTGGTGGTGCTGACCATCCTGCTCGGCGTCAACATCGCCACCGAGGCCACCCTGACCTTCCTCGGCGTCGGTCTGAAGGGTGACGCGATCTCCTGGGGGATCGACATCTCGACGGCGGCGCCGTACGTCCGGGAGACGGCCACCCCGTTGGTCTGGCCGTCGGTCTTCCTGGCGATGACCGTGCTGGCGTTCATCATGCTCGGCGACGCGATCCGCGACGCCTTCGACCCGAGGCTGCGGTGAGCTGACCCATGACCGATATCAAGGCAGAGATCGACGTCCTGCCCGGGCTGGACTCGTCCGCCCGGCTGCTGGAGGTCGACGGTCTGCACGTCGAGTTCCGTACCCAGGTCGGGGTCGCCAAGGCGATCAACGGGGTGGACCTGCACCTGGATCCCGGCGAGACGCTGGCGATCCTGGGCGAGTCCGGCTGCGGAAAGTCCGTCACCGCCCAGGCGATCATGGGCATCCTCGACTCGCCGCCCGGGTTCGTCACCGGAGGTGCGATCCGCTACCGCGGCGTCGACCTGCTCAAGCTCCCTGAGGAGCAGCGCCGCAGGGTACGCGCCAACCACATCGCCATGATCTTCCAGGACGCGCTCTCCGCGCTGAACCCGGTCTTCCCGGTCGGCTGGCAGATCGGCGAGCTGTTCCGGGTGCACCGCGGGATGTCCCGGCAGGACGCCCGGAAGCGGGCGGTCGAGTTGCTCGACCTGGTCAAGATCCCGGCCGCGAAGCAGCGGGTCGGGGACTTCCCGCATCAGTTCTCCGGCGGTATGCGGCAGCGCGTCATGATCGCGATGGCGCTGGCGCTCGACCCGAAGGTGCTGATCGCGGACGAGCCGACCACGGCGCTGGACGTCACGGTGCAGGCCCAGATCATGAACCTCCTCGCCGAGCTGCGGCGGGAACGGAACATGGGCCTGATCCTGATCACCCACGACATGGGTGTGGTCGCCGACGTGGCAGACCGGATCTCGGTGATGTACGCCGGGAAGGTGGTCGAGGAGGCGCCGGTGCTGGACATCTACGCCCGGCCGGCGCACCCGTACACCAAGGCGCTGCTGGAGTCGATTCCCCGACTCGACCTCAAGGGGCAGCAGCTCAACGTGATCAAGGGACTGCCGCCCAACCTGACCCGGATCCCGGCCGGCTGCCCGTTCCACCCGCGGTGCGCGTACACCCGCGACGTGTGCCGGGCCGACCCGCCGCCACCGCAGTACGAGGTGGATCCGGTTCGGACGGCACGGTGCCATTTCTGGACGGAGGTGGTCGGCGATGAGCCAGCCGTCAGGTAACGAGGTCGTGCTGGAGACCCGCGGGCTGGTCAAGCACTTCCCGATCACCCGGGGCATCGTCTTCCAGAAGAAGGTCGGTGCGGTACGCGCGGTCGACGGCGTCGACCTGCAACTGCGTCGGGGCGAGACCCTCGGCGTGGTGGGCGAGTCCGGCTGCGGCAAGTCGACGCTGGCCAAGCTGCTGGTCGGGCTGGAGAAGCCGACCAGCGGCGCGATCAACGTCCGGGGTCAGGACATGACCCGGCTGGCCGGTGGCGAGATGCGGAAGGCCCGGCGCAACATCCAGATGGTGTTGCAGGACCCGTACACCTCGCTGAACCCGCGGATGACGGTCGGCGACATCGTCGGTGAGCCGTTCGACATCCACCCGGAGGTCGCTCCGGCCGGCGAGCGCAAGCAACGGGTCCGGGAGCTGCTGGACCTGGTCGGGTTGAACCCGGAGCACATCAACCGCTATCCGCACCAGTTCTCCGGCGGGCAGCGCCAGCGGATCGGGATCGCCCGGGCGCTGGCCCTCAGGCCGGAGATCATCGTCTGTGACGAGCCGGTGTCGGCGCTGGACGTGTCGATCCAGGCGCAGGTGATCAACCTGCTGGAGCGGTTGCAGGACGAGCTGGGGCTGTCGTACATCTTCATCGCGCACGACCTGTCGGTGGTCCGGCACATCGCCGACCGGGTCGCGGTGATGTATCTGGGCAAGATCGTGGAGATCGGCGTCGAGGACGAGATCTACGAGCGGCCGACCCACCCGTACACCCAGGCGCTGCTCTCGGCGGTGCCGGTGCCGGACCCGACCCTGCGCGGCCAGCGGGACCAGATCGTCCTGGAGGGCGACGTGCCGTCGCCGGCCAACCCGCCGTCGGGCTGCCGGTTCCGCACCCGCTGCTGGAAGGCGCAGGACATCTGCGCCAGCCAGGAGCCGCCGCTGGTGGAGCGGGAGCACTCGGCGCACCCGAGCGCATGTCATTTCGCCGAGGAGCGGGACGTGGTGCACGCGGTCGAATAGACCGGCCAGACGCGGTGGTGTGCCTGACCCGGCCAACCACCGATGCGAGAAGAACGCCTCCTCACTGCCCGGGGCGCGGGCCGCCATCCATGCGGCCGGCGTCCCGGGCTCGCGTATCTCCCGGGCCGCCGAGGGCCGCCGGCCGGTCGGCGGAGCAGACCCGCCCGGGGTACGGCTCAGAGCGGGCCGCGACCGGCCCGGAGCAGCAGCAGGGCGAGCTGGGTACCGTCCGCGCCGAGCGCCTCCCGGAACCGGTCCAGGATCTCCCGTTCCCGGGAGAGGACCAGCCGGGTGCCGCCGGAGGCCATCCGGGTCCGGCCGACCTGCTGGGAGAGTGCGGCGCGCTCCTGCCAGAGGGCGATCAGCTCGCGGTCGATCTCGTCGATCCGCTCCCGCAGCCCGAGGATGTGCTGCGAGGCGTCCGGCGCGCTCGTCCCGGTCTCGGGCTCGGCGCCGTTCGCCTCGGCGGGTTGCTGTGCCACCTCTGCCGCCATGGGGTCCTCCTTGCCAGCCAGGTCCCCGGTGCCTGGATCCCGACGCGAAAAGCCCCGGGCTTCAGGAGCCCGGGGCTTTTCGTAGGTCATGTTCAGGCGCGACCCACGGCTGCCGGACTCCCGGAGCCGTAGTAAAAGTAGGGCTGCGCCCGATGGATCACGGGTTGAGTATGCCCAGCCAGCGGTGTCTTGGCAAGCGCATCGGCGATGCCCGGAAGGCGACGGGCGGGAACAATCCGGCCGAGGCGGGTACGGGCCCGGCGGAGGCGTACCTGTCTCCCCGGCGGCATAGACTCGCGGGGCGATGCATGCTCTCTTCGAACCTCCGCCGCCCTCCGTCCCTCCGGCCCAGAGCGCGCCCCGGCACCGGCCGTCCGGCCCCGACCCGCAGGCCCTGCTGGCCGGGCTGAACGGACCACAACGGGACGCGGTGACCCACTCCGGGGCGCCGCTGCTGATCGTGGCGGGCGCCGGCTCGGGCAAGACCCGGGTGCTGACCCACCGGATCGCCTACCTGCTCGCCGCCCGGGACGTGCATCCGGGGCAGATCATCGCGATCACCTTCACCAACAAGGCGGCCGGGGAGATGAAGGACCGGGTCGCCGCGCTGGTCGGGCCCCGGGCCCGGTTGATGTGGGTCTCGACGTTCCACTCCGCCTGCGTACGCATCCTGCGGGCCGAGCACGAGCACGCCGGCCTGAAGTCGACGTTCTCGATCTACGACGCCGACGACTCGCGCCGGCTGATGCAGTTGGTCACCCGGGAGCTGGACCTCGACCCGAAGCGCTATCCGGCCCGGGGACTGACCACCCAGGTCTCCAACCTGAAGAACGAGCTGATCGACCCTGAGACGTTCGCCGCCCGGGCGAACGGGCCGAACGAGCGGGCGCTGGCCGAGGCGTACACGCTCTACCAGCGGCGGCTGACCGAGGCGCACGCACTCGACTTCGACGACCTGATCATGACGACGGTGCACCTGCTCCAGTCGCACCCGCACGTCGCCGAGAGCTACCGCCGCCGGTTCCGGCACGTACTGGTCGACGAATACCAGGACACGAACCACGCGCAGTACACCCTGGTCAAGGAGCTGGTCGGCGGCACACCCGGGGTCGAGCCGGCCGAGCTGTGCGTGGTCGGCGACGCCGACCAGTCGATCTACGCGTTCCGCGGCGCCACCATCCGGAACATCCTGGAGTTCGAGCGGGACTTCACCGACGCCCGGACCATCCTGCTGGAGCAGAACTACCGCTCCACCCAGACGATCCTCAACGCGGCCAACGCGGTGATCGAGCGCAACAGCTCGCGCAAGCCGAAGCGGCTGTGGAGCGAGGAGGGCGCGGGGGAGCAGATCGTCGGCTACGTCGCCGACACCGAGCACGCCGAGGCGGACTGGGTGGGCCGGGAGATCGACCGGCTCTGTGACGCCGGGGCGGCCCGCCCCGGCGACGTCGCGGTCTTCTACCGCACCAACGCGCAGTCCCGAGTCTTCGAAGAGGTGTTCATCCGGGTCGGGCTCCCCTACAAGGTGGTCGGCGGGGTCCGGTTCTACGAGCGCAAGGAGGTCCGGGACGCCCTGGCCTACCTCCGTGCCGTGGTCAACGACGACGACACGGTGAGCATCCGGCGGATCCTCAACACCCCGCGCCGGGGCATCGGCGACCGGGCCGAGGCCTGCGTGGCGGCGCTGGCCACCCGGGACCGGATTTCGTTCGGCGCGGCGCTGCGCCGGGCGTCCGAGGCGCCGGGCATCTCCACCCGGTCGGCCAACGCGATCGCCGAGTTCGTCACCCTGCTCGACGGGCTGCGGGAGCTGGCCGAGACCGCCCTGCCGGAAGAGGTGCTGGAGGCGGTGCTGACCCGCTCCGGCTACCTCGGCGAGCTGGAGGAGAGCATCGACCCACAGGACGCCGGCCGGGTGGAGAACCTCCAGGAGCTGGTGAGCGTCGCCCGGGAATACACCGAACGGGTGGAGGCGCTGGCCGACGAGGGCGCTCCCGGTGCCACCCTGGCCGGCTTCCTGGAGCAGGTCGCGCTGGTCGCCGACGCCGACCAGGTGCCGTCGGACGACCCCGACCACCAGGGTGTGGTCACCCTGATGACCCTGCACACCGCCAAGGGGCTGGAGTTCCCGGTGGTCTTCCTGACCGGGCTGGAGGACGGCGTCTTCCCGCACCTGCGGGCGCTCGGCGACAACCGGGAGCTGGAGGAGGAGCGCCGGCTGGCGTACGTCGGGATCACCCGGGCCCGCAAGCGGCTCTACCTTTCCCGGGCGGTCACCCGGTCGGCCTGGGGGCAGCCGTCCTACAACCCGCCGTCCCGGTTCGTCGACGAGCTGCCGGGCGACCTGGTGCGCTGGGAGCGCACCGGGGCCGCCTACACCTCGTGGTCCGGGACGGGCGGCGGCGTGGGTGGCCGGTCCAGCGCCGAGGACCGGTCCGGCGCCTACCGGGGCGGCGGCTTCTCCGGGGGTACGCCGAAGGCCGCCCAGCTCGCCTCGCGGCTCGGCATCGACGGCAGCCGGCTCAGCACCGCGAGCGAGCTGAAGCAGCCGCCCAAGGTCGCTGCCGGGGACCGGGTCAACCACCAGCGCTACGGCCTCGGCCGGGTGCTGGCGGTCGAGGGGCACGGTCCGGGTGCCCGGGCCCAGATCGACTTCGGCGACCAGACGCTCTGGCTGGTGCTTCGGCACGCTCCGATCGACAAACTCTGACCGCCGCTACCCGGCGGCCCGCTCCGCCTGCGTTCCGGTCGTCCGTTCCACCTGCGCTCCGGCGACCCGCTCCTCGACGAGGGTGACGAAGCCGGTCCCGCCAGTCCTCGGGGGCGGGGTCCGGATAGCCCCGCTCGCCGTACGCCGCGTCGGCCATCAGCAGGACGAGTTCCTCCTTGCTCGACCGCTGACCCGGCTCAGCAGCCCAGGTCCACCCCACGGGCCCGCATCCACGGCGCCGGGTCGACCTGGTTCCACAGCCCGTTGTGTACCTCGAAGTGCAGGTGCGGTCCGGTGGTGTCGCCGGTGGCACCCTCGTACCCGATCACCTGGCCGGGCTTGACCCGCTGCCCGACGCTGACCACGGTCCGGCTCTGGTGGGCGTAGTGGGTGAGCCAGCCGTTGCCGTGGTCGACGACCACCGAGATGCCGTACCCGGCGAAGGCCCAGCCGGCGTCGACGACCGTGCCGGCTCCGGCGGCCTGGATCGGGGTGTCCGCCGGCATCGCCAGGTCGATGCCGGCGTGCATCGTCCCCCAGCGCATCCCGTAGCAGGAGGTGACGCCGGCGCCCGGCATCGGGTCGACCCAGGCGGGCGCCTTCCGGCTCGCGGTCGGGCTGACCGCCTTGGCGGACGCGCTGCTCCGGCTCGGCTTGGCGGTCGGCGGCCGGGTCGTCGCGGCGGCGCTCGGCGTGGGCGTCGCGGTCGGGACCGGGGAGGTCGTCGGGCCGGCGGCCTCCCGCGCGGCCCGGTCGACACGCTGCGCGGCGGCGGCCCGGGCCGATTCCTCCGCGGCCACCGAGACCCGGTCGGTCGGCCGGTCGTCGCCGACGGCCACCGCCGTCACCGCGCCGGCCACGCCGAGGCCGAGCAGGGCGACCAGCCCGGGCACGAGGCCCCGGCGCCGGCCGCCGGTCCGGTGCCGGGCGACGCCGGACCGTCCGGTACGCCGGCTCGGGCCGGGCTCGGTGGCCCGGTGCGCGGTCGTCTCGGGCTGGTGCGGATCGGTCTGCGGCACGACGGGTCCCTTCTGCGTGGGGCGTGGACCCGGGAAATGGTGGTAGGCGCGGCGGTGCCACGCCGGCACGGGGCTGCCGGTCACGGACGACGGCCGGACGGCGGCAGCAAGGTTATGCCGGGAATCGCCCTTGATAGCCGCTATTTCGACCGCAGTGGCTGTGTGATCCGGCACAGTCCGCAGTGTGGCGGAGGAAACTTCGTGGGGCACCGGGCACAAGAAAACCGCCCGACCGGTTTCGATCGGGCGGTAAAGCGGCGTGACGCCGGGTCAGGAAGCGGCTACGTCGGTGTACAGATCGTCGACTTGTAGCTGGATGTCCACTCCCCGGTCCCGCAGGTAGGGGATCGGGTCAGCCGGCTTGCCGTTGACATGCAGCTCGAGGTGCAGGTGCGAGCCGTAGGAGTGGCCGGTGTTGCCGACCAGGCCGAGCTGGTCGCCGGCCTTGACCTCCTGCCCCTCGCTGACCAGTAGCTGCGAGGAGTGTCCGTAGATGGACTCGGTGCCGTCGGTGTGCTGGACGATCACGCAGTAGCCGTACCCGCCGAACCAGCCGGCCTTGGTCACCGTGCCCGCGTGCACCGCGTTGTACGGGGTCCCTTCGGGAGCAGCCAGGTCGATGCCGGCGTGCAGCTTGTTCCACTTCATCCCGTACGGCGAGGTGAAGCTGTAGTTGTCGAGCGGAAGCCGCCAGACATCGGGGGCAGCGGCCAGGGTGGAGGCGAGCCCGTCGGCCCGGTCGTCGTCCCGGGACGCGGCGCCCTGCTGGGCGTCGGCGGCCCGCGCGCTCAGGTCCTCGCTGGTGGCGGCGGCCTTCTCCAGGTCCGCCAGTGTGGAGGGGCTGACCGCTTTGGCGTCGGGCAGGGCTCCCGCGCCGAGCGCGACGACACCGGCTCCGACGAACGCGGTGGTGACAACAGCGGCGTAGCGGCTGCGTGGAGGTGTGGGGACGCGGCGTCGCCCTCGATAGCGATCGGGCTCAGACGACAGGCGCTGGCGCACGCACACCCTCCGTTGTCGGGTCAGTGTTGCGACCGTGACCGATGTTCGACGATCGAGGTGAACTCCGGTTGACCGCGTTGTCGCCCGGTCATGGACCTGATGACAACCGTGGGCCACGGTAGCCAACCCCTAGGCGCGCCACAAGTCGCAGCGCCAGATTGCCGGTGCGCTGTGCGGTTGTGCGTCATGGAATGCCATATCTCGTAACCTTTTGCGATCGGCCTCGTTAGTAGCGCTCCGTTACTTCGGGCGCAGCAGGGTGTCATGGCCCCGACTCGTGTCGGAGCCTCCTTCGAGGACTCCCTAGGGGTATGCCCGGACGGGTTCCCGGGGCGCGGCGGCGTGTCGGCCGGGGCGCGCCGGACCACTGCCGGGTCGGCGCACCGTCGCGCGCGGGTGCCCTTTCGGTGCGCTGCTCCGCCCGCTTCCGGCCACCGTGCGCCGCCTGCTCCCGGGGCCCGTCGTCCCGGGGAGTTCCCGGGGGGCCGGCAGGCGGGTTACCGTTCGTTAAGGTAACTCTGGTCGGGTGTCCAGGAGAGGTGTCGCGCTGATGAGTTCTCGGATCCGGGTGGTCGTCGCCAAGCCTGGCCTGGACGGGCACGACCGGGGGGCGAAGGTGGTCGCCCGGGCCCTGCGGGACGCCGGGATGGAAGTCATCTACACCGGCCTGCACCAGACGCCCGAGCAGATCGTCGAGACGGCGATCCAGGAGGACGCCGACGCGATCGGCCTCTCCGTGCTCTCCGGGGCGCACATGACGCTCTTCCGCCGGGTGCTGGAACTGCTCGCCGACCGGGACGTGACGGACCTGGTCGTGTTCGGCGGCGGGATCATCCCGGACGCGGACATCCCGGAGCTGGAGCGGCTCGGCGTGGCCAGGATCTTCACCCCGGGTGCCACCACCGGCTCGATCGTGGAGTGGGTCCGGAACAACGTGGGCCAACCGGTCGTCGGCTGACCGCCACGACCCGCCGTAGCCTGACGGTCGGACGGCTCCGGGGCGTACTCTGCGGAAATGGGGGAGAGGCCGGACGCACCCCTCACACGTCCGGCCTCTCTATGCGCGATGCCCCGCCGCCACCCCTCGACCGACAGGGCATCGGCCGTCTTCGTCATCGCGCTTCCCCCAGCGCTCCGACATCAGACTCAACGACGTCCCTTACGCCGGGTTACGCCGCCCGGGAAATCTTTTCCCCGGCCACCGCTGACCTTCTCCCCGGCCACCGCCGACCCGTGACCGCGACGGCGGCCGGCCTGCTGTGCGTTACCGCACACCGAGCACCCACGTGGATGCCCGGCGTGCTCACCTCGCTAGGCTGCGGCCGATGGCCTGTTCGTGCGTACAGCAGGCCCAACTCATTCACACGCTGGCGGCGGTGCGACGGCGCGCCGCGGAGACGGGACGGGACGCGCAATCGTGGACCTGTACGAATACCAGGGGCGTGAGCTGTTCGAGCGGCACGGACTGCCCGTGCTGGCCGGCGGTGTCGCGACGACCCCTGAGGAGGCCCGCGCGATCGCCGAGCGCCTCGGCGGCCGGGTGGTCGTCAAGGCTCAGGTGAAGGTCGGCGGCCGGGGCAAGGCGGGCGGCGTCAAGCTCGCCGAGGGGCCGGACGAGGCGGTGGCCCGGGCCACCGACATCCTCGGCATGGACATCAAGGGCCACACGGTCAACAAGGTCATGCTGACGGTGACCGCGGACATCGCCGAGGAGTACTACTTCTCCTACCTGCTCGATCGCGCGAACCGCACCTTCCTCTGCATCGCCAGCGTGGCCGGCGGGATGGACATCGAGCAGGTGGCCGCCGAGACGCCGGAGCGGGTCGCCAAGGTGGCCATCGACGCGAACGCCGGGGTGGACGAGGCCAAGGCGCGGGAAATCGTGGAGGCGGCCGGCCTCCCGGCCGAGCTGACCGACCAGTTCGTGCCGATCGCCGTGCGCCTCTGGCAGGCGTTCGTGGCCGAGGACGCCACCCTGGTCGAGGTGAACCCGCTGGCCCGGACGACCGACGGCACGGTGCTCTGCCTCGACGCGAAGGTCTCGCTCGACGAGAACGCCGGGTTCCGGCACCCCGACCACGAGGCGCTGGTCGACCAGGCGGCCGTGGACCCGCTGGAGCAGCGGGCCAAGGAGAAGGACCTCAACTACGTCAAGCTGGACGGCGAGGTCGGCATCATCGGCAACGGCGCCGGCCTGGTCATGTCCACCCTCGACGTGGTGGCGTACGCGGGCGAGTCGTACGGCGGCGTCAAGCCGGCGAACTTCCTCGACATCGGCGGTGGCGCCAGCGCCGCGGTGATGGCGAACGGGCTGGAGATCGTACTCTCCGACCCGTCGGTGCGCAGTGTCTTCGTCAACGTCTTCGGCGGCATCACCGCCTGCGACGAGGTCGCCAACGGCATCATCCAGGCGCTGGCCCTGCTCGCCGAGCGCGGCGAGACGGTCGACAAGCCCCTCGTGGTACGCCTCGACGGCAACAACGCGGAGGCCGGGCGGGGCGTTCTTAGGCAGGCAACGCTCGACGGCGCCGCCCAGCTCGTAGAGCTGGTGGACACTATGGATGGCGCGGCCCAGCGGGCCGCCGAGCTCGCGGCTGCGGGGGTCTGAGATGGCAATCTGGCTGACCAAGGAGTCCAAGGTCGTCGTACAGGGGATGACCGGCTCCGAGGGGATGAAGCACACCCGGCGGATGCTGGCCGCCGGCACCAACGTGGTGGGCGGGGTCAACCCGCGCAAGGCCGGCCAGAAGGTCGCCTTCGACACGGTCGAGCTGCCGGTCTTCGCCAACGTCGCCGAGGCGATGGCGGCCACCGGTGCGGACGTGAGCGTCATCTTCGTACCGCCGCAGTTCACCCGGGGCGCCGTGGTCGAGGCGATCGACGCCGGCATCCCGCTCGCCGTGGTGATCACCGAGGGCGTACCGGTGCACGACACCGCCGCCTTCTGGGCCTACAACCTGGCGCAGGGAGAGCGGACCCGGATCATCGGGCCGAACTGCCCCGGCATCGCCTCGCCGGGCGCCGCCAACGCCGGCATCATCCCGGCCGACATCACCGGCACGGGCCGGATCGGCCTGGTCAGCAAGAGCGGGACCCTGACGTACCAGATGATGTACGAGCTGCGCGACATCGGCTTCTCCACCTGCGTCGGCATCGGCGGTGACCCGATCATCGGCACCACCCATATCGACGCGCTCGCGGCGTTCCAGGCAGACCCGGAGACCGACGCCATCGTGATGATCGGCGAGATCGGCGGTGACGCCGAGGAGCGGGCGGCCGAGTTCATCAAGGCCAACGTCACCAAGCCGGTGGTCGGCTACATCGCCGGCTTCACCGCGCCGCCCGGCAAGACCATGGGGCACGCCGGGGCCATCATCTCCGGTTCGGCCGGCACCGCTGACGCGAAGAAGGCCGCCCTGGAGGCGGTCGGGGTCAAGGTCGGCAAGACGCCGAGCGAGACCGCGCGGCTGATGCGGGAGCTGATGTCCGGCAACTGAGCCGTCGACGTGTTGTTCCGGGGTGGTCGGCGTGCGCCGGCCACCCCGGTTCCGTCCCGGCCGGGAGGCCGGCCCCGTACGGTGGGAGGCGGGGCTCTGGCCGATCCTGGTGGGGTCCGGATTCCTCCCGGGCCTGAAGGCCGGGACATCCTCCGGAGATCCCGGTGAACCCGGCCGACCCGCTGCCGTGCCAGAGTAGGTGCTGATGCCTCCACCCACCGTTCCTGACCGGCCGCGCCGGTCGGAGACCGCACCGGTCGCACCGGCTGCGTCCGCCGGTGCCGCGCGATCGGCCAGACGGCCCGGGCCGGGGGACGGCCGGGAGCCGGGCCGGAGCGGGCCGGCCGGGGAGCGCCGGGTGCCCCGGCCTAGGCGGGGCGGGGCGGGACGTCCGGGCCGGGCTCCGCTGGCGGTCGCGGCGGCGGTCGCCGCCGGCTGGGCGGCCCTGATCGGCTATCTGCCGGTCGCCGTGGTGCTGGGGGCGGCCCGGTTCGCCGAGGGCAGCGGCGAGGTCGTCGGCGCCGCCCGGCTGGGCCTGGCCGGATGGCTGCTCGGGCACGGCGTACCGCTGCACACCGACGCCGGGCCGTTCGGCCTGCCGCCGCTCGCTCTCGCCATGCTGGCGGCCTGGCGGCTCAACCGGGCCGGCGTGCACGTCAGCCGGGCGGTCCGGGTCCGGGAACGGCCGACGGCCGGCCGGGCGCTCGCCGTCGCGGTGGCGGTCGGCGTCGGGTACGGGGTACTCGGCGTTCTGGCCGCGCTGCTGCTCGGCCGTACCGGGCCGACCGCCGACCCGGTACGCGCCGGGCTGACGCTGACCGGCTTCGGCACTCTCGCCGCGCTGTTCGGTGCGGCCCGGGCCAGTGGAGTGCTGGTGGCGGTGGCCCGGCGTACTCCGCTGGTGTTCCGGGACGGGCTGCGCACCGGGGTGGTCGCCGCCCTGCTGCTGCTCGGGGCCGGGGCTGGGGCGGCCGGGCTGGCGGTGGCCACCGGCGGCGGCGAGGCCGGCGACATGATCGGGGCCTACCGCACCGGTGTGCTGGGCCAGGCGGGTATCACCCTGATCAGCCTCGGCTACGCGCCGAACGCCGCGGTCTGGGCCGCCAGCTATCTCCTCGGGCCGGGTTTCGCGGTCGGCACCGACACGGTGGTCCGGACCTCCGAGGTGTCCATCGGAGCGCTGCCGGCCGTACCCCTGCTGGCCGGGCTGCCGCAGGGGCCGCTCGGCGGGGTCGGTGGCGCCGTGCTGGCCGTGCCGGTGCTGGCCGGCATGGCCGCCGGCTGGCTGCTCGCGCGCCGTCGGACGCGTTCCGCGGCCGAGCGGAACGCGCCACCGCCCGGCTGGGCCGCGCTGCTCGGCGCGGCCGCGGTCGGCGGTCCGGTTGCCGGGGTGGTACTCGGCGCGGCGGCCCTGCTCTCCGGCGGCCCGCTCGGCGGCGGCCGGCTCGCCGAGGTGGGACCGGCCTACTGGCAGGTCGCCGCCGGGGCGACCGTCGTCGTGCTGGTCGGCACCCTGATCGGGGCCGCCGCGACCCGGGCCGTGGCCCGAGGCTGACCGGCCGGTCCGGAACGTGCTTGGGGCGCCCCGGAACTCCGGGGCGCCCCAACGCGGCTGTCACGACTCCGGACGGCCGTACCCCGCCCGGCCGGTCGTCACGGGGTGTAGCCGAAACCGTTGACGTTCAGCACGACCGCGAGGATCACGTTGAGTACCCCGAGGAGCAGGCCGACGGCACCGCAGATCAGACCGGCCAGGGCCTGACCCCCGTTGCTGGCCTCACCCCGGCTGGCCTTGCCCCGGCCGAGGAAGCCGAGCACGATGCCGGCGATGCCCGCGATGATGCCGAGCGCGGCACAGCAGGCCGCCGGAATCGAGACGATGCCGACGATCATCGCGACCAGGCCGAGGGTGTTGTTCTGCCCGCCGGCCGGTGCGTATCCGCCGGTCTGGTAACCGGGTGCCGCACCATAGGGCTGGCCCGGCATCGGCTGCTGCTGACCGTACGGGTCCTGGTACGGCTGCTGCGCGTCCTGGTACTGCGGTTGCCCGTACGGCTGGCCCGGGGTCGGTTGCCCGTACGGCTGGCCCGGGGTCGGTTGCCCGTACGGCTGGCCCGGGGTCGGTTGCCCCGACGTGGGTTGCCCGTACGGCTGGCCTGACGTCGGTTGCCCGTACGGCTGGCCCGAGGTCGGTTGCCCGTACGGCTGGCCCGAGGTGGGCTGCGGCGGCTGCGCGTACGGATCCTGGGGCTGTGGTGCGTTCGGATCCGACGGCTGCTGCCCGTACGGGTCCTGGCCTGGGTAGCCGGGCTGCATGACAAGACTCCTTCGACAGGTCTCTCAGACTAGAGGCTCGACGCCGAGTTGGCGCTGATGACGAAGCTGATGACGCAGCAGATCAGCGAGACCGCCCAGATGCAGATGCCGATGATCAGGGCCAGCTTCGACCACTTGCGGGACTCGGCGGCGGCCGCCTGCGCCTCCGCGAAGTTGCCCTGCTGGAGCAGCGGGTTCACCTTCGAGGCGTTGATGATGGCCGGGATGGCCAGCGGCCAGAACAGGAAGATCGCGACGATGGACATCGTCATGTTGTTGTTGATCTGTTGCGGCGGGTGTGAGGGGTAACCGGGTTGCATGTGTGTTGGGCTCCTTGGCCTGCACTCAGCGCATGTATGAAATTACCGAGGGGCAATCTCCTGGGGCAGGTCACTGCCCCGAGCGTCCGGCAGCGTACCTAATCAGCGCCACTTTGGTGGCCCGCTCGCCGCCCGACATGCCGATCGTGATCGACGACGCTCCCTCGGCGACGTGCTCGGTTCGCGCCGCCGGGAAGCCGACCCGACCTGCCCGATAGGGTGCTGGGGTGACTGAGCCCGTGTCGGCAGCCCGCATCGTCGTCCTCGTCTCCGGCTCCGGGAGCAACCTCCAGGCCCTGCTCGACGCCGGTGCGGATCCGGCCTACGGCGCCCGGGTGGTCGCCGTCGGCGCCGACCGGGACGGCATCACCGGGCTCGACCGGGCCGCCACGGCCGGCGTACCCACCTTCGTCGCCCCGGTCAAGGCCTACCCGACGCGGGAGGACTGGGACCGCGCGCTCACCGCGCACGTCGCCGAACACGAGCCCGACCTGGTCGTCTCGGCCGGCTTCCTCAAGCTGGTCGGCCCGCACTTCCTGGCGGCCTTCGGCGACCGGTACGTCAACACGCACAACTCGCTGCTGCCCGCCTTTCCCGGCATGCACGGCCCGCGCGACGCCCTCGGCTACGGAGTCAAACTCGCCGGGGCCACACTCTTCTTCGTCGACGCCGGTGTGGACACCGGGCCGATCATCGCCCAGGTGGCGGTGCCGGTGCTCAACGACGACGACGAGGAGACCCTCACCGAGCGGATCAAGGTGGCCGAGCGCCGGCAGCTCGTCACGCAGGTCGGCCGGCTGCTCCGGGAGGGATGGACGATCACTGGAAGGAAGGTCACGATCGGAGTGAGCGACACGAGTTCCGGCGCGGACGGCCGGCGGCCGATCAGGCGCGCGCTGGTCAGCGTCTACGACAAGACCGGCCTGGTGGAGCTGGCCCGGGCGCTGCACGGCGCCGGAGTCGAGATCGTCTCCACCGGCAGCACGGCGGCGAGCATCGAGGGGAACGGGATACCAGTCACCCCGGTCGAGTCGCTGACCGGGCTTCCCGAGGTGCTCGACGGCCGGGTCAAGACGCTGCACCCGAAGGTGCACGCCGGGCTCCTGGCCGACCTGCGGCTGGAGCGGCACGCGGCGCAGCTCGGCGAGCTGGGCATCGCCCCGTTCGACCTGTTGGTGTCGAACCTCTACCCGTTCACCGAGACGGTCGCCTCCGGCGCGGACTTCGACGAGTGCGTCGAGCAGATCGACATCGGTGGGCCGGCGATGGTCCGGGCGGCCGCCAAGAACCACGCCTCGGTGGCGGTGGTGACGTCGGTGTCGGCGTACCCGTCGGTGCTGGCCGCGCTGGCCGACGGCGGTTTCAGTGCCGGGCAGCGCCAGCAGCTCGCGGCCCGCGCCTTCGCCGACATCGCCGAGTACGACGTGGCGGTGGCGAACTGGTTCGCGGTGGGTACCGGGCCGGCGGAGCAGGAGTGGCCGGCCTTCGCCGGTCAGGTGCTGACCGCGCCCACACCGCTGCGGTACGGCGAGAACCCGCACCAGGCGGCGGTGCTCTACGTCGACCCGGCGTCCCCGCCCGGGCTGGCCCAGGCCGAGCAGCTGCACGGCAAGGAGATGTCCTACAACAACTACGTCGACGCGGACGCGGCCTGGCGGGCGGTGAACGACTTCGCCGACCGGCCGGCGGTGGCGATCATCAAGCACGCCAACCCGTGCGGCATCGCGGTCGGCGCCGACGTGGCCCAGGCGCACCGCCGGGCGCACGCCTGCGACCCGGTCTCCGCGTTCGGCGGGGTGATCGCGGTCAACCGGCCGGTCTCGGTCGAGATGGCGCAGCAGGTCGCCGAGGTCTTCACCGAGGTACTGGTGGCACCCGAATTCGAGCCGGGTGCGGTGGACGTGCTCTCCGGCAAGAAGAACATCCGGCTGCTCCGGGCGCCCGCCTGGGCGCCGTACCCGGCGGAGTGGCGCCCAGTCAGCGGCGGCGCGCTGGTGCAGATGGCCGACCGGGTGGACGCGCCCGGCGACGATCCGGCCGGCTGGCGGCTGGTCACCGGCGAGCCCGCCGACCCGGCGACCCTGGCCGACCTCGCCTTCGCCTGGCGGGCCGTCCGGGCGGTGAAGAGCAACGCGATCCTGCTCGCCAGCGAGGGCGCGACCGTCGGGGTGGGGATGGGTCAGGTCAACCGGGTCGACTCGGCGCACCTGGCGGTCTCCCGGGCCGGCGCCGAACGGGTCCGGGGCGCGGTCGCCGCCTCGGACGCGTTCTTCCCGTTCCCGGACGGGCTCCAGGTGCTGATCGACGCCGGGGTCCGGGCGGTCGTCCAGCCCGGCGGCTCGGTACGCGACGAGGAGGTCGTCGCGGCGGCCACGGCGGCCGGGATCACCATGTACTTCACCGGCACCCGGCACTTCTTCCACTGACCCACTTCACCGATCGACCACGCGACCGGCGCGGGACTTCCGGCGACCGGCGGTGCCCCCTCGGCACCCCCGGACGCCGGGGACCCGCGCCGGTTCGGGCCAACCGAGTCGCGCCGGGGACCGCCGGGAATCTCCCGCACCGGTCCCCGCGCGGCCAGCCCGGCGGCGAGGGCGCCGTTCGTCGCGCCGGTCAACCGACCCGGAGCAGCGCGCTGCCGGTCGCGCCGCCGGACCGGCTGGCCCGTACGGTCCAGCAGCCGGCGACCGGGAAGTTCCAGCCGGTACCCCACTCGTCACCGGTTCTGGTCCAGGTGCTTCCGCTGTGCCCGGTGGGTCCCCAGACCGGCTCGATGGTGACCCCGTCCGGGCCGGTGGCCCGGACGCTGAAGGTGCCGGAGCCGGTCATCCGCCACACGATCTTCTCGTCCCGTCCGGTGTGCAGGCCCGGGCCGCCGCGCGGGAAGAGCAGTCCCCAGAACGAGTTCCCGGCGTCCGCCACGCCCTGCACCTCGAGCGGGTCGTCCGGCGAGCCCGCCCCGTCCGTGCAGGTGCCGGCCGGTTCGGCGGCGGCTCCGGTCGCGGGCACCGGTCCCGCGACGGTCCCTGGCGACGGCGGCGCGCCGGTCGGGCCGGCGATGCCGGGGACCTCCTCGCCACAGCCGAGCAGCGGAACCGTCGAGGCCACCAGGGCGAGCGTCACGAGCAGTCTTCGCACCATGTAGACGAGAGCCCGGAAACCATTGTGTGGTTCCCGGGCTCTCCACCCCCGCCGTCCGCTCGGTCCTGCCTCGCGCTCGGCGTCCAACCCTTCCGGAGCGGTCCTGCCGCCCGGTCGGTCCTTGCGCTCCCGCCCGTCGATCCCGCCGACCGCCGCCGCCAGGGGGCGATCCGGCTGGCCGGGCCGGGTCAGGAGACGACGTGCTGCTTGAGTTCGGCGAAGTGGCAGGCCGACGGGTGCGGCTCGACGGTCCGGAGCACGAGCTGCGGCTCCTGGGTGGCGCAGATCTCCTGCGCCTTCCAGCAGCGGGTGCGGAACCGGCAGCCCGACGGCGGGTTGGCCGGCGACGGCACGTCACCGTCGAGCCGGATGACCTCGCGGTGCGCCCGGGCCTTCGGGTCCGGCACCGGCACCGCCGAGAGCAGCGCCTGGGTGTACGGGTGGGTCGGCCGCTCGTAGATCTCGTCCTCGGTACCGATTTCCACGATCTTGCCGAGGTACATCACGGCGACCCGGTCGGCGATGTGCCGGACCACCGACAGGTCGTGCGCGATGAAGATGTAGGAGAGGCCCAGCTCGTCCTGGAGGCTCTCCAGCAGGTTGATCACCTGCGCCTGGATCGACACGTCCAGCGCCGACACCGGCTCGTCACAGACGATGATCTCCGGCTTGAGGGCGAGCGCCCGGGCGATCCCGATCCGCTGGCGCTGCCCGCCGGAGAACTGGTGCGGATAGCGGTTGACGTGCTCCGGGTTCAGCCCGACCAGGTCGAGCAGCTCCTGCACCCGCTGCCGACGGCTGCCCCGCGGCGCGGCGTCCGGGTGGATGTCGAACGGCTCGCCGATGATGTCGCCGACCGTCATCCGTGGGTTCAGCGAGGTGTACGGGTCCTGCATGACCATCTGCACGTTCCGGCGCATCCGGCGCAGCTCCGCGCCGGAGAGCTTGAACATGTCCCGGCCCTCCAGCATCGCCCGGCCCGAGGTCGGCGTCTCCAGCCGCATCAGCAGCTTGGCCAGGGTCGACTTGCCGCAGCCGGACTCGCCGACGATGCCGAGGGTCTCGCCCCGGTTCAGTTCGAAGCTGACCCCGTCGACCGCCTTCACGGCGCCGATCTGCCGCTTGAAGACGATGCCCTGGCTGATCGGGAAGTGCTTGACGACGTTCTCGACCCGCAGCACGGTCTCGCCGCGCGGCTTGGCCGGTGCGGCCGGCCCTGCGCCGCCGGTGCCGGAGCGCGGGTTCCTCGGATCAGACGCGGCCATCGAGGACCTCCTGGGCGAAGTGGCAGGCGCTGCTCCGGCCGCCAGCGAGCGACCGGACGGCCGGTACGACGTCGACGCACTCCTGCCGGGCGTAGGGGCAGCGCGGGTGGAACGGGCATCCGCTGGGGATGCGCATCAGGTTGGGCGGCAGCCCCTTGATGGTGGTCAGCCGCTGACCCTTGAGGTCGAGCCGGGGAATCGACTCCAGCAATCCCTTGGTGTACGGGTGTGCCGGTGCCTCGTACAGCGAGTGCACGTCGGCGTGCTCGACGATCCGGCCGGCGTACATCACGGCGATCCGGTCGGCCACGTCGGCGACGACCCCGAGGTCGTGGGTGATCAGGATCATCGCCATGTTCAGGTCCCGGCGCAGTTCGCCGAGCAGGTCCATGATCTGGGCCTGCACGGTCACGTCCAGCGCGGTGGTGGGCTCGTCGGCGATCAGCACCGCCGGGTCCAGCGCCAGCGACATCGCGATCATGACCCGCTGGCGCATGCCGCCGGAGAACTGGTGCGGGTAGTCGCCGATCCGCTGCCGGGCCGCTGGGATCTTGACGAGTTCCATCAGCTCGATCGCCCGGCGCTTGGCCTGGGCCCGGGACAGACCCTCGCGCAGCCGCAGCATCTCGCCGATCTGCCAGCCGACCGGGAAGACCGGGTTCAGCGCCGAGAGCGCGTCCTGGAAGATCATGGAGATCTGCTTGCCGCGTACCTTCCGGCGCTCCTCCTCGGAGAGCTTCAGCAGGTCGGTACCGCGGTAGAGGATCTGCCCGGCCGGGATGACCGCCGGTGGCATGTCCAGGATGCCCATGATCGCCTGGGCGGTCACCGACTTGCCGGAGCCCGACTCGCCGAGTACCGCCAGGGTCTCCCCGGCGTCCAGGTGGTACGAGACACCGTTGATCACCTTGGCCACGCCGTCCCGGGTGCGGAACTCGACGAAGAGGTCCCGTACCTCCAGCAGGTGCCCGCCGTCGGCGCCGGCACCCTGCGGCCCGGGCGACCCGCTCCGCTCGTTCACGTTCACGGTCATCTGATCACCGCAGCTTCGGGTCGAAGGCGTCGCGGATCGCGTCGCCGAGCATGATGAAGGCCAGTACGGTCAGCGCCAGGAAGGTCGAGGGCACCACCAGCGGAATCGCCGACTCCCGCATGTGCGTACGGCCGGCGTCGATGTCGATGCCCCAGGAGATGGTCGGAGCCTTCAGGCCGATGCCGAGGAAGGAGAGCGTCGCCTCGGCGGCGATGAACGAGCCGAGTGCGATGGTCAGCACCACGATCACCGGGGCCAGCGAGTTGGGCAGGATGTGCCGCCACATGGTCCGGCCGTTGCCGGCACCGAGCATCCGGGCCGCCGCCACGTAGTCCTGCTGCTTGGCGCTGATCACCGAGGACCGGATCACCCGGGCGGCGGTGGTCCAGCCGAGGATCGCGAGTACGAAGATCACCGCGATGATCCGGACGTTCGGGCTGTCGCTGCTGATCCGCTTCAACATGACGATCGCGGCGAGCAGCAGCGGGATGCCGAGCACCACGTCGATCACCCGGGACAGCGCCGCGTCGATCCACCGGCCGAAGTAGCCGGCGAGCATGCCGACGGTGATCGCGATAAGCCCGGTGACCAGCGCGGAGAACGCGCCGACCAGCAGCGACGCCCGGGCACCGAAGACGGCACGGGCGTAGATGTCGCAGCCCTGGAAGTCGTACCCGAACGGGGCGCCGCCGCCGGGCCCGGCGTGCTGCCGGGCCAGCGTGCACTCGTGCGGGTCGTTCGCGGTGAAGAGGCCGGGGACGGCCGCCATCGCGGTGACCGCCAGGACCAGTACCAGCGAGATCCAGAAGATCGGGTTGCGGCGCAGGTCGCGCCAGGCGTCGCCGGCCAGGCTGCGCGGCCGGGCGGCCGGGTCGCCGGACCCGGACTTGCCGCCGGCCATCTCGGCCGCGGCGACAGTCTCAAGCTCACTCATGCCGCCACCTCGCTTCGCTCGGCGTCGTCACGAGTTCCAGCACTTAGCTGGCTGATTCGTTCGCTTCGCTCACTCATGTCCAGTCCCTCACTCGTACCGGATGCGGGGGTCGAGGACGGCGTAGAGGACGTCCACCACGAGGTTCGACACCAGATAGACCACGACCAGCACGCTGACCAGGCCGACCACCAGCGGGCCGTCCTCGGTCTTGATGCCGCGGAAGAGGTTGAACCCGACGCCCGGGATGTTGAAGACGCCTTCGGTGATGATCGCGCCGCTCATCAGGTTGCCGAGTTCGACGCCGAGGAAGGTGATCACCGGGATCAGCGAGTTCCGCAGTACGTGCACGCTGACGATGCGGCGGATCGGCAGGCCCTTGGCCTTCGCGGTCCGCACGTAGTCGGAGCGCAGGTTCTCGGCGACCGAGGTACGGGTCAGCCGCAGTGCGGTGGCCAGCGACAGGGAGCCGAGCACGATGCCGGGTAGCAGGAGGGCGTAGACGCTGGGCTCCGAGCCGGCGGTCGGCGGGAAGAGCGGCAGCTTGACGCCGAGGAAGTACTGGGCGAGCGGCGCCAGCACGATGGTGGGGATGCCCAGCACCAGCAGGGTCAGCGCCAGGGTGGCGTTGTCGAAGATGCCGCCCCGGCGGAGCCCGGCGATGACCCCGGCGGTGACCCCGACCAGGATCGCCACCAGCAGCCCGATGATCGCGAGCTTCATGGTGACCGGCCAGGCCTGGGCCAGCATGTCGCCGATCTTCCGGCCGGTGAGCGAGTCGCCGAGGTCGCCCCGGAGCAGGTTGCCGACGTAGTCGAAGTAGCGGTAGAAGAAGCCGCCGACGCCGGTCTGGTCGAGGTGGAACTTCTCGGTCAGGTACGCCCGCTGCGCCTCGCTGACCGGGCGCTCGCCCGCGAGCGCCTGGATGGGATCACCCTGTCCGGCGAACATCAGCGCGTAGACGATCAGAGTGGTCCCGAAGAAGGCCAGGACCATCTGAAGCAGGCGCCGCACGATGTAGCGGAACATGCTTGCTTACTCTCCGTGGGGATTGCTGGAGCGCGGTGTGTGCGGGAAACGGCCCGGGCCACCCGAGGAGTTACCGGGTGGCCCGGACCGGCCTTGCGGTCAGAGCTAGCTGACGACCTCGATCTTGGTCATGTCGACGACCTGGAAGAGGTCGACCTCGACGTTCTTGACCCGGGTCGAGTGCGCGTAGACGTTCTGGCCGAACCGGAGCGGGATCACCGGCATCTCGGTGGCCAGGATGTCCTCGGCCTGCTGGTACTTCTTGACCGCCTCCTCCGGGGTCGCGGAGGTGGTGCCCTCCTGCACCAGGCGGTCGAACTCCGGGTTGCTGTACCCGTAGTAGTTCGACGAGCCGTTGGTGGTGTACAGCGGGCCGAGGTAGTTCTCCATCGACGGGTAGTCCATCAGCCAGCCCATCCGGATCAGGCCGACCGGCTGCTTGCCCTCGACCTTGGTCAGCAGGTCCGAGAACTTCGGCTCGGCCGCACCGACGCACTCCACGCCCAGGTTGGCCTTGAGCTGGTTGCAGGTCGCGTCGACCCAGTCCTTGTGCCCACCGTCACCGTTGTAGGTGATCTTCAGCTCGGCGGGACCGCCGGCGGCCTGGTACAGCTCCTTGGCCTTGGCCGGGTTGAACTCGCAGGCCTCGCCGCAGGTGTCGTCGCGGTAGCCGGCGACCACCGGGGAGACGAACGAGCGCGCCGAGATCTGCGACTCCTTGAAGATCGACTTGGTGATCTCGTCCCGGTCGATCGCCATGGAGATCGCCTTGCGCACGTCCGGCTTGCTGAACTCGTCCTGGAACGTGGGGAAGGCCACGAACTGGAAGGACGAGTTCGGGCTCTGCTGGAAGCGGTCGCCGAGGTCCGTCGCGGCGGTGCTCAGGCTCTCCGTCGGGACAGTCACATCCACGTCGAGGTTGTCCGACAGCACGTCCGCGTAGGCCGCGGTGAGCTGCTGGTAGATCCGGAACTCGGCACCGGCGATCTTCGGCTTCTCGCCCGGGAACGCGTCGTAGCGCTCGACCTCGACCTTGGCGTCGTGCTGCCAGGTGCCCTTCATCTTGAAGGGGCCGTTGCCGATCGGGGCGTCCTCGTAGCCGTCCTTGATCACGCCGGGTGCGGAGAAGGCGGCCGCCGGCAGCGGGTAGAACGCGGTGTAGCCGAGCACGGTCTTGAACTCGCTGTACTGCTTGGCCAGCGTCACCGTGAAGGTCAGGTCGTCGACCTTCTTCAGCCCGGTCATGGTCTTGGCCTTCGGCTCCGGCGCCTTCTGCGGGCCGTCGCCGTCCGGGTCCTTCGACTGGAGGTCCTCGTAGCCGGCGATCTTCTCGAAGAAGTAGCTGTTGCCCTGGCCGTTCGGCGCGTAGGCGCCGTAGTTCCAGGCGTTGATGTAGCTGTCCGCGGTCACCTTCTCGCCGTTGTGGAAGGTGTAGCCGTCCTTCAGCTTGATCGTCCAGGTCAGGTTGTCGGTCGAGTTCACGGACTCCGCGGCGACCTCGAACGGCTTGTTCTGCTCGTCGTAGTCGACCAGCGGGGTGAACAGGGCGGACAGCACCTGGTTACCGCTCGAGTCGTTGGTGTTGGTGGAAATCAGGTGCTGCGGTTCCGCGATCTGGACGGAAACCGTCGCATTCGGGTCGCTCTCCCCCGAGTCGCCGCCACTGCCACAGGCCGCGAGGCCGAGGGTCGCGGCGAGGGGGAGGGCAGTCCAGGCAGCGAGCCTACGAACCTGCATTGAGCCTCCTCGTCTCCTTACGCTGAGCAGCCGTCCCCACACAGAGGTAACGCTGTGCAACGCTCGGCAAAGGTAGGTCGTAGCAGGACACCTGGCCAAACTGGATGATTACGAGTCCGTAACACAGGGGCCTGACAGGACTTGCGCATATCCGCTCTGAGCTGCTATCGCAGGTTCTGTTCAGGCGATGTGCAGATTCGGTCATCTAGCCTCTATAGGCATGAAAGGTGCGCCCCGCATGCTGTGAGCCGGGCAACGTTCCGCCGGAAAATAATCCGCATTCGCCCTGATCGGGTCTTCCGTATTGTGGACAACTCCACAAGATCTCACTGAGCGTGACTAAGAACACGGCTACGTATAGTTAACATTCGGCGCCAGTCGCCCGGCTGACCGGGTGTTGGCCGACTGGCCGATCCCGGCACCGACCAGCCGGGTGCCGGCTCGGCCGGGCGTACCGCGTGAGACGATCTGGCTGTGACGGCCACCCTTCTCGACGGCAAAGCGACCGCGGCACACATCAAGGACGAACTGCGCGAGCGGGTCAAGGCGCTGGCCGAACGGGGCGTCGTACCAGGGCTGGGCACCGTGCTGGTCGGCGAGGACCCGGGCTCCCAGGCGTACGTCAACGGCAAGCACCGGGACTGTGCCGAGGTGGGCATCGCCTCGATCCGCCGCGAGCTGCCGGCCGACGCCACCCAGGACGAGGTCGACGCCACGGTCGCCGGACTCAATGCCGACCCGGCCTGCCACGGCTACATCGTGCAGCTCCCGCTCCCGGCCCACCTGGACACCCAGCGGGTGCTGGAGATGATCGACCCGGACAAGGACGCCGACGGGCTGCACCCGGTCAACCTCGGCCGGCTCGTACTCGGTTATCCCGGCCCGCTGCCCTGCACCCCGCGCGGCATCGTCGAACTGCTGCGCCGGCACGACGTGCCGCTGCGCGGCGCCGAGGTGGCGGTGGTCGGCCGGGGCAACACCGTCGGCCGGCCGCTCGGGCTGCTGCTGACCCGGCGCAGCGAGAACGCCACCGTGACGCTCTGCCACACCGGCACCCTCGACCTGGCCGCGCACACCCGGGCCGCCGACATCGTGATCGTGGCGGCCGGCGTGCCGGGTCTGCTCACCGCCGACATGGTCCGGCCGGGCGCCGTGGTGGTCGACGTCGGGATCACCCGCGTGATCGGTGCGGACGGCAAGGGCCGCTACACCGGCGACGTCGGGCCCGAGGTCGCCGAGGTGGCCGGCAAGCTGGTGCCGATGCCGGGCGGAGTCGGCCCGATGACCCGGGCGATGCTGCTGGCCAACGTGGTGGAGCGGGCCGAGGCCGGGCTGGAGCCGGCCGAGCAGGGCTGACCCGGCGATCCGGTGGTGCCGGCCGATCCGGCGTTCGGGCCGCCGCCCGAAGGCCCGGGTTGCGGACCCGGCGCTGCGATCGGTGCGGTGTGAGCGACCGCAGGCAATTCCGCCCCTGGCCGGAACGGAACACTCCTGGCTGATACCGTCCGGAAATAACCAGACGGGTATCAGGGAGTGGGACGACCATGGGCAAAAAGGTCACCGTCGTCGGTGCCGGCTTCTACGGCTCGACGACCGCGCAGCGCCTGGCGGAGTACGACGTCTTCGACACGGTCGTGATCACCGACATCATCGAGGGCAAGCCCGAGGGCATCGCGCTGGACCTCAACCAGTCGCGCCCGGTCGAGGGCTTCGAGACCAAGGTCGTCGGCGTGACGACCGGCAAGAACGGCGAGGGCTACGAGCAGCTCGAAGGCTCCGACGTCGTCGTGATCACCGCCGGGCTGCCCCGCAAGCCCGGCATGAGCCGGATGGACCTGCTGGAGACCAACGCCCGGATCGTCCGCCAGGTCGCCGAGAACGTCGCCAAGTACGCCCCGAACGCCGTGGTCATCGTCGTCTCCAACCCGCTCGACGAGATGACCGCGCTGGCCCAGATCGCCACCCAGTTCCCGCGCAACCGGGTACTCGGCCAGGCCGGCATGCTCGACACCGCCCGGTTCACCAACTTCGTCGCCGAGGCGCTCGGGGTGAAGGTCGGCTCGGTCCGCACCCTCACCCTCGGCTCGCACGGCGACACGATGGTGCCGGTGCCGTCCCGCAGCACCGTCGATGGCAAGCCGCTGCGCGACGTGATGCCGGCGGAGCAGATCGAGGAGCTGGTGGTACGCACCCGCAACGGCGGGGCCGAGGTGGTCGCGCTGCTCAAGACCGGTTCGGCGTACTACGCCCCGTCGGCCGCCGCCGCCCGGATGGCCCGGGCCGTGGCGACCGACTCCGGCGAGGTCATGCCGGTCTGCGCCTGGGTCGACGGCGAGTTCGGCATCTCCGGGGTCTACCTGGGCGTCGAGGCGGAGATCGGCCGGGAGGGCGTACGCCGGGTCGTGGAGACCCCGCTGGACGCCGACGAGATCGAGAGCCTGAAGGCCGCCGCCGAAGCGGTCCGGGCCAAGCAGGCCGACATCGCCAACATGTGACCTCTTCGTCAGCGCAGCGGGGGCCCGGCGTGCGGTACGCCGGGTCCCCGCTTTTCCGCACTCCGGCCGTCCGGGCCGCTCAGCGCAGCGGGAAGGAGTCCTGGTGCCCGGTCACCTGGTAGGTCGGGCCGGCGGTCGCCCGGCTGCGCGCGGCGGCCGTGGCGGCCGGGGCCTCCTGGCTGAGCACCGAGATGCCCGGCTCACCGGCGACCACGACGAACTCGGCGGCGGTCCGCACCGTGGCGGTGGGCGCCCAGACGGTGTCGACCAGCCGCAGCGAGCTGAGCATCCGCTCCGGGGTCACCTCGCAGACCACGTAGCCGCGCCGGTTGTCGATGTACTTCCAGTGCGGGCTCTCCGCCATGATCGGATCGTAGGTGCGGTGGAAGGCGGCGGTGTCGGAGTTGCCGCCCGAGGTGATCGAGGTACCGGTGATCTCGGCGCCGACCACCGGTGAGGCCGGGTCGTCGAAATCCGGCTTCAGGTCGCAGACCCAGGTGCAGTGCCGGTCCCCGGTGAGCACCACCGGGTTGTCCACCTGGCCGGAGCCGAAGAACTCCAGCAGCCGGCGGCGCTGTGCCCGGTAGCCGTCCCAGTTGTCCAGGTCGAAGGTCTGCCCGGGACCGGCCTGCCGGTCGTTGGACGCCCACATCACCTGGTTGGCCAGCAGGTTCCACCGGCTGCCGGCCGACCGCAGCCCGTGCACCAGCCAGCGTTCCTGCTCCGGCCCGGTCATCGACAGCTCGGGGTTCTGCGCGTCGGCCAGCGTCGCCGGCTGGTCGCTGCGGTACTGCCGGGTGTCCAGCACGTGCACGCTGGCCAGGTCGCCGAAGCGCAGCCGCCGGTAGAGCCGCAGGTCGAGGTTGCGCGGCAGGGCCGACCGGCGCAGCGGCATGTGCTCGTAGTACGCCTGGAAGGCCGCCTTGCGTCGGGCCCGGAACGCCTCCGGGGTCTGCTGGGCCGGATCCTGCGGGATCTCGTCGGCCCAGTTGTTGTCCAGCTCGTGGTCGTCGAAGGTGACGATCCACGGGAAAGCCCCGTGCGCCCGTTGCAGGTCCGGGTCGGTCTTGTACTGCGCGTGCTGGTTGCGGTAGTCGGTCAGCGAGTACGGCTCGTCGGTGCCCTGGTGCACCCGGTACGCCGCCGGGTTCGGCCGGTTCTCGTAGATGTAGTCGCCGAGGAACGCCACGAAGGCCAGGTCCTCCTCGGCCAGGTGCTGGTGCGCCGTGTACGCCCCGGCCTGGTAGTCCTGGCAGCTCGCGAACGCGAACCGCAGCCGCCGGGGCCGGGCGTGCGCGCTCGGGGCGGTCCGGGTACGGCCGACCGGGGAGATTTCCCGACCGGCCCGGAACCGGTAGTGGTATTCGGTGTCGGCGCGCAGCCCGGAGACCTCGACGTGCACCGAGTGGGCCAGGTCGGGGGATGCCAGCGCGGTGCCCCGGCAACGGATCCGGCGGAACCGCTCGTCCTCGGCGACCTCCCAGTGCACCGGCACCGGCCGGTCCGGCATGCCACCGCCGAGCAGCGGCTGCGGGGCGAGGCGGGTCCAGAGCACCACGCCGTCCGGCAGCGGGTCGCCGGAGGCGACGCCGAGGGTGAAGAGCCCGGTCGGCAGCGGGCCGCCCGCGCTGGACGGGATGTGCGCGGCCGCGCCGTCGGAGGTGAACAGCATCGGTCCGACCACGAGGCCGGCGGTCGCGGCACCGGCCGCCGAGACGAAGCGTCGGCGGTTGAACGGGTACGGAGAAGTCATGCCCCGATGCTCGGGAGCTGGGGCGAAGCACCTGCCCCCGACAATCGACCTGAAGCAGTACTACAGCGGAACAAAGGGTGTACTCAGGTGCGGGGTGCCGAGCGTGGCGGCCGGCCGGGCGGCCAGCTCGGTCAGCAGCCGCTCCCGCGAGTCGCGGGCGGTGACCGGGTCGTCCTCGTGCGCGTACGGCAGCTCCGGGGCGACCAGTTGCACGGCGTGCACCAGCAGGTCACCGGTGAGCAGCAGAGTCTGGTCGGCGTGTTCGACCAGCACCGACTGGTGTCCGGGGGTGTGGCCGGGGGTGGCCAGCACCCGTACCGCGGGGGCGAGCCGTGCGTCGCCGTCGAGCGCGTCGAGCTGGCCGGCGGCGGTCAGCGGGTCGAGCAGGTAGCCGGCCACCCCGGACGGGTCGTGCCGGCGGAAGGCGGCGATCTCGGCCCGTTGCAGCAGGTAGCGGGCGTTGCCGAAGTACGGCGTGCCCGGCTCGCCGGTGACCGCCCAGCCGATGTGGTCGGTGTGCAGGTGGGTGAGTACCACCGTGTCGACCTGTTCGGGCGCGATGCCGGCGGCGGCGAGTGCGGCCGGCAGCCGCCCGGGCACCGGCGCCCAACTCCGGGCGGGGGCGCCGGCGGGGCCGATGCCGGCGTCGACCAGCAGCACCCGGCCGGCGGCCGGGCCGTCGTCGAAGCGGAGCGCGAAGCAGCGGAACGGCAGCCGCCACTGCCCGTCGGCGGTGACCGCGCCGGGGTCGCGTTCGTCGGCCAGCCGCCAGTGTGCGGCGGTCGCGGTCGGGAACGCCTCGGTGCGGGGCTGGAAGAACAACCCCTCGGCGTCCGGCAGCGCCACGACGGTGATCGGACCCACGGAACGGCTGAGCATGGCAGGCAGTGTATGGCCCCCCGAGGCTCTCCAGTACGCTCGTACTGCTAGAGCAGATGTCCCGGAGAGGAGCGCCGCCCGATGGCGAAGATCAAGGTTACGAATCCGGTGGTTGAGCTCGACGGCGACGAGATGACCCGGATCATCTGGAAGCAGATCCGCGAGCAGTTGATCCTGCCGTACCTCGACGTCGACCTGCACTACTACGACCTGTCGATCCAGTACCGCGACGAGACCGACGACCAGGTGACGGTCGACGCGGCGAACGCGATCAAGCAGCATGGCGTCGGCGTGAAGTGCGCCACCATCACCCCGGACGAGGCCCGGGTGGAGGAGTTCGGCCTCAAGAAGATGTGGCGCTCGCCGAACGGCACCATCCGGAACATCCTCGGCGGCGTGGTCTTCCGTGAGCCGATCATCATGTCCAACGTGCCCCGGCTGGTACCGGGCTGGACCAAGCCGATCATCATCGGCCGGCACGCGCACGGCGACCAGTACAAGGCGACCGACTTCGTGGTGCCGGGGCCGGGCACGGTCACCATCACCTACACCCCGACCGACGGCGGCGCCCCGGTCGAGATGGAGGTGGCGAACTTCCCCGGTGGCGGCGTCACGATGGGGATGTACAACTTCGACGACTCGATCCGGGACTTCGCCCGGGCCTCCTTCCGGTACGGCCTGGACCGTGGCTACCCGGTCTACCTCTCCACCAAGAACACCATCCTCAAGGCGTACGACGGCCGGTTCAAGGACATCTTCGCCGAGGTCTTCGAGGCGGAGTTCAAGTCGGAATTCGACGCCGCCGGGATCAGCTACGAGCACCGGCTGATCGACGACATGGTCGCCGCCGCGCTGAAGTGGGAGGGCGGCTTCGTCTGGGCCTGCAAGAACTACGACGGTGACGTGCAGTCCGACACCGTGGCGCAGGGCTTCGGCTCGCTGGGCCTGATGACCTCGGTGCTGATGACCCCGGACGGCCGTACCGTCGAGGCCGAGGCGGCGCACGGCACGGTGACCCGGCACTACCGGCAGTGGCAGAAGGGCGAGAAGACCTCGACCAACCCGATCGCGTCGATCTTCGCCTGGACCCGTGGCCTGGCGCACCGGGGCAAGCTGGACAGCACCCCCGAGGTGACCCGGTTCGCCGAGACCCTGGAGCAGGTCTGCGTGCAGACCGTCGAGGGTGGCCAGATGACCAAGGACCTGGCGCTGCTGATCTCCCGGGACGCCCCGTGGCTGACCACCGACGAGTTCATGGCGGCCCTGGACAACAACCTGGCGCGCAAGCTCGCCGCCTGACCGGCGCGGTTCACGGATCTTGACGACTTGTCGTCGTTCCCGCGACGGCAAGTCGTCAACATCCAGCCGAGAACGCCGACGGCTCGGATGGGGCGTCTAAGATCGCCCGGTTTGTGCCGTTACCGCCGGGTGGTTGCCCTCGTTGCACAGGGTGGACGTGATGCCAGTCGCGTCCAGGAAGACCGGCCCGGTCGAGGTCGCCGCGAGAGGCCCGTACCGGATGGAACGGTCTTCCCGGCTGTTGCGCACAGCCGGCCGTCCCTTCCCTGCGGGGGGCCCTGTCCCGGGCCCCCCGCGCCCTCGTTTCCGGACGGCTCCGGTATCCGAACTGTTCGCCCGCTGTTCCCGCACAGCCTGCCGGCCCCGTCGCTGATCCTGTCTAACCTCCGGATGTCCAGATCGGGCAGGACGGACAGGGAGGGACGCCGTGGGTATCAGGACGCGTATCAGGAGGACCAGAGCCGGGCTGGCGGTGCTCACCGGCACGGCGGCGGTGCTGTCCGGAGTCAGCCTCGGCGGTGTCGCGGCCGCCGCCGAACCCTCGCAGTTCAGCGTGGTCGACGGCGCCATCCGGCCGGCGACCGGCACCCCGGTGCCGGCCTCGGGTAGCCACGCCTCGCTGTGGAGCAACTCCAGCTACGCGACCACCACGATCTCCGGCTCCGGCCGGGTAGTGGTCGGCGCCATCGGGGACAACTGCGAGGGCTGGCCCACCATCCGGGTGACGGTGGACGGGGTGGTGGCCGGCGAGACCACCATCGTCAGCGCCAGTCAGTACGGCAGCTATCCGGTCGGGGTGGCGCGGGGCGCGGGGCAGCACAGCGTCCGGATCCAGTTGGTCAACGACCGCAGCACGGCCGCCTGCGACCGCAACGTGCACATCGGGTACGCCCGGATGGAGACCCCCGGCACGACCACGGACCCGAAGTTCAGCTTCGCCGTGCTGCCGGACACCCAGCAGGAGGTGCTGAACGCGAGCGACAGCCGCTTCCGGCAGCGCACCGACTGGCTGGTCGGCAACCGTTCCGCCCTCGACCTGCGGTTCGTGACCCACTCCGGCGACGTGGTCAACTGGGACACCCCGGACCACGCGCAGTACGAGATCGCCCGCAACGCGATGCGGCCGCTGGAGACGGCGGGCATCCCGTACTCGCTGGCGATCGGCAACCACGACACCCAGGCGACCGGGCCCGGCGGCTCGGCCCGGGACCCCGCCCGGACCCGGGAACTGGTCCGGGACACCACCGTCTTCAACCGGTACTTCACCGCCGGCCAGTACGGCGCCGTGCGGGGGCAGTTCGAGGCCGGCAAGGTCGACAACTCGTACTCGACGTACTCCGCCGGCGGGGTGCAGTGGCTGGTGCTGGTCCTCGAACTCTGGCCCCGCCCGGAGGCGGTCAACTGGGCCAGGGGCGTGGTGGCGGCCAACCCACGGCACAACGTCGTGGTGGTCACGCACGACTACATCGACGGCAACGGCAACATCGAGCAGTCCGCCGGCTACGGCGCCACCAGCCCGCAGTACCTCTACGACAACCTGGTCAAGCAGTACGCCAACGTGAAGTTCGTCTTCTCCGGCCACACCGGGGTGGCGGGCAACCGGGTGGACACCGGAGTGCACGGTAACAGGATCTACTCGTTCCTCCAGACGTTCCACTCCAACACCACCAACCCGGTACGGCTGGTCGAGATCGACGCGGCGGCGGACTCGCTGCGTACCTGGATCCACGCGCCGTACACCAACCAGGCGTTCCCGGAGTACGACCGCACCTTCACCGGGATCGGGCTGGTCCGCTAGCCGGTCCGGCAGAACGGACGCGGGGCCCGGCGACCGCCGGGCCCCGGCACCGTTCACTCCTCGACCGGGCCGAGTGTCACCCGCCCGTCCTCGGCCACCTGCCAGCCCGGGTTGTGCGCGACCTCCCAGAGCAGGTCGTTCGGGTCCGCGAAGTGGCCGTGGTAGCCGCCGAATGCGGCGTGCTGGCCGGACTTGACTACCGCCGCCCCGGCGGCGGCCGCCTGCGCGAGTACCCGGTCGACCTCCGCCGGGCTCTCGACGTTGTGCGACAGGGTGAAGCCGGTCGGGGCGGGCAGCAGCGGCGTCCCGGCGCCGAGGTCGGCGGCGAACGCCTCCGCCTCGAAGAGCCCGAGTACCACCCCGGGAGCCACCTGGAAGAAGAGGATCTCGTCCGGTACGTCCAGGGTCGGCGTCCAGCCCAGCCCGTCCATGTAGAAGTCCCTGGCCCGGTCCAGGTCCCGGGTGGCCACCGTGATGAAGTGCACGCGTTGCTCCATGACCAGTCATTCTCCTCCCGGCGCGGTCGCGGGTGGCCGGTTCCGCGCCGCACCCACCGGCGGCGGAAGCCGGACGTGCCGAGCCGGCGTGCTGCGCACGGTCGGCCTCACCGGCGTCCGGAGGGTTGGTCGGGCCTCCCGGCGGGGCGAGCCGGACGAACCGTTCCGGACGGGCGGCAGTCTGCCGGTCAGCGCTTGCCGTCGGTCTGCGGCCGCTCTCCCGACCCGCCCGGTGGCTTCCGGTTCAGCCCCGCGCACGCCCGCTCGGCGGCCTTGAAGGTCTCCGACTGCGGATCGAGGTCGGGTCCGCCCTCGATCCGGATCCCGCCGTCCGCCTCCGGATCCGGGAACCTGGGTACGCCGTTCTCCCGCATGCACCGGGCGTACTCCCGCATCCGCTGCTGCGCCTGCGGGTCCAGCCTCGGCGGCTCACCCCCGCTCGGCAGGTACTCCTGGCACTTCTTGTGCGCCGCCTCCAGCTTCGCCCGGTCCGTGCCGTCCGGCGCCCGCATCCGGATCGCCCCGTCCCCGATCTCCGGATCGGGGAAGTTCGGCAACCCGTTGTCCCGCATGCACTGGCCGAACCGGCGTGCCCGGTCCGCATCGTCCACCGGTGCCGGTCCGGCGCCACCGCTGGCGCTGGCGGTGGGCCCGCCGGCCGTGGCGATCCCCGGGTCCCGGTCGGCGCCGCCGCATCCGGCCACGCACGAACGGATCGCGCTGACCGGTCCACCGGACGAGATCAGGGAACTCGCCGATACCTTCGACCTGATGCTGGCCCGGCTGGACCAGGCGTTCGACAGCCAGCGGCGGTTCATCGGCAACGCGTCGCACGAACTGCGTACCCCGCTGACGCTGAACCGGACCCTGCTGGAGGTGATGGTCGTCCCCGACTCGGCCTCGCCGAGCTGCGCCAGCTCGGCAGCACGCTGCTGGCGGTCAACGCCCGGCACGAACGGCTGATCGACGGGCTCCTGCTGCTGGCCCGATCGGAGCACGAGGTGGCCGAACGCTCCTATGTAGACCTCGCGGACGTACTGGAGCACGTCGTCGCGCAGGTGCCACCCGGCCCGGTGACCATACGCGCCGAGGCGGCCGAGGCGCCCACCGCCGGCAGTTCGGTGCTGCTGGAACGACTGGTGCAGAACCTGGTCGAGAACGGCGTCCGGCACAACGTCCCCGAGCACGGCTGGGTACGGGCCGGCAGCGGTACCGGCCCGGACGGCGCGGTGTGGGTCCGGGTGGAGAACACCGGGCCGGTGGTGGCGCGGTACGAGATACCGAGCCTCTTCGAACCGTTCCGGCGGCTCGGCGGCGACCGGCTCGCCGGCAACCCGCCCGGCGCCGGACTCGGGTTGTCGATCGTCCGAGCGGTTGCCCGGGCCCACGGCGGCACGGTGGACGCCGAACCCCGACCCGGCGGCGGCCTGGTGGTCACGGTCACCCTGCCCGCCGCCGGCTGACCGGCTCCGCCGCCACTGCCGGGTCACCGCGTCGGTCACCAGTTTCCGTGATGCCGGCCAGCGAGCGCAGCCCGTCGGCCAGGCCACCCGCCTGGCGCGGCGACAGCACGAGTACGGCACACGGCTCGTCCGGGTCATCGGCGTCGTCGTATGCCTCCACGAGCACCGTGGCGGGCGTACCGTGCGGCAGGCCCGGACCGCTGACGAACGCGGCGAGCCGAGGCGGCTCCTGACCCACGGGTTCGACGGTGTGCATGCGTGACATGTGAGTACCGGTCGGGTTGGCCGAGGTGACCGGGCAGGGCGCCGAACACCAGGGCGGATGTGCCACGGAGTTGGTGGTCACGTTTCCTCCATCTCGTTCGGGCCATCCGCTCGCCCGACGTCGGGTGGTGCGGGTGGCCATGCGATGTGTCCATCTGAGGGTGCGCCCTGCGGACGGGTGGGGCTGTGTCGAGCGGAGTATGCGTGGCATGTATGAGCGGCATCGTCGTATGCACGTAGAGTGATAGACCAGCCGTAGATGTGAGGGAGTCACGTCCACGATGGGCCGGGCAGAGCCATGACGAACCGAACCGTGCGCTACTGCCGTTGCGGGACCCGCCTCGCCCGAGACAACCCGCAACACCAGTGCGCGGCCTGCCAGTCGAAGACGCGTGGTCTCGCGGCCGGCCCGCCAGACGTACCCGTCAACTTCTGGGACACCGATGAGATGCGGGATGCCCTCGCGACCTGGAACATGGGGCAGGTCATCGCCGCATATCGGCATCATCGCTTCCACGGTCGAACCATCCGGCAGGAACTCGTCGCCGGCTGGGTGGGCATCACCCAGGCTCAACTGAGCCGGATCGAGGGTGGATCCGCGATGAAGGACCTAGACAGGCTGGCGCAGTGGGCGAGGACGCTCGGCATCCCGGCCGGCTTACTCTGGTTCAAGCTGCCGGAGCAGTCCGCACGCCGCGAGGCCGACGAGCAGATTGGGCGCCATCCCGAGGCAGGCGGGAGCGGAGACGGGCGGGACCATGCCTGTGGGACACCATCGGGGGTCGAGGATATGCATCGCCGCGAGCTGCTGCGCCTGCTGAGCCTTGCCGCACCGGCTCTGACGGCGGCTGGCCTGGAGGATCGACTCGACCTGGACCGGCTGGAGTACGTCGCCGCCGACCCGCGACGGCTCGACGCAGCAGCCCTGGACGCGTACGAGACGGTGAATCGTCAACTCTGGACGGCGTTCAGCTCGGCAAAGCGCAAGAGCACCGTCCTGCCGCTGGTCTCGCGCCAGCTCGACACCTTGTTCGGTGCGTTGCGTGAAGCGCGCAGGACCGCGACCCGTCGCCGCCTCTGCGCGCTGAGTGGCGACCTTCTCCAACTTGCCGGAGAGGTGCTTTTCGACGGCAACCACTATGTCGACGCCGCCAACTGTTACGTCTCGGCGGCCGTTGCGGGTCGGGAGGCGACCGACTTCGACCTGTGGGCCTGTGCCATGACCAGGCATGCCTTCATCAGCGTCTACGAGCGACAGCCTGCGCACGCTCTTTCGATGCTGGATGGCGCCGGCCGTCTGGCTGCGCGCGGTGATGCGGCGCTCTCCACGAGGTACTGGATCGACGCCGTCCTCGCGGAAGCCGCTGCTGGTGTCGGTGATCTGGACTCGTGTGCGCGTGCTCTCGACCGGGCGGAACGTGTGTCCGGACTGGGCGGCCAGTTCCAGAACGGCGGGTGGCTCCGGTTCGACGGCTCACGCCTGGCGGAGCAACGAGGCACCTGTTACGTCCAGCTCCGGCGGCCGGATCTCGCGGAGCCCGCTCTCCTGGAAGCCCTCGACAAGGATCTTTCCCTCCGCCGTCACGGCGGCGTACTCGTCGATCTCGCCCATGTCGGGGTGCAGCTTCGCGACCCTGACCGTCTGGTCATGTACGCGGACGCGGCCCTCGTCGTCGCCCGGCAGACCGGATCAGGTGTCATCACCCGCAGGCTCCACGGGCTGCGGCGCCAGTTGGGATCACTCACCACCGATCGACATGTCGGTCGGATCGACCGCGAGATCGGCCAGTTCGCCGACGACCGACAGTGAGGAGCAGCGCATGCCAGACGAGCCGGGGCGGGCCTTCCGGGAGGCGTGGATCGCCGGTGTCCACCGGCACTACCCGGGTGAGCCGAAGCCGGGTTACGTCGCGCCATGGGCGGAAACCCCCGACTGGGAGCGGGCAAGCGCGGCGGCCGTCGAGGAGCAGGTGCGTGCCTTCGTCGTTGCCACGGATGGGCGCACCGCGAGGTTGAGCCGGGAGCAGAAGGGCCAGTTCGTCGCGCTCTGCTGGATCGGCCAGATCTTCAAACACTTCCCAGACCCGAAGCCGGCGTACATAGCGGACTGGCGTGATCTCCCGCCGTGGCAGCGGGAGACCGACGCCGACATCTTCGAGAGCATCGAGCAGCGGGGCTGAGCGGAGGCGGTGAAGCGGGTTGCCTCCCAAGCCTTGTGGGGTGACGGATCGGCCTGCGGGGCTCAGCCGGCGTCCCGGAGTAGCTGCGCGGCCCGCTCCGGCGGGATGTCGTTGATGAAGACCCCCATCGCCGACTCCGAACCGGCCAGGTACTTCAGCTTGTCGGCCGTCCGCCGGATGCTGAACACCTGGAGGTGCAGGTGCGCCAGGGCCTCCTCGGCGTGTACCGGCGCCTGGTGCCAGGCCGAGATGTACGGCAGCGGCAGGTCGAAGAGCCGGTCGAACCGGCCCAGCAGGTCCAGGTAGAGCGGGCCGAAGGCGTCCCGCTCGGCCTCGTCCAGCGCGGTGATGTCCGGTACCGGCCGGTGCGGCGCGACGTGCACCTCGAACGGCCAGCGGGCGGCGGCCGGCACGTACGCCGTCCAGTGCTCGTTGGCCAGCACCACCCGCTCCCCGGCGGCCCGCTCGGCGGCGAGTACGTCGGCGTACAGGTTGCGCCCGCCGGTGCGTTCCGCGTGCCGCCGCGCGGCGGCCAGCATCGCCCGGCTGCGTGGCGGCAGGAACGGGTACGCGTAGATCTGGCCGTGCGGGTGGTGCAGGGTCACCCCGATCTCCACCCCCCGGTTCTCGAAGCAGAAGACCTGCTCCACCCCGGGCAGCCCGGACAGCGCGGCGGTACGGTCGGCGAGCGCGTCCAGCACGGTACGCACCCGGGTCGGCGGCAGGGTGGCGAACGACGCCGAGTGGTCGGCGGTGAAGCAGACCACCTCGCACCGCCCCGTCCCCGGCCGCACCGCCGTGTACGGGGTGATCTGGCCGGGCGGGTCACCGGGCCGGTCGCTGAAGGACGGGAAGCGGTTCTCGAAGACCACCACGTCGTAGTCGTACGCCGGGATCTCGCTGGACCGCTCCGGAGTGGACGGACACAGTGGGCACTGGTCGGTCGGCGGCAGGAAAATCCGGCCCTGCCGGTGCGCGGCGACCGCGACCCACTCGTCGACCAGCGGGTCGTAGCGGAGCTGCGAGGCGGGCGGCGGCAGCGGCAGGTCGCGCCGGTCCGGCCCCTCCCGGACCGCGTCCGGGTGCTCGTCGAAGTAGATCAGCTCGCGCCCGTCGGCCAGTTTGACCGCCATCCGCCTCACAGCGCCACCTCACAGCGCAACCTCACGGTGTTACCTCGCAGAGCAGTAGTTCCGGTACGTGCGCCCGGAGAATCTCCCGGGCCGGTTCGGGCAGGCCGGTGTCGGAGACCACGGTGTGCGCCTGGGCCAGTTCGGCGAAGGACGAGATGCCGACCGTCGCCCACTTGGTCGAGTCGGCGAGCACCACCAGCCGGTCCGCCGCGGCCAGCAGCGCGCTGTTGGTCTCCGCCTCCAGCAGGTTCGGGGTGGTGAACCCGGCCCGCTCGCTCATCCCGTGCACCCCGAGGAAGACCAGGTCCAGGTGGAGCGAGCGGATGGTGGCCACCGCCACCGGCCCGACCAGCGCGTCGGACGGGGTGCGTACCCCGCCGGTGAGCACCACCGTCTGGTCCGGCCGGCCGGACCGGTGCAGGATCTCGGCGACCGGGATCGAGTTGGTGACCACGGTCAGCGCGGGTACCCCGGCCAGCCGGCGGGCGAGTTCAGCGGTGGTCGTACCCGCGGAGAGCGCGACCGCCATCCCGGGGGTGACGAGTCGGGCGGCCTCGGTCGCGATGGCGGCCTTCTCGGCCCGCTGCCGCACCGACTTGGCCGCGAAGCCCGGCTCGTCGGTCGAGCCGGGCCGGGCGGTGGTCGCCCCGCCGTGCACCTTGGCCAGCAGGCCGCGTTCGGCCAGCGCCTCCAGGTCGCGCCGGATGGTCATGTCGGAGACGCCGAACTCGCCGGCCAGCTCGGTCACCCGGACCCCGCCGGCGGTGCGGACCCGGTCGAGGATCGCCTCCTGGCGCTGCTGGGCCAGCATCAGGCTGTCCCGTCCGGTTCCGGCTCCGGCCGCTGCGCCAGCACCGCGACGCCGTGCGGCTCGACCCGGGTCGGCCCAGCCCACCGGGTGCCGGTCAGCAGGTCGGTCCCGGCCGCGTCGACCTCCGCCGGCCGGTCGGAGCGGTTGAGCAGGAAGAGGTACGACCGCCCGTCCGGGTGCCGCCGCCGGATCTGCTCCACCCCGGGTACGGCCGGCCCGGGCGGAGCGGCACCGGCCTCGTCCGCGACCCGGGCCAGCAGCCGGCCCAGCGCGGTCTGCTCCAGCCGGGTGCCGAGATACCAGGCCGCCCCGCCGTCCCCGGTCCGCCGGGTGACCGCCGGACCACTGGCGACCGGCCCGTTGTCGTACCTGACCAGCACCTCGGCGTCCGGTGCGGCCAGCGCCTCGGTCCAGACCGCCGCCGAGGTGCCGTCGTCCAGGCGTACGGTGCCGGCGGCGGGGAGCGGGAAGAACTCCTCGACCCGGATGCCGAGCAGCTCGGCGAAGGCGCCCGGCAGCGGGGCCGGGCGGACCCGGTCGCACTCGTCCACCAGTCCGCTGTACGGGCCGACCACCAGGGTGCCGCCGGAGCGGACGTACCCGGTCAGGTTGCCGATCGCGGCGTCGTCGACCAGGTAGAGCGCGGGGGCGAGTACCAGCTTGTAACCGGTCAGGTCGGCGCCCGGCAGTGCCAGGTCGGCGGTGATTCCGGCCCGCCAGAGTGCGCTGTGCCAGCGGCGGATCTCGTCGAAGGCGACCATGTCGGTGCTCGGCTGGTTGGCCGCCTCCTGGGCCCAGACGGACGAGTAGTCCAGCAGTACCACGACCTCGGCCTCGGTGCGGGAGCCCTCGATCTCGGCCAGCGCCCGCAGGTACCGGCCGAGCTGCACCACCTCGCGCCAGATCTTGGAGTCGGTGCCGGCGTGCGGCAGCATCGCCGAGTGCCACTTCTCCGAGCCGGCCCGGCTGGCCCGCCACTGGAAGAAGAGCGCCCCCTCGGAGCCCCGGGCGACGTGCGCCAGTGCGTCCTGGACCAACTGCCCGGCCGGCTTGGCCAGGTTGCGCGGCTGCCAGTTGACCGCGCTGGTGGAGTGCTCCATCAGCAGCCACGGGCCGCCGGCCAGCGACCGGCTCAGGTCGGCGGCGAAGGCGATCTGGGCCGGCGGTTCGAGCGGGTGCTCGCCGAGCAGGTAGTGGTCGTTGGAGAGCAGCCGGTCCGGGCCGGTCAGCTCCCGGCCCCAGGCCCAGTAGTCCAGGTTGACGCAGCTCGCCGTCATCAGGTTGGTGGTCACCGGGATTCCGGGGGAGAGCCGGTGCAGTGCGTCGCGTTCGGCGGTGAAGCAGGCCAGGTGTTCGTCCGAGCTGAACCGCTTGAAGTCCAGCACCTGGGCGGGGTTGGCCGAGGTCGGGGTGGCCCGGGGCGGCTGCACCTGAGCCCAGTCGGTGTAGGTCTGGGACCAGAACGCCGTGCCCCAGGCCGCGTTGAGACCGTCGAGGTCGCCGTACCGGTACCGCAGCCAGCCGCGGAACGCCTCGGCCGAGGTGTCGCAGTAGCAGTGCGCGTTGTGGCAGGCGTACTCGTTGTGCACGTGCCAGACAGCCAGCGCCGGGTGGTTCGCGTAGCGCCGGCCGAGCTGCTCGGTCAGCGCCAGGGCGGCCTGGCGGTAGACCGGTGAGCTGGCGCAGATCGCCTGCCGGCTGCCGTACGTCAACCGCCGCCCGTCCGCGTCCACCGGCAGGGTGTCGGGGTGGGCGTGGGAGAACCAGGGCGGTGGCGAGGCGGTGGCGGTGGCCAGGCAGACCCTGATCCCGCCGGCGTGCAGCATGTCCAAGATCCGGTCCAGCCGGTCAAACTCGTACCGGCCGGGGGCCGGTTCGAGCCAGGCCCAGGCGAAGACACCGACGGTGACCAGGGTGACCCCGGCCTCCCGCATCAGCGCCACGTCCTGCGGCCAGACCTCCTCGGGCCACTGCTCCGGGTTGTAGTCCCCGCCGTAGCTCAGACCCTCGACGTTCGGCACCAGACCCCCCACATCGCCCCCAACGCGCTCGCACTTAATCCAACAGATACGCACACTAGCGCCCACAGGGCGGCCAGGGTAAGGGCGCGATGCGGCGAAGGGGCGTCCCCGGCTCGGCGGACCCGGGGCTCGGGCGGGTCAGGCGGGTTGCAGACGGGACTCGACCCAGCCGGTCTCGGTCAGGTGCGCGAGCAGCAGGCGCACGCACTCCTCCACCGTGAGATCGGTGGTGTCGAGCACCAGGTCGGCGTCGGTCGGCTCCTCGTACGGGTCGTCGATGCCGGTCATCCCGGTGAGCTGGCCGGCCCGGGCCCGCGCGTACAGGCCCTTGCGGTCGCGCTGCTCGCAGACCGCCAGCGGGGTGGCGACGTGCACCAGCACGAAACCGGCTCCGGCCGACCGGGCCATCTCCCGGGCGATCGCCCGGGCCCGGGCGTACGGGGCGATCGGGCAGCAGATGGCGAGACCCCGGTGCCGGGCGACCTCGGCGGCGACCCAGCCGATCCGGCGTACGTTCAGGTCCCGGTCGGCCCGGCTGAAGCCCAGCCCGGCGGAGAGTTCCCGGCGGACCACGTCACCGTCGAGCAGGGTGACCGTGCGGTCCCCGCTCTCCCGCAGCGCGTCGGCCAATCCCCGAGCGATGGTCGACTTGCCCGAGCCGGAGAGCCCGGTGAAAAAGACCACCAGACCCCGGTGCCGGCGGGGTGGCCGGGCCCGGGTCAGCTCCTTGGCGACCGTCGGCGGAGTGTGCCACTCCGGCAGCGGGAAGCCCCGGTCGAGCAGGTCCTCGATCTCCTCCTGGCCGAGCGGCAGCCGCCGGTTGCGCGGCGGGATGTCGTCCCGCCACCGCCACTGGCCGTCCCGGTTGTCGTAGGCCAGCTCGCGGGGGACCAGCATGCGCAGCCCGCCACCGGTGAGCATCTCGGTGGTGGAGAGGACGTGGGTCACCCCGTAGGCCCGGGCCACCCGGGCCCGGAGCAGCGCATCCCAGATCTCGTCGCCGCGCGTGGCGACCGGCACCGCGATGATGGTGGCCGGGGGCATCCGGTCCCGGGCCCCGAAGATGCTCCGGACCAGCACCTCCGGCGGCAGCCCGTCCGGGCTGGTGTTGGCGACCGGGATCAGGATGAGCAGGTGGGCGGCGAGCGTCCGGACCGCGTGGGCGATCTGCGCGAGCTGCGGCCGGTGCAGCGGCCGGTCGGCGATCACCCCGAGCACCCGGCCCGGTGGCAGCAGCTCCCGGACCTCGGCCGGGGTCCGGCGGAGCCGCTGGAACGGGCCGTGGCCGCCGTCGCCGATCCGGCGCACCGGACCGCCGACGCCGCACCAGCCCTGGGTGGTGGGCCAGAGATCGGCGACCTCCAGCAGCGCGGTCGGCGCCCCCTCCGGGTCGGTGAGGACCAGGCCGCGCTCGACCGGATTGTTCAGGTCGATGCCGCTGACCAGGTCCGCCGGGACCTGGAGGGTCACCGGTACCGGCCAGGAGGAGCCGTCGGCGAGCCGGCCGCGCCGGGCCACCGAGGCCAGGTCGGCCCGGCCCATGAATCCGGTGAGCGGTGCGTACGCTCCGGAGAGCAGCAACTCCAGGTCGGCCAGCTCATACGGGCGCGGCGTGTACGCCGGAGCGTCACGCAGCAACTCATCGGGCAGCACCCACCCGTTGCTCATCGCACCCCCAACTACCCGGCCGGCCGGCACACAGTTTCTCAGTCGGCCGCCGATCGGTCGAGACCGCCACTCCCGTTTGGACGCCTCGATCGGTAGCGCCGTGTTCGGTCGGTGGCCACCAGGAGGTTACCCAACCGGGCGGAGTTCGGCGGCGCCGAAGGAGACCGCGAAGCGCCGGCACCAGATCGAGACGCTACGCAGCCGGTCGAGGTCGGTGCCGGCCGGGATGGCGTACCCCTGGTCACCCCGGTTCCCCTTCAGCCGGCCCAGTTCGACCCAGCGGCCGTCGTCGAAGACGTGCCAGCCGGCCGTACCCTCCCGCACGGGCTGGTCGGTGAGCCAGACCCGCAGGTCAGGTCCGTTGGAGGTGTCGAGGTCCACCAGTTCCAGGCGGTGACCGCCGGCCGGGTCCCGGACGATCCGGGCGGTTCCGCTGGTCCGGTGCTCGTGGGTGACGAACCCGCCGCTGCTGACCAGCACCGGCCGGGTGGTACCGGCAGCGGTCGCGGCCGGCGGGGTCGACGGCCCCGTGGAGCCGGTCCCGGGTGCCGGGGTGCCGGCCGGCGGCTCCGGCGCCGGCTCGGTGAGCTGCTCGGCGACGTTACGGTCGACGACGATCTTCCACGGCTGGAACCAGTAGCCGCCGAAGACCACGGCGGCGACGAGTACAGCGGCGACCGGCCAGGCCAGCGGGGAGCGGAGCAGGCGACGTGACATATCGCCAGTCAACCCGGTCGCGGGCGGCTGGACGGCCCCGCACCCGTTACGAAAGTCTTACCCCGGCCCTTAGGGGAGCCGGTCGCCGGCGCCCGCCGATTCGGGGGTACTTCCAGGGTGGTTTCCTGACCTCCGGGATGTGCCGTCGGCCCTACCCTGGCAGCGTGACACTGATCGCGACCCAGTCGCTGACCAAGACGTACGGCAATCGGGTGACCGCGTTGTCCGACCTGACGGTCACCGTCGAGCCGGGCATCGTCGGTCTGGTCGGAGCCAACGGTGCGGGCAAGTCGACCTTTATCAAGATCATGCTCGGCCTGCTGGAGCCGACCGGCGGACAGGCCCGGGTGCTCGGCCTCGATCCGATGGTGGACGGGCACCAGGTCCGGGCCCGGGTCGGCTACATGCCGGAGCACGACTGCCTGCCGCCGGACCTCTCGGCCGCGGAGTTCGTCACGCACATGGGACGGATGAGCGGGCTACCCAAGACGACCGCCCGGGAGCGGGCCTCCGAGACGCTGCGGCACGTCGGGCTCTACGAGGAGCGCTACCGCCAGGTCGGCGGCTACTCCACCGGCATGAAACAGCGGGTCAAGCTGGCCCAGGCGCTGGTGCACGACCCGGACCTGCTGCTGCTCGACGAGCCGACCAACGGGCTGGACCCGGCCGGCCGGGACGCCATGCTCGCCCTGATCGAGCGGATCGGCACCGAGTTCGGCATCTCGGTGCTGGTCTGCTCGCACCTGCTCGGCGAGGTCGAACGGATCTGCGACGCGCTGGTCGCGATCGAGGGCGGCCGGCTGCTCCGGTCGGCACAGCTCTCCGACATGACCGCGGTGACCGAGGTGCTCTCAGTCGAGGTGAGCGAGGGCACCGACGAGTTGGCCGCCCGGCTGGCCGCCGCCGGCCTGCCGGTCCGGCGGGACGGCCGAATGCTGCTGGTACCGCTGGTCGCGGCGGAGGCAGCCGGCGCGCAGGCGCGGGACTCGGCACTCGACAGCACGTACGACCTGATCCTGACCGCGGTGGCCGAGCTGGACCTGCCGCTGCACCGGCTCGACCAGCGGCGGCACCGGGTCGTCGAACTCTTCGCCACCGATCCGGCCCGGGTTTCCGAGCCGGTCGCCACCGGCACGGCCCTGGAGGGCACCAGATGACCACCCTCGACGCCCCGCAGACCGAGCGACCGGCCGGGGTCATCCACGACATCGGCTACCAGCGGTACGACGGTCCCAGGCTCGGCCGGCGGTACCTGGTCGGCGCGCTCTACCTGCACAGCCTGCGTACCGCCTTCGGGCTCGGGCGCACCATCAAGGCCAAGATCTTCCCCTGGCTGATCGTCGGGGTGGTCGGGGTGGTCGCCGCGGTGCTGGTCGCGGTCCGGGCCCAGACCGGCACGGCGCCGCTGAGCTACGCCGAGTTCCCCGAGACGCTCAGTGTGCTGATCATCTTCTTCTGCGCCATCGTCGCGCCGGAACTCGCCTCCCGGGACCTGCACAGCGGGGTGCTGCCGCTCTACTTCGCCCGCCCGCTGCACCGCTCGGACTACGCGGTGGTCAAGCTGGCCGCGCTGGTCTCGGCGACGTTCCTGACCATCGGGGTACCGCTGACGGTGATGTTCGCCGGTGCCGCGTTCATGGTCGACGGCATCGGGGCGGTCTGGGACGAACTCGGTGACTTCCTGCCGGCGCTCGGCTACGTCGCCGTACACGCGATCGTCTACTCCGTGCTGGCGCTGCTGGTCGCCTCCCTGGTCCGGCGCCGGGCCGTCGCGGCCGGGGCGATCGTCGGCGCGTTCCTGCTGACCACTCCCGTGGTCGGGGTGCTGTCGGTGATGCCGTACGAGGCGGCGAACCAGCTCGCCGGGCTGGCCAGTCCGGTCACCCTGGTCGGCGGGATCGGGGACTGGGCCTTCGAGGCGACCGGCGACCTCGACATCGGCTCGTACGGCCCGCTCTACGGCCTGGTGACCGTCGGGTTCGTCGTCGCCGGGATCCTGCTGCTGCTCGCCCGCTACCGGAAGGTCGCCGCCAAGTAACGCTTCCCCATGGCTGGAAGCCGGGGGATTTCTGGCTCGGACCGCACGAGAGCACCGTTCCGGACGGAGGTGATCGCATGTCTTACGTCGTCGGCGCCAGCACGGTCACGTTCTGCCGTGGCGAGGATCGTCCTCGCGGCGTTCCGGTCCCGGCAGGCGGTGTGTCCGCAGGTGTCGCACCGGAAGATTCTGATATCCAGCCCGAGGCGGTGCTTGGCTCTCGTACCGCACTGCGAGCAGGTCATCGTGGTGTGGGCGGGCGGTACCAGCACCACCTTCCGGCCCGCCCGCATGCCACGCTCGACCAGTTCCCGCTTCGCCGCCCCGATCGCCGCATCAGCGGCCTGACGGGCCATCCGGGACTTCGCCAGGAATGTCGGTTGGAAGTCCTCGACGGCGATGGTGGCGTGGTTGTCGATGATCTTCTTTGCCCAGACGCGGGCGTGGTGGGTGTTCTGCCGGGCCGCCTTCTTCGCGATCTTCGCCGCCTGCGGCTTGGCGCGCAGGTAGCCGTTCGACGGCGGGGCACCCTTCACCCGCCGTCGGCGGGCCATCCGGCGGTGGAGTTTGGCGAGTTCGGCGGCGCAGCGTTTCCGGTGGCCGAGGTACGGCAGGTCGTAGGCCGGGTTGGTGGTCGTCGCGGTCGTCGTGACACCCCAGTCGATGCCGATCGCACCTTCGACGTCGGGCGCGGGTGTGGTGTCGCGGCGGACGACGAAGGAGGCGTACCAGTGCCCGAGGCAGTCCTGGTAGACCCGGACGCTGGTCGGATCGGACGGCAGCTCGCGGGACCAGACGACCGGAATGGTGACGCCGCCGGGCAGCCGCAGTCGGCGGTCGCGGACCGAGAAGCCGCGTGTGGTGTATTCGAGGCTGGGCCGGGCGTCCTTACGTCGCTTCGGTCTCGGCCGGCCCCGTCCCTTCACCCTGAAGGAGTGCTGGAGGGCGAGAGCGTAGCTACGCAGCGTTTGTTGTTGGGCGACCTGGGACCCGTCGCGCAGCCACGACGAGCGGGCCCGCGCCTCGGTCAGCAGCTTCGACAGCTTGCCGAAGGTGGGTCTGCGGCCGGTCTTGTACTGGTGGACGGCCTCGTTCCACAGCCAGCGACACCGCCCCCACTCCGCCAGCAGTGCGCCCCGCGCGGTCGCACCGGGACGCAACCGGTAGGTGTACCGCACCGTCTCGCCCACACCTAGCAGCATCTCAGCCGCATACGACAGTTTCGCCTACGGAGGAGTCGACGACATGCCGAAGACCAATACCACGCCTGACCGCCCTTTCCTCCCTATGGCTGAAGCCACGGGTTTCTCGGGCGGCTGTTGATGAGTGACGTGGAACTGGCCGGGGTCTCCCGCTGGTACGGCAACGTGGTGGCCGTCAACGACGTGTCGATGCGCCTCGGTGCCGGGGTGACCGGCCTGCTCGGGCCGAACGGCGCCGGCAAGACCACCGTGCTGCACATGATGGCCGGCTTCCTGGCCCCCTCGAAGGGCACGGTGACCCTCGACGGCGAACCCACCTGGGGCAATCCGGCGGTCTACCGGCAACTCGGCCTGGTCACCGAGCGCGAGTCGGTCTACGACTTCCTCAGCGCGTACGAGTTCGCGGTGGCCAGTGCCCGGTTGCACCGGCTGCCCGAGCCGGAGGCGGCGGCCCGGCGGGCGATCGAGCTGGTCGAGCTGACCGACGCGCAGCACCGCCGGATCGGCACGTACTCCAAGGGCATGCGCCAGCGGGCCCGGGTCGCCGCCGCGCTGGTGCACGACCCGCAGGTACTGCTGCTGGACGAGCCGTTCAACGGGATGGACCCGAGGCAGCGGCTGCACATGATGGAGCTGCTGCACTCGCTCGGCGAGCAGGGCCGGACGATCCTGTTCAGCTCGCACATCCTGGAGGAGGTCGAGCAGGTCTCCGGCACCGTCCAGGTGATCGTCTCGGGCCGGCTGGCCGCCTCCGGCGACTTCCGGACCATCCGGCGGCTGATGACCAACCGGCCGCACGTCTTCGCGGTGCAGTCCAGCGACGACCGGCGACTTGCCGTCGAGCTGATCGGCCAGCCCTCGGTGAACGGCGTGGACGTCACCCGGGACGGGCTGACCGTCCGGGCCGGCGACTACGGCAGTTTCACCCGGGCCCTGCCGAAGATCGCGCTGGCCTCCGGCATCCGGGTACGCCGGCTGCTGCCCTCGGACGAATCCTTGGAGAGCGTGTTCTCCTACCTGGTGGAGGCGTGACCCCCATGACGACTGTTACCTGGATCACCGCACGCGGGCTGCTCGGCCGGCGCCGGTTTTTGCTGCTCTTCCCGCTGCCGGTGCTGCTGGTCGGGCTGGCGGTGCTGGCCCGGGCGACCGGCATCGCCCCGACCGAGTGGGGTCAGCCGGTCGTCTACGGGCTGGGGCTGGGCGTGGTGCTGCCGGTGACCGCGCTGATCGTCGGCACGGCGGTGCTCGGCTCCGAGATCGACGACGGCACGCTGCTGCACATCCTGACCAAGCCGCTGCCCCGGTGGCAGATCGTGCTGCCGAAGCTGGCTGTGGCGGCCGGGGTCAGTGCGCTGACCGTCGCCGTACCGCTCTACGTCGCCGGAGTGCTGGTCGAGTCCGTACGCTTCGGGCTCGGGCTGGCCGCCGCGAGTGCGGTCGGTGCGCTGGTGTACTCGGCGTTCTTCCTGGCCCTGAGCCTGCTGACCCGGCGTCCGGTGCTGCTCGGCCTGGTCTACGTGCTGATCTGGGAGGGCCTGCTCACCAACATCGTCAGCGGTACCCGGGTGCTGTCGGTGCAGCACTACGTGGTGACCCTGACCGACCGGATCGCGCCGACGGCGTTGCTGGACGGGTCGGTGTCGCTGCCGGTGGCGATCGTGATGAGCGCGGTCTTCACGGTCGGCTTCACCCTGTTGGCGATCCGCCGGCTGCGCACGTTCAGCGTGGCCGGCGAGACTAGCTGACCGACGAGGAGCCGTGGGGCCGGTTCGGGCCCGCTGGCACCGGTCGCGGTAGTGCACCGCCATGTGGATGCACGGCCGCGTGCGCGGGTTCCCGCCGCCTCGCCTCGGCGAGACCGGTGTCCGGCGGCGCCCGACCGACGCCCCACGGCTACCCGATCAGGCGAGGCCGAAGAACCGGGCGATTCCCCGGGCGTGCCCGACGGCGAGCGCCTGCCGGAAGTCCGCGCGGGCGAGGAGGGCGGCGTCGGCGGCCCGGTCGATGAAGAGGTTCTCGGTGAGTACCGCCGACATCGCGGTTTCCCGGAGAACCTGGAAGTTCGCCGTCTTCTGGCCGCGATCCGTGACCGAGCCGACGGTGCGGGCGTTGCTCAGCACGGCCGCGTGCACCTCGTCCTGCAGGCGCAGGGTCGCGGCGCCGGCAGTGGGATAGACGTAGCTTTCGAAGCCGGTGCCGCCACCGGCGTTGATGTGGATGCTCACGAAGATGTTGGCGCCCCAGGAGTTGGCGTCGCTGCTGCGGTAGCTCAGGCTGCGGGTGATGTCCGTGGTGCGGGACATCCGGATCGAGACGTCCCAGTTGCTCTGTAGGACGGTGCGGGTGCGCAGCGCGATGTCGAGGGTCAGGGACTTCTCCTGGAGACCGTTGCCCACCGCGCCGGGGTCGGTGCCGCCGTGCCCCGGGTCGAGGTAGATCTTCGGCGGTGCGGCCTGGGCGGGGCTGGCGAGCAGCGGCGCGGCCGCGATCCCGGCGACCGCGGCCAGCAGGGTGCGTCTGCGCATGAGGGGTGTGCCGGACATGGGTTCCTCCCGGGGGTGAGGGGGTGGACGATGCCGAACCACGGGTGGTGGAGACGGGTGGGGGTTGCCGTCTGGTCGCGCGTCCGGGGAGAAACGCCAGGGCCGCCTCACCGGTGGGCGAGGGGCCGATAATTTTCACTGGCCGACGCGATGACGTAAATTTTCGACATCAAGTCGCGTCGATGTCAAGACCCGTTCCTCAGGGCCGTACCCCGGGCCGGGACGGTACGCCCGATTCCGCTCCCGGGGCCGGAACCGCCGCGGCTGCGGTCCCCGCCCCGGCTCGGGCTACCCCTGCTCGATCTTCGGCTCAGCCGATTTTCGCCCGCGTCGACGCGCCGGCCGGGAAACTCGCCGGCCCGGTCGACGCGCCGGCCGTACCGGCGGCTCAGCCGGTGTTGCGCATGCCGGCGGCGATGCCGTTGACGGTGGTGAGCAGGGCCCGTTCCAGCGCCGTACCGTCACCGGGAGCGCGCCGGCCGCCCGGGGCGGTGGCCATGGCCCGGCCGGCGGCGCCCGAGTCGCGGTACTGCCGCAGCAGCGCCACCTGGAGGTGGTGCAGCGGCTCCAGGTAGGTGTCCCGGACGGCGAGGGTACGTTGCAGCACGGGGGAGTTCTCCAGCAGCGCGGGGGAGGCGGTGATGGCCAGCACCTCCTGCTTGGTCAGCTCGTACTCCGCCTCGATCATGTGGAAGATCGGGTGCAGCGGCTCCGGGACCAGGGTCTCGACGTACCGGCGGGCGATGTCCAGGTCGGTCTTGCTCAGCATCATCTCGACGTTCGACAGGAACGTGCCGAAGAAGTGCCAGGCTCGGTGCATCTCGGACAGGATGTCGGCCATCCCGGCCTCGCGGGCGGCGGCCAGCCCCGACCCGACGCCGAACCAACCGGGGACGATCTGCCGGGTCTGGGTCCAGCCGAAGACCCACGGGATGGCGCGCAGCCCGGCGAGCCCCGCCCCGGTGTTCGGCCGCTTCGCCGGCCGGGAGCCGATGTTGAGCGCGCCGAGCAGCTCGGTCGGGGTGGAGGCCCAGAAGTACGCCGGCAGGTCCGGATTTTCCACCAGCGAGCGGTAGCGCCGGTAGGCGGCACCGGAGACCACGTCCATGGTGGCGTCCCAGCGGTCCAGCGCCTCGGCCGGCTGCCGGGGGGTGGTGTGCAGCAGGGTGCTCTGCAACACCGCCGCCAGGGTCAGCTCCAGGTTCTCCCGGGCCAGCGAGGGCAGGGTGTACTTGTCGGAGATGACCTCACCCTGCTCGGTCACCTTGATCTCGCCGTCCAGCGTGCCGTACGGCTGGGCGAGGATCGCCTCGTGGGTGGGGCCGCCGCCCCGGCCGACCGTACCGCCCCGGCCGTGGAAGAGCCGCAGCCGTACGTTGTGCCGGGCGGCCACGTCCCGCAGCGCACGCTGGGCCCGGTGGATGGACCACTGCGAGGTGGTGATCCCGGCCTCCTTGTTGGAGTCGGAGTAGCCGAGCATCACCTCCTGCACGTCGCCCCGGGCCGCCACGATCGCCCGGTACGCCGGCAGCGACAGCATCTCGTCGAGGAGTTCGCCTCCGGCGTCCAGCTCGGCCGGGGTCTCCAGCAGCGGCACGAAGCCGATTCGGGCCCGGCCGGTGTGCACGTCGACCAGCCCGGCCTCCCGGGCCAGCACCACGGCGGCGAGTACGTCGTCCACGCCGAGCGTCATCGAGATGATGTACGACTCGATCACCTCGACGCCGAACCGTTCCTGCACCTCGCGGACGGTGCCGAAGACGTCGAAGGTCTTCCGGGCCGCCTCGGTCAACGGAGTGTCCATGGTGGAGAGCGGGCGCCGGCCGGCCAGTTCCTCGGCGAGTAACTTGGTCCGCTCGGTCCGGCTCAGCGACGCGTAGTCCGGCACCTCGCCGACCTGTGTGTAGAACTGCGAGAGCACCACGTGGTGCGCCTCGGCGTGCTCCCGGATGTCCATCGTCGCCAGGTGCGGCCCGAAGGCGGCGACGGTGCGGATCGCCGAGGCGAGTCGGCCGACGGCGGTGAGCTGGCCGGAGTTGCGGGCCAGCGAGGCGCGCATCAGCTCCAGGTCGGCGAGCAGGTCGGCGGAGCCCCGGTAGTCCCGCCCCGGCACGTGCGGGGTGCCCTGGTTGAGCCGGCGCCGGGTGTTGGCCAGCTTGGCGCGGACGCACCGGGCCTTGAGCCGGTACGGCTCCTCGGCGTTGACCCGGCGGAACCGGGGGGCCACCTCGGGGAGCGCGTCCAGGTCCTTGGCGAGGCTGGCCGAGAGGTCGAGGCTGACTCCGCGTAGCCGGCGGGAGACCGAGATCTCGTTGATCAGCGCCTCCATCGCCGCCTCGGTGGCCTGGATGCCGTGCTCGTGCTGGATCAGCAGCACGTCCCGGGTGACCTGCGGGGTGACGAACGGGTTGCCGTCCCGGTCGCCGCCGATCCAGGTGCCGAAGGTCAGCGGCCGGGCGGTCGGCGCGGTCTCCACGCCCAGTCCGCGCAGCGTGTCGGCCAGGTCGTCGAGCACCTGCGGGGCCGCCTCGGCGTAGAGGTCGCGGAGGTAGTAGATGGCGTTGCGGGCCTCGTCGGTCGGGTCCGGCCGGTCGAGCCGCAGCTCGTCGGTCTGCCAGAGCAGGTCGAGCAGTTCGGCGAGGCGGCGGCTGGCCGGGCCTTCGTCGCTGGCCCCGTAGAGGATCGCGGCAGCGGCCTCGGCGTCGAGTTCGTCGGCGACGGCGCGCAGCTTGGAGAGGATCGACCGGCGGGCCGCCTCGGTGGGGTGGGCGGTGAAGACCGGCCGGACGGAGAGCCGGCGGGCGACCGAGGCGATCTCCTCGGGTGGCACCCCGCGCTCCCGGATCAGCCGGGCGGCCTGGTCGAGCCAGCCACCGTGCGCGGCCCGCTGCCGGCGTAGGTCCCGGGACCGGTGCACCTGCTCGGTGATGTTGGCCAGGTGGAAGTAGGTGGAGAAGGCCCGGGCCAGCTTGGTGCCGGTGGTCACGTCCATCGCGCCGAGCCGCTGGGCGGCCGCCTCCGCGTCGTGCCGGACCAGCGCACGGACCTCCTCGACCAGGTCGAGCAGGGGTGGGCCCTCCTGGCGGGCCAGCGTCTGGCCGAGGAGCTTGCCGAGCCGGCGGATGTCGGCCCGCAGTGCGGCGTCGGGCCCGTCGTGATCATGCTGGTCGGTCACCGTGCGCTCCTTGATCGAGTACGGAGGACAGCGTTGTCCGACACCGTGGATGTTATCGGCGGCCGGTCCCGGAACGCTAACGAGCCTCGTACCGTGATCGTTAGCTTGCTCACCCCCGGCCCGCGCGCCGGCCCCCGACTACCCTGTCGGCATTGTCCTGTCCAGGTGAAGATGGCGGAGTCCAGGTAAACATGGCGGATGATCTGGCGGCGTCCAGGTTTAGTTGGCGTGTCATGGGCGTCGATGGGTCGCCGATCGGCCGAGAATGCTCGGTGTGACGACGCTACCGGCCGTGCGGGATGTGGCTTTTGGCTGGTCGCTCGATGAGTTCGTGGTGGGGTACGTCACCGAGGACGGTACGCGGCGTCGGGTGTCGCTGGCGGAGGCGTGGGCGGTGCGGTTCGAGGCGGTTGCGCCGGCTCGGCGGTTCACCGCGCGGAAGGGTCAGCGGCATCTGTCGGGTCTGTGGTGGTCGTCCACGGTCGCTGGTCACGTGGGGTATGAGTCGTGGCTGGAGCGCGATCATGTGATGTGGCTGGACTTCGATCCGGCTGTGGTGGGGATTGCCGCGCAGCCGTTTTGGTTGTGGTGGACGGCGCCGGGCGGCAAGGGTGTGGCGCACGTGCCGGACTTGTTCGCCCGTCGGGCGGATGGCTCGGCGGTGGTGGTTGACTGCCGGCCGGTTGAGCGTCGGCCGGCCCGGGATCGGGCGAAGTTCGAGGCGACGCGGTGGGCGTGCGAGCTGTTGGGTTGGGAGTACCGGTTGGTCGGAGCCCCGGAGTTGATCGCGACGGCGAATCTGCGGTGGCTGGCCGGGTATCGGCACCCGCGCCATCATCTCCCGGAGATAGCGGCAGCGTTGCGGGTCGCGTTGGCTGAGCCCGCCGCGTTGATGGTCGGCGCGGAGGCGGTCGGTGATCCGGTCGGGGTGCTGCCGGTGCTGTTCCACCTGCTATGGCGCCACGACCTCGTTGCGGACCTGTCGGTGCCGCTGCACCAGGGCACCACCGTTACCAGCGTGGTAACGCCGTGATCGGCGGGCGGACGCGGGCGGTACTGCGTCCGGGTGACTGGGTGAGCTTCGACGGCGGTGAGCACCAGGTGGTGGCGGTGGCGGGTACGTCGGTGCGGCTGCGCGCTCAGGCTGGTACGGAGCAGGTGGTGCTGGCTTCCTTTCTGATGGCCGCGCCGGACTTTGCCGTGGTGGACGGGACGACATTGCCCGGGGTGGAGCCGTTCGGGCTGCTGGACGGCCTGCCGGAGGAGGTCCTTGTTGAGGCGCGGGACTGGGAGCGGCATGTGGTCGAGGTGGAGTCCGGCCTGCCGCTCGGCGCCGAGCCGGGCGCGGCAGCGCGGCCGGAGTACGACCCGGTGGCCCGCACGGTGGTGCAGCGCACCGAGGCCAAGGCTGCCGAGTTGGGTGTTGGCTATCGGACGGTGGAGCGGATGCGCGCCCGGTACGCGCAGCAGGGTCTGTGGGGGTTGGTGGATCGGCGGGCGGTGCGGGTTCGGGAGGTTACCGGGCGGGCGGACGCGCGGCTGGTGGCGGTGGCTCGTCAGGTGATCGATGCCGAGACCCATGTGTCGACGGGCACTCGTGGGCGGCTGATCCGGCAGGTGGTCAAGGCGGTGGAGGACGCCTACGGGCCGGGGGTGGTGCCGCTGCCGGGCCGTTCGACGTTCTACAAGCTGATCGATGCGTTGTCGACTGGGCGGCACACGTTCGGGTCGGCGGTGACCCGTCGGCAGACGGCGAACCGGCCACAGGGGGTGTTCACGCCGACGTTCGCCGGGCGGCCGGGTGAGCAGGTGCAGATCGACTCGACTCCGATCGACGTGATGGTGCTGCTGGAGTCGGGGATGCCGGTGCGGGCGGACCTGACGATCGCGGTCGACGTGGCGACCCGGACGATCTGCGCGGCGGTGCTGCGGCCGGTGGGCACGAAGGCGGTGGACGCGGCGTTGCTGCTGGCCCGGATGCTGGTGCCGGAGCCGATGCGGCCGGGCTGGTCGGCGGTGCTGCGGATGTCCGCGTCGCGGCTGCCGCACGCCCGGTTGGTGGATGTGGACGCCCGGATGGAGTTGGCCGCGGCGAAGCCGGTGATCGTGCCGGACACCATCGTCATCGACGGCGGGAGGGTGTTCGTGTCGGAGACGTTCACCCGGGCCTGCGCCCGGTTGGGCATCTCGGTGCAGAACTGCCGGCCGGGTACGCCGACGGACAAGGGGATTGTGGAGGCCACCTTCGACGCGATCAACACCCTGTTCTGCCAGCACGTGGCCGCCTACACCGGCTCCAACACGACGCTTCGGGGGGACCGGGTGGACGCCCAGGCGGCGTGGACGGTTCCGGACTTGCAGGACCTGCTCGATGAATGGCTGCTCTGCGGGTGGCAGGCTCGCCCGCACGACGCGCTGCGCGATCCGTACTTCCCGCGCCGTGCGATCTCGCCCAACGACAAGTACGCGGCCCTGGTCGCCGCGGCCGGCTACCTGCCGCTGGTGCTGACCGGGGAGGACTACCTGGAGCTGCTGCCGGTGGCGTGGCGGCAGATCAACGATTACGGCGTTCGGATCGACTACCGCACCTACGACAGCCCGGAGTTGGGGACGTGGCGGCGGCAGCACTCGGGGGTGACGGCGCGGCGGGGGTTGTGGGAGGTGCACTACGACCCCTACGACCTGTCGCAGGTGTTCGTGCGGACCCCGCACGGGTGGGTCACCGCCGCATGGACGCACCTGCCGATGGTCTCGGCGCCGTTCGCGGACTTCACCTGGCGCCATGCCCGCCGGCTGGCGGCGCAGGCCGGCCGGGACGATACCAACGAGACCGCGGTGGCCCGGGTCCTCGACGAGCTGCTCACCCGGGCTCAGGCCGGCCCGCCAGCGGACAAGGCGAGTGCCCGAGTCGCGGCGCGGACCCGGGTGGCCGCCGCCGCGCACCGGCCCCCGCCCGTCGAGGAATCCGAGGCACAGGCTGACGAGGACGACGAGTTGGACGGGCAGACCAGTACGACCGTGGTCCCGATGGGGATCTTCGACGCCCGCGTCGAGGCCGAGAGGTGGCCGTATTGACCGCCATCCTGCCCCGCCCGCGCGCCGGGGACCCCGACGACGCTGAGCCGTCGACGGAGAATCCGTTGACCACCAAGGAGGGATGGCGGCGGTTCGTGGACGCCGAACCGAACCCACCGGCCCTGCTGGCCGAGGCGGCGTTGGCGGGGCTGAGCGCGGGCCGGCGGGTCGGGTATGACGAGGCGCGAATGGAGTACCACGCCGATTTGCCGTTGGTGAACACGCCGGTCATCCGGCAGGTCATCGCGACGAGCCGGTTGCTGATCCAGCTCAACCGCAACCAGATCTCCGCCCGCCGGGGCGTGATCATCAGCGGAGCGTCGGGCACCGGGAAGACCACGGCGCTGAGCCAGCTCGGCCGGGCGCATGACCTCGCCGCCCGCCGGCGGCACCCGCAGGATCGGCACCGGTTGCCGGTCGTCTACATCACGGTCCCTCCGGCGGCGACACCACGAATGGTGGCGGTGGAGTTTTCCCGGTTCTTCGGCCTGCCGGCACCTCGTTCGGCGAACCTCACCGACGTGACCAACGCGGTCTGCGCCACCGCCGCCCGCACCCACGTCGATCTGGTGCTGGTCGACGAGATACACAACATCAGCCTCGCCACCCGGGCCGGCGCGGAGGTGTCGGACACGCTGAAGTACTTCGCGGAGCGGCTGCCGGCCACGTTCGTCTACGCCGGCCTGGACGTCGACGAGATCGGCCTGTTCGCCGGCACCCGGGGCCGGCAGATCGCCGGCCGGTTCACCCTCATCCCCGCGCGGCCGTTCGACTACGGCACCACCGAGCAGCGTGAGACCTGGCGCGGTCTGGTCTCGACCATGGAGGCCAGCCTGCGGTTACACCGCCACCAGCCCGGCACTTTGACCGGGCTGGACGAATACCTGTTCGCCCGCACCAGCGGCATGATCGGCAGCCTGTCGCACCTGGTGCGCGGCGCGGCGGTCCTGGCCATCCAGGACGGCACCGAACAGATCACGAAAGACCTGCTCGACCTGATACCCGTCGACCACGCCGCGCAACGCGCCCACGTCCAGAGACCGGGACGGCGCGGCAAGGCGAAGAAGTGAGCGACTGGCGGCGGTTGCCGATCCCGCTGGCGCCTGCGCGGAACGAAACCCTCACCTCCTGGCTGCGTCGTCTCGATCTAGTGCACGGACTGTCCAGCAGCACGCTGGCCCAGCACGTCGGCATCCAACGGCGCCTCAGGCACGTCGACGCCGCCGCTGCCGCGCTGCGCCGGCTTGCGGCCATCACCGGCTACCAGCCCGTTGGACTGGCCTGGGCGCTGCCCGAGCTGCGGGTTCCGCCGCCGGCGTGGCGCAGCCTGCGTCACCTGGCCCAACGTGCCTGTCCCCGCTGCACCGCTCGGCATGAGGGCGGCCAGGTGCGGCGGCTGTTCGCCCACGACGAGTACCTGTGCACCCGGCACGGCTACCGGGTCGGCCCGCCGGACGGGATCCACGACGAGCCGCCCCTCCTGCTCGGCGCGCGGCTGCCGGAGTTGGGCGCCGCACAACACCGACTGCGGCGCACCACCCGCCGGCACGGTTGGACGATCACCTTCGACGCCACCGTCTCGGCAACCCGTATCTGCCTGGACCTGCGGTTCAGCGCACCACACCACCCCCTCTGGCGACGATGGGAGCAGCGTCTCGACCTGCTCTTGCCAGACGGCTACCGGCGGTCGCTGTTCATGGCCGCGATCTTCCCGGAAGTCACCGCGCTCGCCGCAGTGATCGCCTCACCCACCAGACGAACCGTGACCGCGCAACAACGGTCGGTGGAATACCGGCCCTTCCTCGACGCCTGCGCGCACGCACTGAACTCCCGAGATGAGGCCGACGCCCTCACAGACACGATTATGAACTGGGCAAACACGCGGACGGCGCGTTCCCGGATGGAGCCGGCCGCGATCTACCCCGACACAATCCACCACCACGACGGCAGCCCTCGCGTCACCGAGAAGCAGGTCTTAGCCGAGGAACGCATCGCGCACCGCTTCGCCCGGGACCGACGCGCACCCCGCGCCTTCAGCCCAGTAGCGCCGCTGCCCTACGCCCACCGGCCAGCACCAGCCGCCACCGGGAGGCCGACCTGATCCCGAAAGTCCATGAACGCGGCCCCATCCACGGGCTCGGCCCGCTACTGCGCTACCTGTTCGGCCCCGGCGAGAACAACCACCGCGG